>JAAYEH010000144.1 GCA_012728855.1 Rhodopirellula sp. | reverse complement strand
TCCTCCGGCTTGGCGATTCCCGGCAAACTGAATATCGCCGGCGCGGGGACTGACATCTACGTCTATCTCAGCCGCGACGAACAGATCGCCGACTCGTCGGTGGTTTCGCTGAGCAACACGGCGAACTTCGTCCGGCTTAACCTCAACGGTTATACCGAGACCGTCGGCGGCATCAACTGCGCCGACGGCCGCGGCGTGGTTCAAAGCGGCAACCTGGTTGTCGGCGGTTCCGGAAGCTATTCCTACAATGGCTATTTCCGCGACTTCAGCGGGGTGAACGCCACGCTCGAAAAGAAGGGAACCGGCACGCAGACCCTGTCCGGCGCCAATATCACCTACACCGGCGGAACCACGATCAACGGCGGCAAACTCGTATTGCGCGACACGACCAATTCGTCGTTCCGCGCGGCGGCCGTCACCAACAACGCCACCCTCGAATTCGACGCCGCGACCACGAATATCGACTTCACCGGGACCATCAGCGGCACGGGAGCCGTCCAGAAGACCGGCTCGAACCGGCTCACGCTCGGCTCGGCGAGCAACTCCTACAGTGGCACGACCACGATCGTAGACGGCGTGCTCTCGGCTTCGTCCACGGCTTTGCCGGGCGCGATCGTGATTCAGTCGGGCGGCGCGTTCGCCCCCGGCGACGGGGTCGGCTCGGCAACCACCGGCGCGGCCACCTGGAGCGGCGGACGCTATCTCTTCGACATCGCCGATGCCGACGGAATCGCCGGAATCGATTGGGATCTGTGGAACATCGCGGGCAGCATGTGGATCAGCGGGTCGTCCACCCTCGCCGTGACGACCCTGAACGGCGAGGTTGCCGGAGAAATGGCCGATTTCGACAACACGACCCCCTATTCATGGCTGTTGGCCGAAACCACGGGAAACACCTACGGTTTCTTCAATCTCGGCTTGGACGCAAGCGGTTTCCAGAACGAACTCGACCCCGCCGGGTACCTCCATCTGTCGGCCGTCGGCAATTTCAAGCAACTCTATCTCAACTACTCGCTGAGCATGCCGGGCGACGCGAATCGCGACAACCGCGTCAACGAAGTTGATGCGAAGCTGCTGGCGACCAACTGGGGACAAAGCGGCGGTTGGCTCGACGGCGACTTCAACGGCGACGGAATCGTCAACGCCCTGGACGCCTCGATCCTGGCGGCCAACTGGGGTTATCAAGGCGAAAGCAGCGAGTCGCATCAGTCCGTGCCCGAGCCCGGTGTTCTCGCCCTGCTGGCCCTGGGCCTGCTGAGCCTCTCGGCCAAACGTCGCGCCCGCTGGCGTTGAAAGAAACTACGCAACGGGAATGTAAACCGGGTTCGTCGCGATCCTTTGGAGTGCGGCAATTCATTGCCGCTTTCTGGGGCAAGCGTGAAGTGTGGCAGACCATTGCCGCTGTAAGGCAAACATGGAGTGCGGCAATTCATTGCCGCTTTCGGGAGCCGGCAAACGATAGCGACTGCCTGTTGCAGTTTATTTCAGGATTCGGTGAAAGAAGACGAACGCGCTCGTTGGAAAAAAAGCGGCGATGAATCGCCGCACTCCAAATAGGCGAGCTTCATGCCGACACCAGCTTGCACGCTGATTGCCGGCTCGCTTTCTCAACTTGGGTGGCATGGACGGCTTGTCCGTCCTTGTGCGGCGCCGCAGTCGATCAGTTGAAGTCGATCTGGCGGGTGTCGCCGATTGCTCGTCAATCGGTGTCGCGAAAGCGATAAGAGGAGAATGACGGTTATTGGCAAATGCCTCTCGGGCCTTGCGGCTACTCACTGGATGCGTCCTCGTTGCGGCTTTCTCCATCATTGACCGAATCCTCATCTTCTTGATCCTGCCAACTCTCGTAGTAGAGACTTCCTGGTGCGGGCCAGAGAGATTTGCCGTCAACCGGGATCCACTTCGGTGGAGTGCCCGGCCGGTACTCGTAGACCTGGGAGATCAGCGTAATGCGATGCTGATGCTTCCGAGGATCCAGCATGGTCGAATGCTTCGCCTCTGATATGAGCGGCAGCAGCTTGGATTCCAACGAATTGCAGGTATCGAGGTACGCGAGAAAGCGCCTCGGAACGGCGTTGGTGAATTCTGACCAAGTGTACTTCTTGCGCGCCGGGAGATGTGCTGAGTCGGAGTAGTGGACGGTAGGAAAGAGATCCCAACGGCCTGACTCGTCCCAGTAAGCATACAAGTCATTCCCGTATGGACTGTTCGCCAAATAGTAATGAAACGGAGAATGCAGAATGACATTCTCCCCGTTGCCTTTGGAGGCGAACATCACCGAATAGCTCTGGTGGCCGCACGCATAGCCCGCATAGGAATAGGACATATTCGCTACACTGTTGTAGTCCTCGACCCGAATGGACGAGAGAATATCGTTCACTCTCGCGGGCGGCACTTTCCCCACGTGATACCATACCGGTCCGACTCGCCACATGGTCCTCCCACTGGCCCAAACCACCAGGCGGTGGCTCATGCGGGTGCCGTACAGTCCATACTCCTTGGGTCTTCCGGGATGAATTCGAACTGTATCGCCACCGCCATGATGTGTGTCGTCGAGTATCGCCGCGACCGGAGTACCATCCTCGACGGTATACGGAAAGGTGACAAAGACTCGAACGCCTTTCTGGAGTTTTGCGTCGTGCGGGCGAGACAATTCCTCCTCGTCGTCTTCCCTCCCCGACGGCACGATTTCAATGGTCAGTTCCGTCTGGCTGCTTGACTCTTCCTGGGGCGCACAACCGATGAAGCATGGTCCCATGGCGGCGACGGCCAGCAGGACAACACGTCGCATGTATTCGAACATGATTCAAGGACTCCCCGCGAGCGCATTCGCTGCCTTGGCTCATCCTGCCTCCATCCGGCAGTGTCGATGCGACACGGAGCGGATGGCCGACACGACAGCGAACTTCGTGCATGGCCCCAACGGAAGACGCGTCACGGCGATCCGCTGGTGACTCCCCTGATTATACCGCGCTCATTCCACAGTCGGAAAATGGCTAGAAACGAGGAATCGTGGCACACTCCATCCCGTGCTGCTATAATGATCGCGGCGGCGTTGCCGCACCCCCCCGCCTCCATGCCGAAAGGAAGTTCCCGCCATGCATGCCTTGCCCGCCCCTCTCGTCCGCCGCGTGGCCACCGTCGTCTTGGCGATGCTCGTTCTGACGACGCTTTTCGCCGTTCCCACCCTCGCCCTCGAACCGTGCCGCGTCGAGGTCGTCGAAAAGGGGACCGGCTGGCCCGTGCCACTGGTCGAACTCCGCACGACGAATCATCTGAGGTTCGTGACCGACAATGCGGGGCTGATCGCGCTCGACGTGCCCGAGCTGATGGGCCGCGAAACGTGGTTTTGGGTCCACGGGCATGGCTACGAAGTCAAGAAGGACGGCTTTGGATTCCAGGGCGTGCGGCTCACGCCCGAGCCGGG
>JAAYEH010000143.1 GCA_012728855.1 Rhodopirellula sp. | reverse complement strand
TGTCGTTCATGCGGGTCTACGATCAGATCGCGGCGGTGGTCAAGAGCGGCGGCAAAACCCGTCGCGCCGCCAAAATGCAGTCGATCAAGGACTGGCATCCCGACGTGATGGAGTTCATCGAGTGCAAAAGCCGCGAGGAAAAGAAGGTGCGCACGCTGGTCGAGGAAGGCTACGATCCGCAGGAAGCCTACGACACGGTGCTGTTCCAAAACTCGAATTTCTCCGTCCGGCTGAGCGACGAGTTCATGCACGCGGTCGAGACCGACAAGCCGTGGAACACGCATTGGGTCACCGATCCGAGCAAGGCCGGCCCGACCTATCAAGCCCGCGAGATGTTCAACAAGATCACCGCTTCGACGTGGTGTTGCGGTGATCCGGGAGTGCAGTACGACACGACGATCAATCGCTGGCACACGTGCCCGACATCCGGTCGGATCAACGCCAGCAACCCGTGTAGTGAATACATGTTCGTCGACGATTCGGCCTGCAATTTGGCGAGCATCAATCTGATGAAGTTCCGTTTGGAGGACGGTTTGTTCGATTTCGAGCGGTTCATCGCCGCTTGTCGGGTGGTGTTCATTGCCCAGGAAATTCTCGTCGATCACGCCAGTTATCCGACCGAACGGATAGCGCGAAACAGTCATGATTTCCGGCCGATAGGGTTGGGGTATTCGAACCTGGGCAGTCTGATCATGTCGGCCGGCGTGCCCTACGATTCCGACGATGCCCGGGGTCTTTGCGGCGCGATCACCGCCCTGCTGCAAGGAGCGGCGAATCTGACCAGCACCGAGTTGGCCGAAGTGGCCGGCCCCTTCGACAGATACGAAAAGAACCGCGAGGCGATGTTGCGCGTAATGGAAATGCACTGGGAAAAGGTCGAGGAAATTCCTTCCTGCCCGGCGTATCTTCGCGAGGCCGCCCGCGATCTCTGGGACAAGGTTCTCGCCCACGGCAAGCGGTTCGGCTTCCGCAATGCACAGGCGACCGTTTTGGCGCCGACCGGCACGATCAGCTTTATGATGGACTGCGACACGACGGGCATCGAGCCGGACATTGCGCTGGTGAAATACAAGCAGTTGGCAGGCGGCGGCATGTTGAAGATCGTCAACCGCACGGTTCCGCCCGCCCTGCGAAGCCTTGGCTATTCAGAGGAGCAAATCGAAAATATCGAAAACTACATCGACCAGTCCGACACGATCGAGGGCGCGCCGGAGTTGGCCGACGAGCACCTGCCGATATTCGACTGCGCGTTTCCGCCGCGGAACGGCCGCCGGTCGATCACCTGGCGGGGGCACGTTCGCATGATGGCCGCCGCGCAGCCGTTCGTATCCGGGGCCATTTCAAAGACGGTGAACATGCCCCGGGAATCCACGCCCGAGGACGTGGCCGACGCCTACATGGAGGGCTGGCGACTGGGGTTGAAGGCGCTGGCCATTTACCGCGACGGTTCGAAAGAGGTGCAGCCGCTTTCGACCAAGGCGAAGGAAGACAAGACGGCCGAGAAGCTGCTGGCCGCGCCGCGCCGCGAACGTTTGCCCGACACCCGGCAGTCGGTCACTCACAAGTTCAGCGTATCCGGCCACGAGGGCTATATCACCGTCGGCCTGTATCCCGACGGCCGGCCCGGCGAGCTATTCATCACCATGGCCAAGGAAGGGAGCACGATCGGCGGTCTGATGGACTGTTTCGGCACGGCGGTATCAATGAGCCTGCAATACGGCGTGCCGCTGGAAGTGTACGTCAACAAGTTTTCGCATACCCGATTCGAGCCGATGGGTTTCACGAAAAACCCGGACATCCGCATCGCCAAGAGCATCGTCGATTATATATTCCGTTGGCTGGGCGTGACGTTTTTGCCGGGCTATCGAGAGGCGAACAAGATGGCGCCGCCGCCATCGTCGGTCGACGGAACCTCCCCGGCAACGGAAGATTCGGAGGCCGAGCCGAGGCCCGCCGCCACGACGGACGGCGGGCCGAAACCAACCGAAGGATCGGCGAATTCGGCCCAGACGCCAAACGGCTCGTCATCCACGAATGGCAACGGTCGGAACGGCCTGAAACCGCCGCATAAGCGGAATGGTTCGTCGCTGACGATCGCTCC
>JAAYEH010000142.1 GCA_012728855.1 Rhodopirellula sp. | reverse complement strand
CCGCTTCCGATCACGGACGAAATGCGCCGACTCGGCTACAACGGAAGCTTGTGGATGATTGCCGAGGCGGGACACAACACGATGAGCGCCAGCACGGAGCTGGTGCTGGAATGGGCGCTCCAGCAGAAACGCGGGGCGCACCCGCGTCGCATCACCCACCGCGCCTATTTTCCGCCGCACGGCCGCGCTTGGTGGGTGGAAATTCAGGACGTCGAATGCCCCGGCTGGTTCGCCGAGGTGGATGCTCGCATCGAGGAAGGCAACCGCATCGTGGTGGCCTGCCGGAACACCACCCGTGTCGTGTTGCGGCCCGATCCGGACTTGCTGAATCGGGAGGAGCGGATCCGCGTCCTGTTGGACGGCCGGGTCGTGTTTGACGACGTCTGCGGCGGCCAGCAAGAGATTGTCCTGAGCCGTCATGCGGGCGCTTGGAGCGGCGTGTTGCAGCCTGTCCAGATCGCCTCGCGCACCGCTTGGAAGAATTTCACGATCGGCGTCGTGGACGAGCCACCCAGTTGGGAGGGCGGCCCGGAGACGACGCTCGGCAACTGGCTTACCGACGCCATGCGCGACATCGCCGGCGCTGACATCGCCCTTTGCACCAAGGGCCACTATCGCTACGGAAACCAGTTTCGCGGTGCCGCGGTCCAGGCGGGCCAGACGGTGCATTTCATCGAGTTGATCAACTGGCTGCGCCCCAGCGACGGCGCGCTGGCTTCGTTGACGCTTCGCGGCTCAGAACTGCTGGCCGTCATCGAGGCCAACCTCCTCGACAAGCCCCAGGACGAACGTTTCCTGGTGCAGGTTTCCGGCTGCCGTTATCGCTTCGATCGCCGGCTGCCTGTGGGCAAACGCATCGTCGAGACGGACATCCAGCCGGAACGCGACTACACGATTGTCTGCAACTCGTTGGACATCACCCGCACCGACACGCTGCATCTGGGCGACCGCTTCGAAAAGCTCAACCATCAGATCCTGGAGCCCAATGTTCTCTCGACCGCTTGGCGTTTCATCCACAAGCACGGTGGCCGGATCGCCGGCAAACTCGAAGGCCGGGTCGCAGAGATCCGGCCGTGAAATGACGAGTTTTCAATCGGAGACTTCGTTACACGGTAACATGGGCGTGACCAGTTGCACGATGATGCGTTAGCTATTCTTCCACGAGTACCAACTTCAAACGGGCCAGCCCGGCGTCGCACTCAACATAGTGAACCCGATCGTCGATCGCCGCGCCGGCGGCGACCGGATTGCCGAACAGGTCGAACGACCGGACCTCTGCTGCCGCCGGCAGTTGGAAGGCCGCGTGGACCGGGCTCGATGTGATCGCCGCCACCGCGCGGTTCGCTCCGGAGTAGAGGTAGGCGTGGACGCCGTCCGCCAACGTCACGCGACCGGCGAACTGCGTGTCCTCCAAGAGCCACGCCAGCGCGCTGTGGGCCGCCGCCGAAGGGTGCAAGAAGCCCTCGGCGGTAACCAGCGTTGTCCACTCCACCGGGCCGCCGAATGTGCT
>JAAYEH010000013.1 GCA_012728855.1 Rhodopirellula sp. | reverse complement strand
GGACGGCCTTCTCCGACACCGTGACCGGTATCTGGTCGGGCATCCACACTGCCGCCAGCGCCACCTGGAATGCCATCACCACGACCATCTCGGACGCGGTGGATTCCGCGAAGGCGTGGGCCGAGGACCAGTGGGACAAGGCCGAAACCGCGCTTTCGGATACCTGGGACGCCATCTCCTCCACCGCGTCCGACGTGTGGAATGACATCACCGCGGCGATCCGCACGGCAGTCGATACCGTCAAGACCGCGGTGGAGAGCAAGTGGACCGCCGTCAAGACGGCGCTATCGGACACCTGGGACGGAATCCAGACCGCCGCCTCCGACAAGTGGGACGCCATCACCTCGGCGATCACCGGCACCGTAGAGTCCGCGAAAACAACCATCTCGGAGAAGTGGACCGCCATTTCCACGGGCGCCAAGGACATCTGGGACACACTCAAGACCGACGCGGGCACGGCGTGGCTGGGAATCACGAACGCCGTCAAGGCCGCGGTTTCCCTGGGCAAAACCGGCATCACCGATGCCTGGGAGACGGTGAAAACCAGTGTGCAGGATGTGTGGGACAAGGTGGTGGACGTCATCAAGTCGCCCATCACCACGGCCTACAACTGGGTCGTGGACAAAGTTTCGGACTTCAAGAGCCTGTTTGACTTCGAGTGGAAGCTCCCCAGTTTCGATCTCCCGGAGATCAAGGTCACCTGGAAGGACATCGGCTGGGGCGTCTCCATCCCGAAACTCTCCGTCGTGTGGAACGCGCTGGGCGGCATTTTCGACGAGCCAACCATCTTCGGCACGCGCGCGGGGCTCCAGGGCGTGGGCGAAGCGGGACCCGAGGCGATCCTTCCCCTCGACACCCTCTGGGCGGAAATGTCCGACCGGCTGAAGGCCGGCATGCGAGAGATCCTGACCGAGTCCCAGGCCGAACGCGAGCAGCAGGCGGCGCAGATCATGAGTGCGTTTGTGTCTGCGCTCAAGGCCGCGGGCGGAAGTCAGCAGAGCGGGGTTTCTGTTACCCAGAACATCTACGCAGAGGAAACCTCCTACGTCGGCCAGCAGCGGGAGGCCGCCAGACAGTTCAAACAGATCGCGAGGGCGCTCACCTGACGGTTGACGAAATAGGCATATCGGGATATAATATGACTATGACGTCGGGAGGTGATCGCATGGAACGGATACGGCCGTCGGCTGATCTGCGCAACCACTACGCGGAGATCTCCAGGCTCTGCCGGGAAAGCCGGCAGCCTGTGTACATTACGGTAAACGGGCACGGGGACACGGTGCTCATAGGCCTTGCGGAATATGAGCAGATGCGCGCCGAACTGGAGCTTCTGCGCACACTGGCGGACGCGGAGGAAGACGTGCGGGCCAACCGCGTCGCGCCTGTGGAAGATACGTTCCGCGAGCTTCGCGCGGCACTGCGGGGGAATCCGGACGGATGAAGTACGAGATTTACCGGACCGACAAGGCCAACGACCAGCTTCACGCCATCATCCAATACATCGCGGCGGACTCGGGCAGCGCTGAGGTTGCGCTCCGGTATCTCGAGAAGTTGGAGAAGGCGATCCGCAGCCTGGAGACATCCCCGCATATGGGCGGGATTCCCCGATACGCGATTCTTAAGCGGCAGGGTTACCGCGTGCTGATCGTGGAAAGGAACCTGATCTTCTACAAGGTGGACGACGAGGCGAGGCGGGTCGTCCTTTACGCGGTGGTGGACGCGCGGCAGGAGTACGTGAACCTGATTTAGCGGCATTGCGCAGGCGCTCTTCCCAAGAGGAGGGGCGCCTTTTGTTTGCCCATTTTTGCGGGAAGGGGGGCGCACAGAATGAACGGAGGGAAGATCGAAATTCTGACCTACGAAAACGAAAACGGCGAATCGCTGGTGTTCTCCCACGCGGCGGCGTTCTGCCCACAGGAAGTCACGGGGCTCACCGACGTGCGCTCCACGATCTACTCCATCCACTCCATGGGCCAGGACGGCGACACCTATGTGG
>JAAYEH010000141.1 GCA_012728855.1 Rhodopirellula sp. | reverse complement strand
TCAGCAGCCGTCGTGTCCGGTTCCTCGCCCGTTTCGACTGGAATTGACTCCAATATGCACCGTTTGCCGATAGTTGGTGCAAACTTTGGTGCAAACCGGGAAGCGGTCGAATCGTCGGTCCCCGTTGCCTTTACGGCGATTCCTTCGCCTTGTGGTCCACCAGCCAGCGGGAGCGAAGGGAGAGCGTCCATTGCACCCGCTACGTCTAATAGGCGGGGGTCGGTGTACGTGTTCATCGTTAAGTCGATGGTCGAATGACGCATGGCGGCTTGTGCCGTTCGTGGCGCAACCCCGCCCTTGCTGAGCAGTCTTCCGAAGGTATGCCGCATGGCGTGAACGTCTACCGTTCGTCCTCGGTCGTCACGTTTGGGGATCCCGGCACGTTTCAAGTCGCGGTCGAGAATCCGCACCAGTCCGGCCGGCACGGTGAACAGTGGCGTATCGGCCGGCAACCCCTTCCGAACCGGATCGAGCGGCACCGTCCCCGGTTCCGAGCCAACCAGAGCGGCTTTCGCGGCGAGCCATTCCTGAAGGTCGGCGGCAAGATCATGCCGAAGCGGAAGCGTCGAACCCTCCCGGCTTTTCTCATCGGCAGCGTCCAGCACCACGTAAGCCGGGTCGGCTTCAAGCACCAGTTGTGCGGCGGTAAGCGAAGCGAGTTCGCTCTTGCGGAGTCCGGTAAGCACCAGCGTCTTGTAAATCAGCGCCCGCTCCCACTCAAGTGTTTCCAGGCGGCGGCGGGTTTCCTCCCGAAGCACGGCAACCGCTTCGCCTTTGCGCTTCCCCCGGCGAATGGTCATTCGGTCCAAGAGCGGGCGGCGGCGAGCTATGTCGAGCAGTCGCGTCAGTTCGTCTTCGGTGAGTGCCCGGCATCGGTGGCGTTTTCTTCTGTCTGGAATCCTGGCTCAGAACCCTACGCCAGGCCAAACGCGCCTTACGAAACCCACAAACCGGACCAAACCCGACCCTGGTGGCGTGCTCCCACCAAACCGGCGCAACATATTGCAGGACTTGTCTTTGCGAAAAACCATCCCTTCAGACCGGATTCTCTGAACAATCCGGTTTCCTCCGGTCTGGTCCGATTTCGCCTTGGCTTTTTCGCAATTTGCGAAAATAATTGAGATAGACGGACGATAATCAAGGGTGGCAGGGATGCACGTCATATCCGAGAAGAAGCTACGGGAGTTTTGGGAAGGCTATCCGGAAGCGGAGTCTCCGCTGCGGGCTTGGCATCGGACGGCAGAACACGCGACGTGGAAGTGCTTCGCGGACATTCGGCAGGTCTACCCTCATGCTGACCAGGTGGGGCGGTGCATCGTGTTCAACATTGGCGGCAACAAGTTCCGGCTCGTCGTCGTGGTCCACTTCAACCGAGGGAAAGTCTACATCCGGCACGTAATGACCCAAGAAGAGTACGACCGGGGCGACTGGAAAGAGGATTGCTAATGGCCACTGTAAATCGCCTGGGGAATGTCGAGGATCGGTACTTTCAGTTAGTGCGCCGGTATCCTCTCCGTCCGATCCGTTCCGATCAGGAGTTGAACGAGGCGGTCCAAATGGTCGATTCGCTCCTGGATCGTCGCGACCTTGCCCCGGAAGAAGAGGATTACCTGGAGGTGCTCGGCGACTTGATCGAGCGCTACGAGAGCGAGGCCCACCCGATGGCCCCGGTTTCGGATGCGGAAATGCTCCGTCACTTGATCGAAGCCAAGGGCGTTTTGCAGACGGTCGTTTCCAAGGCGACGGGCATAACCGATTCCACGATTTCCGAGGCCCTCAGCGGCAAGCGTGCCTTGAACCGGGGCCACATCGGCAAACTAGCGAGATACTTCGGCGTATCGCCCGACGTGTTTGCCTTTTGACGATTCACTCGTCGCCGCGCTGATAGTCGATTTCGCGCGCGGAGACAATGCTCTTGCCAAGAGCCCGTCCGCCGCGCTTGGTGTATTTCTGTTCGCCCAGCGCTTTTCTCGCGTTGCGCACTTGCTTTGACCAAGTGGCGAAACAGGGGAGGTCATATTGTCGCAGAGTAGCTGCGCGGCTCAGCAGAGAACGAAACGGGGCCACCATCATCATGCGACGGCAACTACCGGTTTGGTCCCCGAATCCTCCAATTCCGAGCGGCGAATGATCACGTCCTTCGGGGCGTCGATCCCAAGCTGAATCTGACTGCCCCGGATCTTGAGAACGGTGATCCTGATCCCGCCCTCGATGACAATCCCTTCGTCCAGCTTTCTAGTGAGCACAAGCATTTCGGTCCTCCATGACAATTCGGTGTTAGGCGGCGTCAGCGGTTTCGACGATGGTGATCCGAACCTCGGGAAAGCGAATCGCATACTGCGCCAGCAGTTCGGCCAAGATCTCCCCGATAGGCTGAGAGGCGTCATCCCCGCGGTCTTCCGGCACCTTGGTAAGGGGGTTTTCCATTGGCTCCACCCTCCTGAACTGCTGTCCATTATACGTGAACTATACGCATGTCAACTATAGGAGGTTCTTGAGTTTTCATGGCAAGGCAGGAAAGATGGAAAATCTGTAGGGTTTCTTGCGGGCTGCCGAAGGGATTGGGTGGCGTCGGTCGATCTGCCTTGAATCCTCGAATCACCGTGAGCCGAGTTCAAGGTAGATTCTGTGGCCCTTGGTTGCTGCGTACCCGTGACCACAACCACGTTGCTGCTCCAGCACCAAGGAACAGCAACACCGAAAGGCACAGGCCGAGATTAGCGGCGTAGAAAGCGTATGCCGAACCGGCTATGAACTCGCCGTGCCATGCTTCCCTTTTCGGTGCGGCTTGGAGCGGTGATCGCGGTAGGACTTGCCTTTGAATCGATAGATGATCGCCGCGTCGATGAATTCCTCTCTTCCAGTCTAGCCCGCCAAATCTCCCACCCGCCGTTCACAGTCTTCCGCGAAGTCGCGATCCACTCGCGGCAGGCGCGGACCACGCTTTTTCTGCCTTCGACAACGATGAACCGGTTGACGTACCCCCGTGTGGCAGCCACAATGATGCCTTGTAGGCGGAACCGCTTCTGGCAGCCGTGGGCCGTGAGGCGGTGGGATCGGAACGGCGGCCGATTGAGGAATGGATTCGTGCCCCCTCTCACACAGGACGCGCGTGCGGAGAATCTGATAGCCCAGAGCGAGCCTTGTGCCCCCGCGTGGCACAGTCCGGGAGGAATCCCGGTCGTGTTCCGGACCGAACCGCCTCCAGGCGAGCTGACGACGCTCGATAAGGAGTCGTTGCTGCTCCACCTCGAACACGCCCGGCTCGGCCTGCTCCGCGGTTTCGATCAACTCCTCTGTATCGAGGGGCTCCACGGCGTCGAGCACCTGCCCCACCAGATCGAAACGGTCCGCAAGGTGTTGCGGCACTTCCGCGGACGGGTTCTTCTTGCCGACGAAGTAGGGCTGGGCAAGACGATCGAGGCCTGCCTCCTGCTCCGCGAGTACCTGCTGCGGGGATTGGTCAAACGGGTGCTGATCCTCGTGCCCACGCCTCTGGTGTCGCAATGGCAGGAGGAATTGCGATCGAAGTTCTCGCTGGAGTTTTCTGTGCCGCCCCGAACGGCCACTGCCGATCGAACGGAGTATTGGTCCGCAACGGACCACGTCCTTTCGTCGCTTTCCTTTGCCAAGAGTTCTCGCCGGGCCCAAGCGGTCACCGCCGCTGCCTGGGATCTGGTGATCGTCGACGAAGCCCATCACTGCAAAAACCGCTCCACCCGCAACTGGCAATTGATCAATTCGCTCAAACGTCGCCACCTTTTCCTGCTCACGGCCACGCCCGTTCAAAACAACCTGCTGGAGCTGTACAACCTGCTCACGCTGCTGGAGCCGGGCCACCTGCAAACGGAAGCCCATTTCAAGAAGAAGTATGTCCGCCGCGGCAATCCCCGCGACCCGCTCAACCGCGAACGCCTGCGGTCGCTGTTGGGAGAGGTCATGATCCGCAACACGCGGAGCCTAGTCCAGATGGATCTTCCGCCGCGTTACGCGCAGACCTTGATGGCCCAACCGCGCGGCGACGAAGAAGCCCTTCACCGTCGTCTGAGCGAGTACCTCCGGCTTCGCAGCGCGGCGGCCGGCGGCGCTGGCCGCTGCGATGCGGCCGACGACGATCCAGGCTTCGGGCCGGAAGCGGAAGCGTGCGCTGTTGCCAGTGACAGGGCGGCCAACGGCGGCGATAGCCAATTGCGGCTGGCCCCCTTTTCTCGAAAGCAACTCAGCGCGTTGCTCCTGGCCTCGGGGAGCCATCCACGGGCGCTGGGTCAGTCGCTGGCCAATATCGCCGGGTCAGACGCCGCCGCGCAACCGTTGATCGAATTGGCCGGCAAGATCGAGCGGTCGGCAAAGGACGAGAAGCTTCTGGAGCTTCTGGGACAGAGCCGGCAGGACAAGGTGCTCGTCTTCGCCAATTTCCGGCGTACACTGGAGCACCTGCAAAGTCTATTGGAAGGGGCCGGCATTCGCTACGTCACCTTTTCCGGAATGGAAACCGATCGGCAGAAAGACGAGTCGGTCGAGGCTTTTCGCCGCGACGTTCCCGTCATGCTCTGCTCCGAGTCGGGCGGCGAAGGGCGCAACCTGCAGTTCGCCAACACGCTGGTCAACTTCGATCTCCCCTGGAACCCGATGAAAATCGAACAGCGCGTGGGCCGCATCCATCGCATCGGCCAGACCCGCGAAGTGTTCGTGTTCAATCTCTGCACCGCCGGCTCCCTGGAAGCCAGGCTGCTCGACCTGTTGACCGAGAAGATCCGCATGTTTGAGTTGGTGGTCGGCGAGGTCGGCTCGATCCTCGGAAACCTGGAAGGTGGCGAGGAGTTTGAATCGCTGGTGCTCAGCCTCTGGATGCGGTCGCACAGCGACGAGGAACTGGACCGATCGTTCGATCACCTTGCCCAATCGCTGCTCGACGCGCAGGAGGAATACCTGGACGCGAAGAAACTGGACGAAGCGCTCTTCGGAGACGATTACGAATGACCGCCGGCATCCAGGACGACCTGCACGCATTCGCGACTCGCTTGCTCGAACGCCGCGGCGCCTTGGTCGATTGGCCTCCTGGCGACGCCGAGGGCAGCGCCGTGTTGCCCGACGATGCCGCCGCGGCCCTCGAAGTCGACGGCCAGTGGCTTCGCCTCTCCACCGAACCTTACGGCGAAGGCTGGCACGTGAACCTCGCCGGCGATTTCCTGGAGACCTCCGGCCGCCTGCTCCAGCAGGAACCGCGCGTGGGAACCTTTCAGGTGAAGGAGCTTTACCTGAAACGCGGCGACCTGGACGAGACGGTCCGCCGTGCGTTCACCTGGCTCAATGCGCAGGTGCGTTTGACGGCAACACGGGCGGTTCGCGTGGAATACCATACCTGGTGGTTCCAGGCGTCGATCGCCTCGGAAGATCGCTGGGAAACGCGATTTCCCCTCACACTCAACGCTTCTTCGGGCGCTGAGGTCGAGATTCCCGACCCGTTCGGTCTCTGGGACATCGAGCCCAACACGTCCGCCCAGCCGCAACCGCCCGCCACCTGGCCGCACGCCGAGGCGCTGGCCAAAGCGCGACTGCCGCAGTTGGCCGCCGATTTCTTGCGACGCATGGACGATCGCCTGGCCCGCGACCGCAAGCGCCTCCGCGAGTATTATAACGCGCTGCTTCGCGAAGCCGAGCACAAGTCGCCCCGAGGCCGGGCGAAGCCCGCCGAGCCGGAACAAGTGGAGGCGAAGCGGCGCGCGGTCCAGTTGGAACTCCGCCGCAAGCTCGGCGAACTCGACGAACGCTATCGCATGGAGGCCGTGTTGAAGCCGCTCGTGCTGGTTCGCACCGAACTGCCGGCACTGGCGGTCGACCTGTCCGTGCAGCGGAAGCGGGCCCGCCGCGCCTATACCGTCTACTGGAACCCCCTGACCAAGCACATGGAACCGCTTCGCTGCAGCCGCTGCGGCCGTGCCACGTTTTCCGCGGCCTTCACGGACGACGAGGTCGAACTGCTTTGCGCGGGCTGTGCGGGCTGAATCAACTCCGTCGAAGACAAACAATACAGGCAAAAAAACCGCAGGATCCCGCCCATGACCACCAAGACCAAGAAACGCGGCAAGCTCACCCTCCACGACCGCCTTTCCCGGCTCACCTACCGGCTCGCCTGCCAGCTCCTCGGACCCGATGGAGAACAATGGATCCGGCAAGGCATGACCTACGACACGATCGACATCGATCGCGACGTTTATCTCGGCGGCGACCTCTTTCGCCTGACGCTTCCCGGCACCGGATCCCGAGCCGAGCCGGTCACGGTCACGATCACGACGATGGCCTCCGCCCGCAACCGGTTGGTTTTCAACTGCACCGCTTGCGAGGCCATGTGCGAGCACGTCGGCGCCGCCGTCGCCTTGATCCTCGAAGAGAAGTCCGCGCTGGGGCTGGCCGAACCGCCGCTGGAAGAGATCCCGATGGAGCACCTCAGCGAGGCCGACTTGATCCAAAGGGCGCTGCTCGATCGCGAGAAACGAGCGACGATCGAGAAGTTCCGCCTGCAGTCGGCCGATCCCCAGTCGCCTTGGACCGACTATACGATTACCAGCGGCCTGTCGGGCAAGACCTATCGCGTCGCCCTCCGCGGCGCCGAGCGGGGACAGTCCTATTGCTCCTGTCCCGACTTCCGCACCAACACGCTCGGCACCTGCAAACACATCCTCTACACCCTGCAGCGCGTCGCCAAGAAATTCCCGGAGCCGATCCGCCGCAAGCCCTATCGGAATCGCGAGATCTTCGTCCATCTTCTCTACGGCGAGGAAGTCACGCTCCACCTCTGTTTGCCTGACCGCGCCAAGCCGGATGTGGTCCAAGCGGCGGGTAGCCTCACCGGAAGACCGATCGACGACGTGCGGCGACTGGTCGAGACGATCGGCAAACTGGAGCGGATGGGCCATGAAGTCACGGTCTACCCCGACGCCGAAGCCTGGATCGCCCAGCGGCTCTTCCAACTCCGCATGGCCGACCGCGTGACCGAGATCCGCAAGGATCCGGCCCGTCACCCGCTCCGCAAGCAGCTCTTGAAGGTGGAGCTGCTTCCGTACCAACTCGACGGCATCGCTTTCGCCGTGGGGGCGGGCCGCGCGATCCTGGCCGACGATATGGGCTTGGGCAAAACGATCCAGGGGGTCGGCGTCGCCGAGTTGCTGGCCCGCGAGGCCGGCATCCGCAAAGTCTTGGTGGTCTGCCCCGCCTCGGTCAAGTCGCAATGGCGCAATGAGATCCGCCGATTCAGCGATCACGACGTGCAGATCATTTCCGGCAGCACGGCCGGACGGGCGAAGCAATACGACAACCCCTGTTTCTTCACCGTCTGCAATTACGAACAGGTGCTCCGCGACATCCTCTCCGTCGAGCAGGTCCACTGGGATTTGATCATCCTCGACGAAGCGCAGCGGATCAAGAACTGGGAGTCGAAGACGGCGCGGGTGATGAAAGCGCTCAAGTCGCCGTTCGCGCTGGGCCTCAGTGGCACGCCGCTGGAAAACCGGCTGGACGATCTCTACTCGGTCGTCCAGTTTGTCGACGACCGCCGCCTCGG
>JAAYEH010000140.1 GCA_012728855.1 Rhodopirellula sp. | reverse complement strand
CTCGCTTTACGAAGAGAAATCCAAGGATCTGCACGTCTTGAGCCCAGCCGATGGGATCGTGGTCACCTGGGATCTCTACAACCTCTTGATTTCCCGCCCCGTCCAACGCGGGCAGGTGTTGATGCGAATTGCCGACCCCACCGGACCGTGGCAATTGGAACTTCAGATGCCCGAGAACCGTATCGGGCATATCGTCAAGGCGCAAAGCGAACTCGGTCCCGAACTCGACGTCGAATACATCGTGGCAACCGAGCCCGACCGGCGACACCACGGCAAAGTCAAGGAGATCCACGGTAGTGCCGAGGTTCGCGGCGACGAGGGAAACACCGTGCTGATTAAAGTGGGCGGAGTCGAAAAGGCCGAACTGCCGGATCTGCGCCCTGGGGCGACCGTCACCGGCAAGGTCTACTGCGGCCGGCGTGCTGTCGGTTACGTCTGGCTCCACGACTTCTTCGCCTATATCCAATCACGGATCTTTTTCCGCTGGTTCTAAGCCTCTCCCCGGGGCGCGGAGCTGATGGGTTTTTTCAAGGAAGCTTGTTCCCATGCAATTGACAACGATCGCACTGACTGCCGCACTCGCCCTGGCTGGTCCGCAACCCGAATTTTCCATCCAGGATCCGGGCGTGGTCGACGGCTGCCTGGTAACCCTGATCGACGAGGCCGAGGTGCCGGCGCAAGAAGCCGGGGTTCTCATCGAACTCAACGCCTCCGAGGGACAGCAAGTCGCCAAAGGCGATCTGTTGGCTCGTATTGACGATCGGCAGAGCCAAAAGCTCGAGGAAATTGCCAAATACAAACTCGATGTGGCCCACCAGGAAGCGGGCAACGATGTCAACGTTCGCTACGCCACGAAGACGTGGGAGGTGGCCAAGGCCGAATACCAACAAGCACTAGAGACCAACAAAAAGCACGCCAATACAATTCCGGCGATTGAGCTTCGTCGCTACGCGTTGAAAGTCGACGAGGCCGCCCTGCAAACCGAACAGGCCGAACACGACCTGAAAATCGCGGCCGTGAGCGTTAGTGTTCGCCAGGGCGAACTGGACGCGGCCAAGTTGGACGTCGAGCGCCGACAGATCACTGCCCCGTTGGACGGTATCGTCGTCAAACGCCACTTGCACGACGGCGAGTGGGTCCGCCCCGGCGATCCGGTGCTCCACATGGTTCGCATGGACCGTCTGCGGATCGAAGCCTTCCTCGATGCCACCCAGATTTCGCCGGGCGAGGTGGCCGGCAAGCCGGTGACAGTGACTGTTTCCCTGGCGCACGGGCGGACCGAACCGTTTCCCGGCAAGGTCGTCTTCGTCAGCCCGAGCGTCGAAGCAGGACCACGCTTCCTCGTCAAGGCCGAAGTGATCAACCGCAAAGAAAACGACCACTGGCTCCTCCGTCCGGGGCAGAACGCCCGCATGGCGATCCAGTGGCGGCAGTCCGGCAATCTCTTGGGTCGATCGGAGACGCAGCGGTGATGAACAGCTAGACTCCAAAATTCCCTTTCCCTCTTTCCCGCTTTCCCTTTTTTCCTCTCACTCTCTCCTTCATGGCCACACTCGCCGACAGCCTGGTATCCAGTTCCGCTCGCCAGCTCCCGGTTCGCATGCGGCCCGACCTGAGTGCGCGGCGGCAGCGCTATCTGGGGCGGAGCTATTGGGTCGTCAAGGATCCGGTCGGCCTGCACTATTTCCGCTTCCAGGACGAGGAATACGCCATCCTGCAGATGTTCGACGGCCAGCGGAGCCTCGACGACATCAAGGACCAATTCGAAGCCGACTTCCCGCCGCAGAAGATCACGCTGGAGGAATTGCAGCAGTTCCTCGGCATGCTCCATCGCAGCGGATTGGTGATCGTCGGCGTTCCCGGCCAAGGACATCAACTCCGCAAGCGCCGCGACGAGCGTCGCCGCAAGGAAATCCTCGGCGCCCTGAGCAATGTGCTCTGCATCCGCTTCAAGGGATTCGACCCGGAGCGGTTTCTTATCTGGCTGTATCCCAAGGTGAAGTGGTTCTTCCAGCCGGCCACGATGATCTGCTGCCTGATCTTCGCCCTCTCGGCTCTCTTGCTGGTGCTGGCCGAATTCGACGTCTTCCGCTCAAAACTGCCCGGGTTCTATCAATTCTTCAGTGTCCACAACGCCTTCTGGCTGGCGGCGACGCTGGGACTGACGAAGGTGCTCCACGAGTTCGGCCACGGCCTGTCCTGCAAGCATTTTGGCGGCGAGTGCCACGAGATGGGCGTGATGATTCTCGTGCTCACGCCCTGCCTCTACTGCAACGTCTCCGATTCCTGGATGTTGCCCAGCAAATGGCAAAGGGCGTTTATCGGCGCAGCCGGCATGTACGTGGAACTCGTGCTGGCTTCGATCGCTACCTTCGTGTGGTGGTTCACCGAACCGGGACTGCTGAACAATCTGGCGCTCAACACGATGTTTATCGCGTCGGTGAGCACGGTGCTGTTCAACGCCAACCCTCTGTTGCGTTACGACGGCTACTACATTCTCTCCGACATCACCGAGATCCCCAATCTGCGGCAAAAAGCGACGACGATTCTCAGCCGAAAGATGGGCGAATGGTTCCTCGGGCTGGAACAGCCCGACGACCCGTTCCTGCCCGAGCGGAACCAGATCTTCTTCGCGCTCTATTCGGTTGCCGCGGCCGTCTACCGCTGGGTGGTCGTCCTTTCCATTCTCTACTTCCTTTACAAGATCTTCGAACCTTACGGCCTGAAGGTCGTTGGGCAGATGATCATCGCCATGTCGCTGTACGGTCTGCTCATTCAACCGCTGTACCGATTGGGCAAGTTCTTTTACGTGCCCGGGAGATGGGACAAAGTGAAGAAGCCGCGGATGTATACCGCTCTGGCCGGACTGGCCGTCATCGTGCTGCTGATGTTATTCCTCCCTTTGCCCTATTCCGTGATGTCGCCGCTGGAAATCCAGGCCCGCGACGCCGCCAGCATCTACGTCCACGTTCCCGGCCGACTCAATGAAATCGTAGTGCGGCCTCTGCAGGAGGTCACGGCCCGGCAACCGCTGGCCCGTTTGAGCAATGTGGACGTCGACCTGAAAATCGCCGAGTTGGAAACCTCCCGCGATGAATACCGCGCCCGTCTCGTAACCCTCGAGCGCTTCCGCTACGAAGACAATTCCGCCGCCAACGATATCCGCCAGGTGCAGGAAGCGCTGGAAAATGTGGAGGATCAGTTGCGGCAGCAGTTGCAGGACAAGAGCCGGTTGACCCTTACGGCGCCCGTGGCCGGAACCGTCCTGCCGCCCCCCGCAAAGCCGGAGGATAAATCGCCCGATCAGCTTCGCACCTGGAAGGGCACGCCGCTGGAACCGGAAAACGTCGGTTGCTTTCTCGAGCCGGGCACGCTTTTCTGCCAAGTCGGCGATCCCGAGAAAATGGAGGCGATGCTCGTTGTGGACCAGAGCGACATCGACTTCATTCGCGAAGGCCAGGACGTCGACATCAAGCTCGACGAATTGCCCCACGACCTGTTTCTCGGCCGCATCGCCGAAATCGCCCAGATCGATTTGCGGGTCAGCTCCAACCGTTTATCGACCAAGGCCGGCGGCGAATTGGCCACCAAGACCGATAAGTCCGGGGTGGAAAGGCCCATGAGCACGTCCTACCAGGTTCGCGTGCCGCTGAACGACCCGGCGCGTCTGCTCCGCCTCGGTCTGCGAGGCCAGGGGAAAGTCCACATGGGGCGAGAAGACTGGCAGACCCTCGGCCAGCGCGCCTGGCGCTTGCTCAGCGAAACGTTCAATTTCCGCCTCTAACAGCACGTCAGGCTTTCCAGCCTGACTTTGCCCGACAGTCAGGCTGGAATGCCTGACGTCCGGGAGCCTCTTGCTTGCCGGGCGCTATTGAGCAGCTTCACGTCGATACTGAATCGCGCGATTCAGAAGCACGCGTCTCCGCGGCTTGCTCTTGGCAATGCGGGCAAGATTGTCGTATTTCCGCGCCAACGCCATTTTCACTTCCGCGAGATGGTTGCTCTTGGCTGCCTTGCTCATTTGGGTTCTTTCTATAGGCAAGAGGAAAAACATCGATACGGACGGGAAAGCCTCGATCAGCCTTATGGGCGGCTTTCGGTCGAGGCAGTGGACGGGGGCTTCTTTCCCACCCCGCGCTCCATGAGCTGTTTCAACTGGGCAAGGTGGTTTTCGTACACGCCGCGAGGAGTCGTCTTCTGCTTCGCCGCCAGCGAGGCCGCCATGCCCACCACCTCGCCCATCATGCCGGTCGTCTTCTGCACCCGGACCGTGCCGAGCGCGACGTGGGTAACGCTGATATTCCGCCCGGCCATCATCAGGTTTGCGATGTTCTGCGAGTAGAGACAACGGTATGGGATGGCGTACGGCTCGATCTTCTTGCTCCTGGCGATCGAGCGGAACTCATGCCCCGGGAAATGCTCGCTGTTCTCGGGCGACGGATAATGCAGATCGATGCCCCACGTGCAGGTTACACAGGCGTCCGGCCACTTTCGACCGCTTTCAATGTCCTGCTGCTGCAGTACGACGTCGCCCAGCAGCCGCCGCGACTCCCGCTTGCCGCCCACATACGCCACCCAAGTCAGCCGCCAAGGGGCGTATTTCGCCTTGTCCGCGGCGTGGTTCTTCAGGAAGGACCAGTTGCCGTAGACCACTCGCAGCGCATGATCCCGGATCAACTCGAACTGGGTGATCTGGTCTTGATTCAATCCGGTTTCCCAGTCCCAGTCGCCGCGCGTCATCCGCTGGCAGGTCTCCTCCGTAAACGCTAGCGCCCAGGGACAATCGGGGAATTCCACCGCCTGGTTTTCTTCCACGGCATACCATTGCACCGACGTGCCCATCACCATCCGATCGGCTTCTTCGGGCGCCAGCGACTCGCCGGTCTCCTCCCGGCTCTCGCGACCGACGCGGTAGTAAGCCCCGGACAGGAAACCGATGGTGCCGTCTCCCGTGCAGTCGGCGAAAAGGCGCCCCGGGAATCGCCATTCGCGGCTGTCGCGGATGTTTCGGGCGACGACGGCAGTGATACGGTCCCCTTGCATCTCGACGGCGGTCGCGTGGGTATTCAAAAAGAGGTGGATGTTCGGTTCGGCCGCGACGATGGCCAGTTTCTTGTCGTCCCGATAGTTCGAAGGCGGCCCCGCATTGTGGGTTTTCTTCTCCGGGTTCTTCTCCATGATCTCGAGCACGCGGCGGCTCTCCGGGCGATCGGGATACTTCTTCGCCGCCCAAAGATCCCAATAGCCGACCGGACCGATCTCGGCGACCACGTCCCCTAAGGCCGGATAAGGCTCCTGCCCGATATGGCCCGACAGGCCCACGCGAACTTCCGAGCTGTTGTTGCCGCCGAGCACAGGCCGATCCTGGATCAGGGCCACTTGCAGTCCCAGCCGCGCCGCCGAAATCGCCGCGCATGCCCCGGCAATCCCCCCGCCTGTAACGACCAGATCGAACTGCCCGGCGTCGGAGGGCGATGCGGGAAGCCCCAGGCGCTCGCGGCGAAAGGCATCCATTTCAGCAAGGTCATGGGGTGGAACGAAATGGGGATCCGCGGCCAGGACGATCGCATCGCATCGGCCGTCAAAACCGGTCAAGTCATCGAGAGCCAACCGCACGTTCGGCCCTCGAATTTCCACAACGCCGCCGTCTTGCCAATGCCATGATTCGCCTACCGTTCCAAACGTCGCGGACAGAGCTTTGCCGTCGACAAGCACCCGAAACCTTCCAGGGCCGGGCGAACCGTTCCAGGGAGCAATCCAGTCGCGGGTGCGGACCCAAACGCGGTACTTGCCCGCGTCGGGGATGCGTACGGTGGTAACGGCGTCGTCCACGGGCGTGCCCAGACCGTGCGCGAGCAGGAAAGGAGAGCCCATCTGATCCATCGCCTGTTGGTCGACCACCCAGCCGCCGAGATTCTGGAAACCCTCCGCTTCAACCAGGACAACTGCCGGGCGCCCCGCAGACGCAGCCGGTTCACCTCCGTGGGCACTGGACAAGACAAGTACACCAGCGTTCAGGCACAGGACGGCAGCATAGCGACATGAAACAGACATTCCGAAGCTCCCTTCTTCTGAGGATCCGCGGAGGGATAACTGCGGCGAAATCGACGTGGCTCTCAATGGCCCGTACCACCATCGTATTCATACCGCCGAGCCGCTGCAATCGGGGGAAAGAATGATCTTGCGCGATTTCGGGAGGTAAGCGAAAACCGTGCGCCGCTGCATGGAGTTGAATGGAGTTTCCAACGGCAACGACTCTGCCACAACTCCAAGCAGTGCCGCGCTGCCGGCCGGCCGACTCTCACTGCATGTGATTGTGGCAAATCCCGCGCGCGTGGAGAACCCGTCCAATCCCAAGCAGCGGCACACCGACAGTCGGAATTCCCTGAGGCGGGAAGTCGCTCACCGCACGTCGGGGGAACTGAGCATTGCAGAAACCGAATTGAAGACGCGTGCCATCCCTTTGGCCGGTTCCTCGGCGACGAAGAGCCAATCGCCCGGTTTCAGCTTGTGATTGCCCGGCGCGTTGGCGTCGCCTGAGATTGTTTCCCAGTCGACCGGCAAGATCTGCTCGCTCAAGTAACGCGACAGATCGGGGCGCGCGATCCAGACGATCTTATTCCGCACAGCGGGCACGCTGGCCAGTGCGTCCTTGACACGGACTTCACCTTTGATTGGCACTCGTGTAAGCCGCTTGGCGCCGTTTTCGTCCACCACGACAAGATAGTATTCCGATAGCATCAACTCGACCGTCTGCGTTGTGGCCTCGGAAACGGCCACGGCCGCCTGCACCACTTGCTGTGCCTCGCGGAGCGTCTTTCCCGCCACCTGAACCGTCCCGTGGCCGGCGATCTCGATATTGCCGTCCGCGGAAACGTAATAGGTCTGGACGACGCTGGCAGTGGTTCCATCGGCCAGACGCAATTGGAGCACCTCATTGGCGTCGATGCGCTCCTTCGCCAGCGATGCCTCCAACTCCGCGCGGGGCGGTTCCACAAAGGCAATCGCCGAAGGCTGACCGACGGTGCTGACACAACCCGTCTGCGATGCCACCACAGCCCACACGATGCCCATGGTCGCAAGGGTCGGACACTTGCCCAACCCTCGAGCAACAGAAGTCCAAGACAGAGGCGGTCCGCCCTTTCGACGTCGAGACATGGCAGCGTCCTTTCACGAAGTGCCGAGCGAGGGCGGGGATCATAGCGGCCCCCGCGGATGCCTGTCAACCGCGTTTTGGCCGCACCCTTGCGACCTACCACTGGGAGGGGTGGGAGGGAGGGGTCTGGATAGGGCCGTTCGCGTCATCTACACTAAAATATCATGGTGGCAATCGCTCCGGTGGGCGAGGACATTTCCGTTGGTCATGACAACTGCCAGAACAAGCCGCTCGAACCGCCTCCTGCAGATCCTCGACGGTTATCGGCAAATCCTTGTCGTCACCCACGACAACCCCGATCCCGACGCGATTGCCAGTGGTTGGGCTGTCACCTGGATGGTGGAGCAGAAGCTGCGCAAGCCTGCGCGTCTGATCGGCGGCGGCGACATCGTCCGGGCGGAGAACAAGCACATGCTGCACCTGCTCCGCCCGCCCATCGAATTGGTTCGCAGCATCACCTGTCCGCCCGCTGCCGCCGTCGTGCTGGTGGATTGCGGTCCGGGCAGCCAAAACCATCTTTTCGCATCCGACTGCGTTCCGCCGGTCGCCGTCATCGATCACCATTCGCTCAACGCAAGCCGCCACGCTCCGCGACTGGCCTTCCGCGATATCCGTCCGCGTATCGCCGCTTCCGCCACGATCGCGGCCTGCTATCTTCGTGAACAGAAACTCAATCCAAGCACGCAATTGGCAACGGCGTTGGTGTATGCCATTCGCACGGAGACTCGCGGCTGCCAGACCTATCACTCCCGCACGGACCGCTCCGCGCTGCTCTGGTTGACCGAGAGGGCCGACTTCACCCGCCTGGCGGACATTGAGAACGCGCCGCTCTCGATCGATTACTTTTCTGACATGGCGCTCGCACTGCAAAACACCACGCTCTACGACGACGCGGCCTTCTGCCTGCTGCCGAGGGCCAGTGGGGCGGAAATCGTCGGTGAGGTGGCCGACCTGCTCATCCGATGCAATACCGTTCGCCGCGTGCTCTGCGGCGCGGTAGTGGAAGGCCACCTGGTGATCTCGGTGCGAACGGATTACGAAGCGGAGAATGCCACCGACTTGGTCCGGTCCACTCTGTTGGGCATCGGCGAGGGGGGCGGGCACAGCCACCGTGCCGGCGGAAAAATTCCGAGCATCGCCGGCAACCCCGCAATCCCGGCCGATATTGAAGGCGAACTCCGTCGGCGCTGGTTGGCGGCATGCCGATTGCCGCTTGAGGGCGGGCGCTTCCTTATTGCTCGCCAGGAAATCGTCAGGAATCTTTAGCATCGGCGAACCAAAGAACATAGAATCGGTTACCGTCGCATTCCCTACGCGGTGCTCCTTGCCCAGAGAATCTCCATGCAAGACGTTCTGTTCAACTATCTTCAACAGCATCACGTTGTCGTGCAGGCATTGCTGGCGACCCTCTTCACTTGGTTTGTCACTGCGATGGGCGCTTCGCTGGTGTTCTTCACGCGAAACTTCAACCAGAAGATTATGGACGGCCTGCTCGGATTGGCGGCCGGCGTGATGATCGCCGCCAGCTTCTGGTCGTTGTTGGCGCCGGCCATTGAAATGTCCGGCGGCGACTGGAAGCCGGCGACGATCGGGTTCCTTATCGGCGGTGGATTTCTCTATCTGATCGACAAGATCCTGCCTCACTTGCATATCGGGTTCAAGGAGTCGGAGGCCGAGGGAATCCATACCCACTGGCGCCGCAGTGTGCTGCTGGTGCTGGCCATCACGCTGCACAACATACCCGAAGGGCTGGCCGTGGGCGTCGCCTTCGGCAGCGTTGTCCATGCGACCGACCCCGAGCAGGCCCGCCAACTGCTTTTCGGTGGAATCGCCTTGGCCGTCGGCATCGGCTTGCAAAACTTTCCGGAGGGCTTGGCGGTCTCCATGCCGTTGCGGCGTGAGGGCATGGGACGCTTCAAGGCTTTTTTGTACGGTCAGGCTTCCGGCGCCGTCGAGCCGATCGCGGGAGTGCTGGGGGCATGGGCCGTCTTCGCCATGCAGCCGATCTTGCCGTATGCCCTGGCCTTTGCCGCCGGCGCGATGATTTTCGTGGTCGTCGAAGAACTGATACCCGAAGCGCAGCACCACGGCTATACCGACTTTGCCACCGTCGGCGCCATGTTGGGCTTCGCCGTCATGATGACACTCGACGTCGCGCTAGGCTAAGGAACTCCGACTGAAACAGAGCCTCATTGTCGATTCCATTCGTCGCGGAGCGGAAAATGCCCAAGCAGACCATGACGTCACGCCAGCGGCTTCTGACGGCCTTGGATCATCGAGAACCGGACCGGGTGCCGATCGATCTGGGCGGCAATCAGACCGGTATCCACAAGTTCGCCTACCAGACCCTCCTGGAACATCTCGGCATCGAGGACGACCTGGTGATCATGGACGCGGCGCAGCAACTGGCCAGGCCGTGCGAAGCGGTGCTCGAGCGATTGCGGGTCGATACGCGGTATATCGCGGCGGGTGCGGCCGCCGACTTCAAGGGCGACATCGTCCGCACCGAGCGCGACGGCCGAGCCTGGCACGATCTGACGGACGAATTCGGGGTCCGCTGGTCGATGCCCGAAGATCAGCTGTACTACATGGATATCAGCCACCACCCCCTGGCCAACGCCGCGCTCGGCGACGTCGCCGATTTCCCGTTCCCCAAGGGGGACGATCCGGGGCGGTTCGCGGGATTGCGCGAGCGGGCCGTCGCGCTGAAAGAGGAGACGCCCTATGCCGTCATCAGCGGGATCTCCGGCGTCGTCTACGAACTCTGCTGGTATCTGCGCGGGCTGGAGCAATGGTTCATCGACATGCTCACCCAGCCGGAGTTCTGCGCCGCGCTGTTGGACCGCACGCTCGCCTTCTGGCTCGACTGGTTCCGCGTCTTTCTCGATGAAGTGGGCGACGTGGTCGATGTGATCATGATCGGAGACGACCTGGCCGGCCAGCAAGGTCCGCTTTTCAAGCCGGACTTCTACCGACAGGTCGTGAAACCTCGGCAGAAGGAACTGGTGCGGTATATTCGGTCGCGAACCGACGCCAAAATCTGGTATCACACCTGCGGAGCCTGTGCGCAGTACATTCCCGATCTGTTGGACAATGGAGTCCATATCCTCAACCCGGTGCAGGTCAGCGCGACCGGCATGGAACCGTCGGATTTGAAGGTTCGCTTCGGCGACAAGCTGGTCTTCTGGGGCGGGGCGATCGATGCCCAGCATGTTCTGCCGACCGCGGCGCCGGAGACGATTCGCGAGCACGTCCGCAAGAATTTGACGGCCTGGAAGCCGGGCGGCGGGTACGTCTTCAACAACGTCCACAACATCCAGGCGGGAGTGCCGCCGGAGAATGTCGTGGCGATGTACGATGCGGCGTACGAGTTCGGCTTCTACGACTGACGTAACCGTTCACATGGCGGGGAGGAAGGGGGCAGGTCCATGTTTTCGGCCGGCGTCTTTGGCGCCAAAATGCGTCGCGTGGCCGAAAAATGGACCAGTCCCCGCCCGCCACGTGAACGGTTACGATTGACCCACGGCCAGCATCACCACGTTGATTCCGGATCCGACGCCAAATAGCCCGATCCGCTCATCTTCGCGGGCGGCCGTCTGCTCCAGACCGATGGCTGCCGTGATCGGCAGGGCGACTGAACCGGTGTTGCCCAAAAACTCCAAAGTTGTGAAATCCCTTGCCGGATCGAGCCCCAGCGAATCCATCAGCAGCTTTTGGTGGGCACGGCCGACCTGGTGGCAGAAGGTGCGATCGATCTGGTCGGGTTTCCAACCGGTCTGGTCCAGGAAGTTGACAAAGGCCGCCTGAGCCGTCTCGATCCCTTTCCGCATCAGCGTTTCGGAGTCGGTGTCCATCAAGGGCCGCATATCTTCTCCGGCCGCCTCGTCTCGGCCGCTGCGGCAGAGATGGCAGAACTCGGTGTTCGCCCGGGCGACGCCGCCCAACAGGCGATTGCCGCCGCGACTGGTCCGGCGGTCGGCCAACAGGATCGCGGCGCTGCCAGAACCGATGGTCAAGGAGGCGAAAGCCGGCTTGATGTCGTTTCGCGAGAGCGTGGTGTCGCGATTGAGCTGTTCGATCGTTGTCTCGACCAACGAGCGGCTGCTCTCGGTTCCCACGACCAGACCCGCGCGGATCTGCCCCAATTCGATCATGTTGGCCACTTGGAGCACTCCATTGAGCAGCCCCAGGCAGGCGTTGGAGACGTCGTAGATCACGCAGTCGGCAGCAAGACCCAGCGCGTGGTGAACACCCGACGCCGTTGCCGGTTCGAGATAATCGCGGCAGACGGAACCGTGAACAAGGGCGCCAATGTCCGCTTTGTCGACGCCTGCGGCGAGAATGGCCTTCTCGGCGGTCTCGATGCTCTTTTCACTGGGCAACATCCCGGCGGGCCAGAAGCGGCGCGCGGCAATGCCCGTCATCAACTCCAGCCGGCCTTCCGGCAAACGAAGTCGCCGATAGAGCGGCTCCAGGCGAGCCTCGATTTGCGCACTAGTGACCACCTCGTCGGGGAGTGTATAGGCGATCGCCTCCAGGCAGACGTTCCGATAATGCATGAGCGACTCAGTCCGAGTGGGTGGAAAGCAGCGGCAGGCAGTTCAACCTTGGCGTCGGCGAAGGAATGAGTGTCGTATTCACCGATTCTTGAGTATACCGCCACGGCTTCCATGGAACCATTGCACCCGCGGCACGGGAGCTTGGATACGCCCGACGACAAGGCTAGAATGGGGCCTGCTCGTTGCCCGGTTCGAACCTCCTTCGGCACAAGAAACGCTAGGACACCTCATGGAAAGTGCGCTCCACACGATCGACTGGATCGCGATTGGCGGATACTTTGGCGTGTTGCTTGGACTTGCCTGGTGGGTGATTCTCCGCGGCAAGGACACGACCGACGATTACTTCCTCGCCGGTCGCAACCTGGGCTGGTTCATCGTCGGCGCATCGATATTCTCTTCGAATATCGGCTCGGAGCATCTGGTGGGTCTGGCGGGCTCGGGGTGTACGGACGGTGTGGCGATGGCCCACTACGAGTTGCACGCCTGGTGCGTCCTCGTGTTGGGATGGGTGATGGTGCCGTTCTACATGCGGTCGCAAGTGTACACGATGCCCGAGTTTCTTGAGCGACGATTCTCCGCCTCTTCGCGCTACATGCTCTCGATCATCTCCCTGGTTGCCTACGTCCTGACCAAGATCGCGGTGGGCATCTTCGCCGGCGGAATCGTGTTTGATACGCTGCTGCCCGAGTTGCGACTCAATCTGGGCGGCATCGAATTAAACGGCTTTTGGATCGGTTCGCTGGCGGTGATTATCCTCACAGGCCTTTATACGGTGCTGGGCGGGCTGCGGGCGGTGGCTTACACCGAAACGCTGCAGACGATCGTTCTGGTGATCGGTTCGCTGCTGGTGACGGTCTACGGGTTAGCGGCATTGGGTGGATGGGGGGAATTGCGGGAAATCTGCGGCTCCACCATGTTCAATCTCTGGAAGCCGCTCGTACCCGCCGGGATGGAAGGCACCTGGCAGCCGGTGATTGAAAGGGCCGCCGATGGCCAGATCGTCCGCCAGGCCTGGTATTTCAACGGCAACTATCCCTGGCTGGGCATGCTCTTCTGCGCTCCGATCATCGGGCTCTGGTACTGGTGTACGGATCAGTATATCGTGCAGCGAGCCCTCGCCGGGCGCAGTGAGCAGCAGGCCCGCCGCGGCACCATCTTCGCCGGAATGCTCAAACTGCTGCCGGTTTTCCTGTTTATCGTTCCCGGTATGATCTGCTTTGCCCTGGCGGAGAGCGGGCAGAACGAGAGCCTGCGGTCGGCACTCTATCGCGACGGCGAGTTGGTGACCGAAAATGCCCAGGCCGCCTTCCCGTTGCTGGTGCAGCACGTTCTGCCGCCGGGTATCCGAGGGATCGTGGTCGCGGGACTGCTCTCGGCGTTGATGAGTTCCCTGGCCGGTGTGTTCAACGCCTCCTCGACGCTTTTCACGATGGACCTCTACCAGAAATTTCGCCCCGGTGCGACTCAAGACCGGCTGGTCTGGATCGGACGCGTCGCCACGACGGTGCTCGTCCTGATCGGGATCCTTTGGATTCCGGTGATCCAAGGCTCGCGCGGCCTTTACGATTATCTGCAGTCGGTTCAGGGCTACCTGGCCCCGCCGATTTTCGTGGTCTTCTTCTTCGGTGTGTTCAACAAGCGGCTGAACGCCAAGGGGTGCCTCGCGGCTTTGGTGGTCGGCTTCCTGCTCGGCTTGTTCCGGCTGGCGGTCGATACGCCCGTGTCGCTGGCGTTGGCCGGTTATGAAAAGGGCTATCCGGAGGGAACCTTCTTTTGGATCGTCAACCACCTCTATTTCCAGTACTACAGTCTCCTGATTTTCATCGTCAGCGTCGTTGTCCTCGTCGGCGTTAGTTATGCGACGGCGGCTCCGCCCGTCGAGAAGCTCCAGGGCCTTTCCTTCGCCACCCTCTCGGATGAAGATCGCCGCAGGACGCGGAGCAGTTGGAACTGGCTCGATGTAACAGGCACGCTGGCAGTGTTGGTGGCGATCGTAGCGGCTTATCTGTACTTTACAGGATAAGCGTCAACTGCAACTCACAGTGGAGTCGTTCGCGTGAAGTACCGTAGTTTCGGACGAACGGGTTTAATGGTCTCGGAAATCGGCTTCGGGGCTTGGGCCGTCGGCGGTGGCTGGGGACCGCAGTCGGATGAGGATTCGCTCGCCGCGCTGCACCGGGCGATCGACCTGGGCGTCAACTTCATCGATACGGCGGCCTTCTACGGCAACGGCCGCAGCGAACAGATCATCGGCCAGGTCTTGAAGCAACGGCGGGAAGAGGTTTTCGTGGCCACCAAGACGCCGCCGGCCCCGGGGCCTTGGCCCCCTTCGCCCTATTGCCGGATCGAAGACCGCTACCCGGAAAGCTATCTGCGGGAGAATGTCGACCAGAGGCGGAAGATGCTAGGCGTCGACTGCATCGATCTGTTGCAGTTGCATACTTGGACGCGGGCATGGAACAAGTCCCCCCGTCCGCTCGACACCCTCAGGCAACTTCAAGCGGAAGGGAAGATCAAGTACATCGGCATATCCACACCAGAGCAGGACCAGAACTCGGTGATCGACCTAATGCGCCGCGGTTATCTCGATGCCGTGCAAGTCATCTACAATGTTTTCGAACAGGAGCCGGTCGCTGAGCTGCTACCCGTGGCCGAGGAGTGCGGCGTCGGCGTGATTGTCCGCGTGGCGTTGGACGAAGGGGCGCTGACCGGAAAGTATCGCCCCGGACAGCGTTTTGGTTCCGATGATTTCCGCAACAAGTACTTCGCCGGCGACCGGATCGACCGCACGGTCGAACGTGTCAGGAAAATCGAAGCCGACCTGGCGGCCCTCTTGCCAGCAGGCGGATACACCACCGCCGGGGTGGCGATTCAGTTTGCGCTAGCCCACCAAGCGGTCAGTACCGTCATTCCGGGAATCCGCAATGTAGCGCAAGCCGAGGCAAATACTCAAGTTTCGGACGCTCCTCCCCTTCCGGACGCCGTTTTGACCAAGCTTCAGGAGCACGCTTGGCTGCGAGGCGTTTGGTATGGCGGGAAATGACGGGGTACTTGTCATTTGTCATTGGTCCTTGGTTGAGGCTTTGGCGTGGGGAGTCGAAGTTTACAACCACCCGCCAGAGCATCAAGCAGCCGGCTGCTACCATCGGGCAACGGCCAGACGTTGCGGGAATCGGATGGCCAGCAGCCGGGCTGCTCCGCCTCTTGAACTCTTGGCGGGTCGTTGAAAGTTTAGCGGGCTGCTTGCCACCCCCACCAAAGGACTTTCGCTTCAGCGACCTTGGCGGATCGGGCCGAGTGTGGTAAAAGGTTGGGGCACCAAGGATGGTTCACTGGCGGTCTCCCCAGGGGGCCGCGCCCCAGATCGACAAGGACGGTTCGCAAATGGGCAACTTCGGAAGGGCGCTCCGCCTCTCTCTCAAGTATCGAATCACCTTCATTTCCTCGATCGTCTGCGCAATTCTCGTCGGGGTTCTCTGGGGCGGAAACATCGGTGCCGTCTATCCGCTCGTGGAGATTGCTTTCCAAGGCAAGTCGCTGCAGTACTGGGTCGATTCCCGCATCGAAGGCGTTCATGAAGCGATCGCCGAGAAGACGGCGGAGGCTGAGCAACTCCGGCAGGAACTGGCCGATTCGCCCGCCGACAAACGCCAGAAAGTCGAGGCCCGCTTGAGGATGGCCCAATCGCGACTCGCCGCCGAGCAAGGAGCACTGGCCGGGTATCAGCGGCTGAAGCCCTATATTGACACGTACTTGCCCAACGACCCTTTCCGTACTCTCGCGGTAATCCTGTTCGCGCTGCTGGTGGGCACCGCCGTCAAGGAATTCTTCCTCGTCGGCCATACGGTGCTGGTGGCGCGGCTGTCGGAACTGGGGGCTTTCGAACTCCGCAAGGAGTTTTTCCGGCGGACTCTCGACATGGACGTCAACACGTTCAGCGCCGAGGGAACCAGCCAACTGATGAGCCGATTCACCAACGATATGACGGCCCTTTCCTCGGGCACCAACGCCCTCTTTGGAAAGCTGGTCCGCGAGCCGTTGAAGATGGCGGCCTGCCTGATCGGAGCCGCGATGATCTGCTGGCGATTGCTGCTCCTCTCGCTGATCGCCGCGCCATTGGCGGCGTGGGCCATCGGCTGGCTGGCCAAAATGCTCAAGCGCGCCAACCGTCGCGCGATGGAGGAGATGGCGCAGCTCTACAACACCCTCGACGAGAGCTTTCGCGGAATCAAAGTCGTCAAGGCGTTCACCATGGAGCGTCAGGAGCGGAAGCGATTTCACGGCATCAGCAAGGCTTACTACCGCAAAATGATGAAGATCGCTCGGTACAACTCCTTGACCAGCCCGTTGACCGAGATCATGGGTATTATCACGATCTGCCTTGCCATCCTGGCCGGGGCTTGGCTGGTTCTCGAAGGCGAGACGCACCTCCTGGGAATTCGGATGAGTCATCGCGCGCTGGATCTGGGATCCCTACTGGTCTTCTTCGGACTTCTGGCCGGGGCGGCCGACCCGGCCAGAAGGCTGTCGGAAATCTATGCGCGGATCCAGGCCGGAGCGGCGGCGGCCGACCGGATCTACGCCTCGTTGGACCGGAAGCCGCTGGTCGGCGATCCGGAGCACCCGCGGGCAATTGCCCGACATGCCCGGGGCTTAGTCTTCGAGAGGGTCGGTTTCGAATACTCACCCGGTCGCCCGGTCCTCTGCGACATCGATCTGGAAGTCCGCTTCGGCGAGTCGATTGCGATTGTCGGACCGAGTGGGAGCGGGAAAACGACGCTGGCCAGCCTGATCCCGCGATTCGCCGATCCCGTCACCGGTGTGATCCGCTTGGACGGAATCCCGCTGAGGGAAATGCGGATCCGCGATTTGAGACGGCAGATCGGCCTGGTTACCCAGGATCCAGTGCTGTTCGACGACACCGTTTTCAACAATATCCGCTATGGCTCGCCTCAAGCCGGCGTCGAAGAGATTATCGACGCGGCCCGGCAAGCCCACGCACACCAGTTCATCGAACGGGAATTGGCGGACGGCTACGACACCGTGGTCGGCCCGATGGGCGGGCAGCTTTCCGGAGGTCAGCGGCAACGGATCGCACTGGCACGAGCGATCCTCCGCGATCCGGCGATTCTCATTCTCGACGAAGCCACCAGCCAAATCGATCTCCAGAGCGAACAGATCATCCAGCGCGTGCTGGAACGATTCGTCCAGGGGCGAACCACGATCATGATTACGCACCGGATGAGTTCGATTGCGATGGCCAATCGGGTGGTCGTGATGCAGGAAGGGCGAATTCTGGATGTGGGCAGCCACGAGGAATTGCTCGGGCGATGCCCCCTCTACCAACGGCTCTATCAGATCCAGTACGAAGACATCCGCGAGAGCGCTTAGCGAGCGGCAGAAATTCGTAGCCCGACTCTCCGAGTCGGGTCGGCCTTCCAAGCCCAGACTCGGAGAGTCAGGCTACGTCCGAGGCGGGTAGGTTCTTTTCTGCCGATCGCCTTAAGCGAGATGATTCCGATTTTGGCACGTGCTTTGCGGTACTAAATGTCGCATCTGCAACATGCAGAGCAGTCACCCCCCCCAGAACCCCCTGACGGTTCGTTCTTGAGCCGCAGGGGGTCTCTATGGAACAGAGAAGAGACATATCTGGGGCCGGTAGATAGAAGAGGCATCATGTGTTTGCGCTGTACCACCGGGAAGGCATGTTTTCAAACGCGTGAAACAGAGAACTAGGCAAGCGTTCGGAACAGAGAAGTAGGATCCCGGCGGGTCGGAAGTGCCCGCTTCCGAGAAGCGATTGGCGAGCTAAGAACCAGTTAAAAACAGTTCTTAGCTCGCCTGTTTTATTTTAATACAGCAAAATTGAACGCATGCTCCGAAACAAAACACCACAATAGCTGTTTCTGTGTTGCCAGGGTGGTGGTTCAAGGCAAGTTGCTGGGCATTCTGCCACAAGACGTTTTTTCTATCGACCGTCCATCGCTTAACCGCAGAACCACTCGCTATGATACCCAAAACCCCACTATTCACGGGGCATGCAGATTTGGCGTCCTGGTGAGACGTCTGCCTCGAAGATCAACAGAAGTTGGCCACGTCGGGGCATTGTTCAAAAAGGGGCATGTGCTCAAGGCCCTCGTGCTTGAACCGAAAGCCCCACAACGTCACCTTCCCACCAGAGACCCGCCCTTCTCGGCAGATCCCTGATTCGTTGCTTCTCCATGCGCTCCGTCATCTTCCGGTTCTCCTTGCCAAGGATCACAACTCAACTCCGAAAGCACAACCCAATACTTAACCACGTCCTACGCTCTCGCGAGGGGGCACATCCTGGGCCAAAACGCCGAATCGGGGGGCCCCCGTAGCTTGAACCGTCTCATCGCTCGGCCCTCGCCGCGTTACGGACCAGCCCGAGGATTGCCTTACGGACGGGCTAGAGAAGGTTTGGCCAAGCGTGTTGTCGACTGTAGAATCGTCAGTTGTGGAAAAGGCGTTCGAGTCCCGCCTCGGCTAATGACTCAAAGCAACAAGATGAGACGATGCGACCTCTCACGTGGATTCTTGTCGTAGCGGTATCCATTCAGCCTATCTGGGGATGTAGCCGTTCCGGTGG
>JAAYEH010000139.1 GCA_012728855.1 Rhodopirellula sp. | reverse complement strand
GTTGGCTTCGCCGGATGCCCGCCGTGCATGAGGCGGGCCTGTGGCCCAAGCAACTGATCGCCATCCGGAACCTTGAAGAATCGCTGCATCGCGGCAAGCCCAAGGCCCTGATCCAGATGGCGACCGGGTCGGGCAAGACCTTCACCGCCGCCAACATCGCCTACCGGCTGATCAAGCACGGCCGCGCTCGCCGCGTGTGCTTCCTGGTCGACCGCACGAACCTCGGCACGCAGACGCTCAAGGAGTTCCAGCAGTTCCAGCCACCCGAGGAACGACACACGTTCGACCGAATCTACAACATCGCCTTCCCGCAGCGGAATCGCTTCGATTCGATTAACCGCGTCGTGATCACCACGATTCAGCGGCTCTATTCGGTCCTGACCAACCAGGCGGAACTCCCCGAAGAGGACGAGGAACGCTCCACGTTTGAAGGCCCCGGCGCGTTCAAGAAGCCGCCGGTTCCGATCACCTACAACCCGGTGCTGCCGCCCGAGTTCTTCGACGTCATCATCGTCGATGAGTGTCACCGTTCGATCTACAGCGTCTGGGGCGACGTGCTGAAGTACTTCGATGCGTTCCTCATCGGCCTCACCGCCACGCCCAGCAAGCAGACCATCGGGTTCTTCAACAAGAATCTCGTCATGGAGTACACGCACGAACAGGCGGTCGCCGACCGCGTGAACGTACCCTACGACGTCTATCAGATTCGCACGCGCATCACCACCCAGGGCTCCAAGGTCGATGCGGGCTTCTACGTCGGCAAGCGCAGCCGCAAGACCCGCAGGGAGCGCCAGGAGGAACTGGATCAGGACCTCGACTACGGCTCGGAAGACCTCGACCGCGCCGTCGTCGCCGAGGACCAGATTCGCACCGTGATCCAGGCCTTCCGGGACAAGCTGTTCACGGAGATCTTCCCCGGCCGCACCGAGGTGCCCAAAACCATCATCTTCGCCAAGGACGACTCGCACGCCGACGACATCGTCCGCATCGTCCGCGAGGAGTTCGGCAAGGGCAATGACTTCTGCCAGAAGATCACCTACCGCACCGGCACGATGCGGCTGACGCGCAAGGTCACCGATCCCGACGGCACCGAGCGGGAGGAAGCCTACTACGAGAAGACCAAGGGCAAGACCGGCGAAGACGTGCTGGTCGCCTTCCGCAACTCGTTCAACCCGCGCATCGCCGTCACGGTGGACATGATCGCCACCGGCACCGATGTGAAGCCGGTCGAGATCGTGTTCTTCATGCGGTCGATCAAGAGCAGCAACTACTTCGAGCAGATGAAGGGCCGTGGCGTCCGCGTCATGCTCGCCGACGCGCTCAAGGGCGTTACGCCCGACGCCCGCAGCAAGACCCGCTTCGTCATCGTTGACGCCGTGGGCGTGTGAGAGCAGGCCAAGAGTGAAAAAGGCCCGCTGGACCGCGAGCCGACCAAGACGCTAAAGCAGGTGCTGGACTACATCAAGGCGGGCGGCACCGATCCTGACGCCGTTTCCGCGCTGGCGGCCAAGCTCAACCGCATGTCGGCCGACATGTCGGACAAGCAGCACGACGAGGTCTGCGCCCACGCGGGCGGCAAGAGCGTGGATCAGCTTGTCGGGCAGCTCGTGTCCTCCATCGATGAAGCCAACGTCGAGGCCAAGGCCCGCCAGCTCAACCCCGGCGTGGCCGACCTGACCGAGCAGCAGCTCGAAGCTGCCGAACAGACGCTTATCAAGGAAGCGGTCAAGCCGTTCTACGATCCCAAACTGCGCGACCTGCTTCTCCAGATCAAGCAGGACAACGAGCAGACCATCGACCGCGTCAGCCAGGACGAGCTGATCACAGCGGGCTACTCACAGGCCGCACTGGACAAGGCCAAGGCCAAGATCGAGGACTTCCGCAAGTTCATCGAGGACAACAAGGACGAGCTGACTGCGCTGCAGGTCTTCTACGGCCAGGCCACGCCCGACCGGCTCAAGTTCCGCGATCTCAAAACCATCGCCGAGCGCATTGCCCGTCCGCCGGTTTCTGCCACGCCCGAGGAACTCTGGCACTGCTACGAGGCGCTCGAAGCTGCCAAGGTGCAGGGACGCGGCGGGCAGATCATCACCGACCTCGTTTCGCTCATCCGGCACACACTGCGTCCGAGCGAACCGCTCACGCCGTTCGCGGCAGTCGTGCGGGAGCGTTACGCCGCATGGCGCAAGCAGCAGGCCGAAGCCGGGGTGACCTTCACGCCTGAGCAGGAGGCATGGCTGGACAAGATCGCCGAGCACATCGCCACCAGCCTGACCATCGAGATGGAGGACTTCCACGACGGCTGGTTTGCCCAGCGTGGCAACCTCGGCAAGGCCCACGAGCTCTTCGGCGATCGGCTGCAAATCATTATCACTGACATGAACAGGGCGCTGACGGCATGAGCGACAACGGCACAACTCGTACCGCGCCGCCCAACGATTTGCCCTCTGGCTGGGCGGCATGCACGTTGGCCGAAGCGACCGCGCCCGGACGCGAGCGTGGGAACCCTGCCGATTTTGCCGGTCAACCCTTTATTGGTCTGGAACACGTTGAGGCACATACGACCACGCTTCTCGGATACGTGCCAGCGGAGACGATGCGAAGCTCCGGTGTTCGCTTCTCAGAAGGCGACGTGCTCTATGCTCGCATGCGTCCTTACCTCAATAAGGTTTGGCTCGCAGACCGCGATGGCCTCTGCTCCGGCGAGTTCATCGTGTTCCCGAGTAGCGGCGCACTGCGAGGTGGCTTCCTCAAGTATAGGCTGAATGCACAGGATTTCGTGAGGTTCTCTGACCGCGCGACTACGGGCGACCGGCCTCGCGCCGACTTCGCTGACTTTGGGAAGTTTCCCGTTCTTGTACCACCACTCGCTGAGCAGCAGCGCATCGCCGACCGGGTCGACGAGTTGTTCACCGATCTGTCGGCGGGCGTGGCGGCGTTGGAGCGGGTGAAGCGGAACCTGTCGCGCTACCGGGCGGCGGTGCTGCACGCGGCCGTCACGGGCCGTCTCACCGAGGCCTGGCGCAAGGAGCATGGCCCCGCCGACGAACCCGGCCCGAAACTCCTCGAACGCATCCTCGCCGAACGCCGCCGCCAGTGGGAACATCGCACGCTGGCCAAGTACGAGAAGAACGGCAAGAAGCCACCGAAGAACTGGAAGAGCCGCTACCCCGAGCCTGCAGAACCGCGACCTTTGCCGGATGGCTCGCCCTTGCCCACATTGCCGAAGGACTGGTGCTGGGGAACGCATGACCAGATCGGCGACGTTCAGTTGGGTCGCCAGCGATCTCCACAACATCACAACGGCGAGCACATGCGACCCTATCTGCGGGTGGCGAACGTCTATGAGGACCGTATCGATACCACGGACGTGCTTGAGATGAACTTCACGCCCGATGAGTTCGAGGTGTACGCCCTCAAGCACGGGGACATCCTGCTCAACGAGGGCCAGAGCATGGAACTGGTTGGCAGGCCCGCGATGTATCGGGATGAGCTTCCTGGCGGGTGCTTCCAGAACACGCTGGTGCGACAGCGTGTCTTCGACGGAGTACTGCCCGAGTTCGCACTCGTCGTGTGCCGAGCGCAGTTTCGCGCTGGGAGGTTTCGCCAGATCGCGTCGATCACGACGAGCATTGCTCACCTTGGGGCGCAGCGGTTTGCGGCTCTCGAATTTCCGCTCCCGCCCGAGCATGAGCAAGCCGTCATCGTGGAGGCCGTCCACGAGAAGCTTTCGCAGATCGATGCCCTTGAGTCCGAGGTCGAACGGGGGTTGAAGCGGGCCGGTCGCCTCCGGCAAGCGATTCTGAAGGCAGCATTTGAAGGCAAGCTCGTGCCCCAAGACGCCAGCGACGAGCCCGCAAGCGTCCTGCTGGAACGCATCCGCGATGCGGCCCCCTCGACCGAACCCAAACGCGCCCGTAAGCCACGCCGGAAGTCGGCCGGAAAGGTTACCGCTTCATGAGTCAGAACAACGGTCAAGCCCAGGCAACTTCACTCACCGCGAGCCAGATCGGCACGCGCGTGTGGTCCTACGCAGGCGTGCTGAAGGACGACGGCCTTTCCTACATGGCCTACGTCGAGCAGCTCACGTTCCTGCTGTTCCTGAAGATGGCCGACGAACTGACCAAGCCGCCGTACAGCCAGAAGGCCCGTATCCCCAAGGGCAAGGACGGTAAAGCCTACGACTGGCCAAGCCTCGTGGCCAAGGACGGCGCTGAACTGTACCAGCACTACCGCGATGTGCTGGAGTTCCTGAGCACTCAGCCGGGCCTTCTGGGCACGATCTTCAAAGAGGCCGAGTGCAAGATCAAGGACCCGGCCAAGCTGCGGCGGCTGATCGTGGACCTGATCGACCGGGAGAAGTGGCTGAGCCTGGACCTCGACGTCAAGGGCGTGATCTATGAGGAACTGCTCAGCCGCAGCGCCGCCGAGAGCACGGGTGGCGCGGGCCAGTACTTCACGCCCCGGCCGATCATCCAGGCGGTGGTGGATGTCATGCGCCCGAGTCCGGACGACACGATCATGGACCCGGCGGCGGGCACCGGCGGCTTCCTGACGATGGCGTATGAGTCAGTGTTGAAACGCCACGAGAAGGAGATGGATCGCGACGACAAACGCCGTGTGAAGGAGGAACTGGTCACTGCCCAGGAACTGGTGCCGGAGACGGCCCGGCTGTGCGCCATGAACCTCTACCTGCACGGCGTGACCGGCGGCAAGGACGAGATGTCCACGCCGGTGATCAGCGGCAAGAGCAGCCTGGATTCGCCGCCGTCGAAGCTCTACTCGATGGTGCTGACGAATCCGCCGTTCGGCAAGAAGCAGAGCCTCAAGACGGTCAACGAGGAAGGCGAGCTCGACAGCGAAGATGAAGTGGTCGTCCGCCAGGACTTCTGGGTTTCGACGGCCAACAAGCAGCTGAACTTCGTCCAGCACATTTTTAACCTGCTGAAGGTCAACGGCCGGGCGGCCGTGGTCGTGCCCGACAACGTGCTGTTCGAGGGCGGGCCGGGGCAGAAGATACGCGACCAGCTCATGAAGCAGTGCGACGTCCACACGCTGCTGCGGCTGCCGACGGGCGTCTTCTACAAGCCGGGCGTCAAGGCCAACGTGATCTTCTTCGACCGCAAGTCGCCGCAGGAAAAGCCGTGGACGAAGAAGCTTTGGGTGTATGACCTGCGAACGAATCGGCACTTCACGCAGAAGCAGAACCCGATTCACCGGTCGGATTTCGATGAGTTCGCCGAGCTGTTCAAGCCCGGTGCGATGCATAAGCGCAAGGCCACCTGGAGCGAGTCGAACCCCGACGGCCGCTGGCGCTGCTACGACTACGAAGACCTGCTCAAGCGCGACAAGCTCAGCTTGGACCTGTTCTGGATCAAGGACGACAGCCTCGAAGACAGCGCCAGCCTGCCGGACCCCGACGTGCTGGCTGCCGAGATCGTCGAGGACCTGCAGGACGCCCTGGAGCAGTTCACCGGCATCGCGGCGGCTCTGGAAGGTGGGAAGGTATCGGAGGTAAAGGCATGACGATTGACCGACCGCAAGCTGTCTGCCCGCAACGCGTCCAGCACAATCTGGACCCCCACCATGTCGTACAGCTTGGGGGGCTGTGACACTATGCCTTTTGAGATCACTCATCACGAACGACAGGACGAACACGAATGGGCGATGGCTTGCGCGAAGTGCGATCTTGATGATCCCAGCGATCGGTTGGTTACCACGACGGTGGACTTAGTGCGACGCTCCTATGGCGAGTCTGCCGTAGCGGCGGATGCGGTGGAGATCTTCGCCGACGAGATCGCAGCCGGGACATTCCAGATGGATCACCTGACCGCCGCAATGCGAATGGGGCTACCTGATCCTGAGAAAGAGGGCAACAAGCCACCGCAGCTTACCAACTACCGCTCCCAGACGGCTGAGATGATCGCAAAAGGCGCTTTGGCGAAGGCGTATCAGTTTGAGTATCCGGCAGCCCCTCAAGAAGGTTCGGCCAACCCGAATCAGCCTATTCTTGGATTTGATGGATGGGGATTCGTGGGCGACGGGAACGGTGGTATTGCGTTGGGGCTGATTCAGGTTAAGGCTACTGAGGCGGCGAAATCGCCTCCTCCTGATGCAACGGCTCTCGCCGACGAATGCAAAAGAGTACCCACCGATGTGTCGGCTCTGTGTCGCGCATTGACTCTTCTCGCCCGCTTGCTGCACGGCGATCCACTACAGAGTCACGTTTTGCGGATGCTTGAGCAGCTCGGCCAAGGGCGGCTACCTGCGATGAGGATCGCTCCAGCAGTGGTACGAGGTCTGTCAGCTGGCAGCCTGACGGACCTCGATCCCGTGCGCCAGGCAGTTGCCGACCTGTCGCCAGCATCGCTGCGTGCCATTGTTGTGACCATTGGCGTATGCCTTCAGAAGTTCGGGCTCCTGGTGATGAACCGGGCCAGGGAGGCAGCATGAGTGAGAACAACCTCAAACAGTTCTATGCGTCGGAGCAGGTCGCTGAATCACTGCGCGACCTCGACGCACACTTGCTGGAACGCGATATCGGTGCGCAGCCAGAGGCGGTCGATCCCGAAACAACGGCTGGATTGAGGCTAGCCGCGATCAGTTCGGTGGTGGATTTCGTCGCGGATCACACCGTGGATTCCTGGTTCAGGGCTGGTTCCGAACAGACCCAGGCGATGGAGCCACTTGCTCTGGAGAGTTTCTGCAGATGGCGGGGCTACCTGGATGCTGTCGAAGAAAGTCAGACGCTGCCATCTCTCGACGACATACTGATGATGGCCGCTGTTGGACTGGCTGGACGACGAGATCATGAAGTCCGTGACGTCTTGCGGGGCACAGCGGGACGTAGATGGGTTGATCATCTCATAGACGACCTTTCCAGCCTGCCCTGGATGGATCGTGTGCGAGCTCACGTGTCGGGAGCCATCGTGCTCATTTGCCGCCAGGCAAATCACTCCGACCTCAAGCGTGGCGATGATCTACTCAAGGCATTGGCATCGCTGCAGAAGCAGACCGAGGTTGAATGGATGCAGTCGCGGCCAGCGCAGCATCGAGATGCAGCCGTCTTGCTGGGCATGTATCACGTGGCTCAAGCGACCATCTTGACCGCTCAGTTCCTCTCAGACGGTTCGGTCATGGTAAACGGCAAGATCGCAACTGATTTTGCACCCGAACTGAGGCGGCTTTGTGTTCGGGCTGAGGAGTTTCTCCAGTTTGCGGGGGATCAGGAGCAACTCTTGTGGCTGAAGACAACTGCGGTTGCTCTGAATGCCTTGCGTGCTTCATCAATCTGGGTGCAGGCAAAGGGCATATCCCAGCGCATTGACAAGCTGCTTGCGGAACTAGCGAGAACGGGACGCGAGCAACCCGTGTTCTCGCTGCTTCCGGCTCAGCAGGACGCGCTCCGACAGTCACTCCTTGATCAATCCAGGGTCGCAATCGTGCTCCAGATGCCGACGAGCACTGGCAAGACACTCCTGGCCGAGTTCAGCATTGCGCAGACGTTTGATGCATATCGCGGCACATCGCGCGTTGTCTATGTGGTGCCGACGCGGGCCCTCGCAACACAGGTCAGGCGAACACTTACTGAGGACTTGCGACCACTTGGCATTTCTGTGGCAGCTGCGGGCAGCGCGTTTGAGGAGGACCCGTATGAATTGAACCTCCTTCAGTCGTCGGATGGAGTTGTTGTCGCTACGCCGGAGAAACTGGACCTCCTGCTGCGCTCGCATCCAGAATGGTTCACAGATCTGCGGTTGGTCATTGTTGACGAGGCACACCTGATGCAGGACAAGGAGCGCGGCGCACGCCTCGAGCTGCTGCTCGCGAATCTCCGGAGGGAACAGCCCGACGCAAGGCTGCTGCTGCTGACCCCGTTTATGGATAATGCCAAGGAGGTGGCGGAGTGGCTTAGTCGCGAGCGACCGGGAACCGTCTCCGTGCATTGGCGACCGACACGAATCCTCCTTGGTATGGCGAAAATTGCTGGTGCAGGAAAGAATCGCTCACTCTCCGTCAGCTGGAAGGACCCCTATAGCCCCGACAAGGCTCCACGCCCCCTTGTGATGCCGACGAACGTGAAGGCCAAGGATGTCGGGTCGAACCTGCAGCGCACGCTGTTCCTGGCGGATACATTCAAGGACCTCGGTACAGCCTTGGCGCTCTTTAGCGCATCACCAGCAGACGCCGAGGACGCTGCTGTCCGGCACGCCGACCTCCGACCGTTGATTCCAAGCGATAGACGACGGCCTGAGTTACGCGTGGCCATTGCCCTTGCACGGCACGAGTTTGGTTCGGAGTCACGGCTGGCGCATTGCCTTCAGCGTGGTGTGGCATTCCACCACTCTTCGCTGTCACCGATCTTGCGGTATCTGATCGAGGATCAGGTTCGGGATGGGGTGCTGTCATTTGTTGCCGCTACATCGACCCTTGCGCAGGGCATGAACTTCCCTGTTGCGACGATTGTCGTTCATTCAGTTCATAAACCGTATGGCGGGGGTAACTTCACCTCCTCTGAGTTCTGGAACATGGCTGGCCGTGCCGGACGAGTCGGCATGGTTGAGAAGGGCCTTGTGTTGTTCGCAGACCCCAAGCACCAACAACATCTGGATCGGTACAGCAAGTCATTGACTGAATCGCTGCGGTCAGCACTTCTTCTGATCGTGGATCAGATTCAACTCAACCAGCCGCTCAAGGACATGTATCGCGAGCATGCGACACTGCGGCCGTTTATTCAGTATCTGGCGCATGCTGCGGCGAGAAGTTCACCGTCGGACGCAATCGCCAATCTTGAGGCCTTGATCCAGCAGAGCCTGGTAAACCAGCAGGTGGCCAATAGCGCACAGGCGCAGAAGCTCCGGGCTGTAGCCCGCAAGTATCTGCAGGAGATTCTGGCCAAGCCGGGTTCGATGATTAAGGCGGCCGATACTACAGGCTTGGGAACATTCAGCTTCGATCAGCTATACGCTCGCTTGCGAGAGGATCCGATTCTGCGCGAGGGGCCGCGCCATGTTACGGATCGCGGCACCGACGGGATGTACGCGCTTGTGGATGCACTCAGGTGGCTTCCCGAGTTGAATCTCGCCATCGGATTTGGTTCAGGGAAGATGGATGTACGTGCTGTCGCACGGGCAGTCCAGGGCTGGATCGATGGGAGAACGGTTAAAGAGCTCTCAGGTGAGTTTCCAGGTGATGATGAAGCGACCCGCGTGCGCGAGGCATCACGGTATCTCTATGGAACCGTGTCGCAAACCATCTCATGGGGCGCGCATGCGTTCCTTCGTGGCTGGACTGCTAGCGGCAACGCACCAAGCGAGGTGCCGCCTGAAGACTGTATGCTTCCCAGTCTGATTCAGTACGGCGTGAAGTCTCCCGAAGCAGCCGTTGTGTCGCTGCTGGGCGTACCGAGATCGTTCGCGGAGGCAGCGGCAGACGAATACCGCGCAAGATTTGGGTCCGTGACTCCAGAAACAGCATCAAAACTGCGTGACTTTGTTGAAGGTGCGGATGTTGACGGTTGGAGCAAGATCGTCGAGCGATCAGGAGTCGACGGCGTAACCGGTGACGACCTCCGGTTTGTTTACCGCGAGATGCAGGGATTGACCAAGTGAGTGATATGCAGAATCAGGCAGGCAAGGGACCATCGGATGCGCAAGGTAGACACCAACGTCAATGAACTGGTCGGGATGATCGAACGCGGCGAGCTTCGCCTCCCGGAGATGCAACGGCGGTACGTCTGGCGTGCGCCCCGAGTGCGTGACTTGCTTGACTCTCTCTACCGGGGCTACCCGAGCGGATCGGTCCTGGTGTGGGAGACAGACCGCGAGCAACCCACGCGCGACCTGGCGGTTGAGCAGCAAGACAGCCCCTTTGCCGGGCACAAGCTGTTGCTTGACGGCCAGCAGCGACTCACATCGCTGTCGGCCGTGCTGCGAGGCAGGACCGTCAAGGTTCGGGGCCGCAAACGAGAAATCGACATCCTCTTCAATCTTGAACATCCCGATGGACTCGGCGATTTCACCGAGGTCGTGTCCGACGAGGAGTCACAGCTTCTGGACGAAGATGAGGTCGAAGAGAACGGTGATCTGTTCGAGGACGATGGTGACGAGGCGGGATTGCAGGAACGCCTGAATCGGATGACCTTCGTCGTCGCGAGCAAGACACTGGCTCAGAAGCCCAATTGGGTATCCGTAACCCGCGTCTTCAAGTCCAGCGATGCGGAGGTTCTGAAGGCCGCAGGCGTGACCGGCTTCGATGATCCCCGCTATGCCAAGTACGCCGAACGGCTCAAGCGGCTACGCAACATCTGCGAGTATCCCTATTCCATGCACGTCCTGCCACGCGATCTGAGCTACGAGGAAGTGGCTGAGATCTTCGTGCGCGTCAACTCCTTGGGCGTGAAGCTTCGCGGCTCGGACCTGGCGCTGGCTCAGATCACAGCACGCTGGCCGAACTCGCTGAAGCTGCTGGAAGACTTCCAGGAGGAATGCGAAGAGTACTGGATGACGCTGGACCTCGGCCTTCTGGTCCGCGCGATGGTTGTGTTCGCGTCGGGGCAGTCGCGGTTCGATGTCGTGCGAAACCTCTCGGTCAAAGCACTTCAGGACGGTTGGGAGAAGGCCAAGAAGGGGCTGCGCTTCGCCATCAACTTCCTGAAGACCAACGCGGACATCGAGGACGAGTCGCTGCTGTCGTCACCGCTGTTCTTCATCGCCATCGCCTATTTCAGCCAGGCCAGGAATGAACGTCTGTCGAACGACGACGAGCGAGGCCTGCTGTGCTGGCTCTACGTCGCCAACGCCCGGGGCCGCTATTCGCGTGGTTCGACGGAAACCTTGCTCGACGCCGACCTGGCGACGATCAAGCGCGGCGGTGGCCCCAAGGAGTTGATCGAGACGGTCCGTCAGCAGTTTGGCCGCTTAACCATCGAACCTGTGGACCTTGCCGGACGTGGTGCGGGCAGCCCGCTGTTCTCGCTGATCTTCCTGGCGATGAAGCAGAATGGTGCCAAAGACTGGTCCAGCGGGCTGGGACTCTCGCTGACCCATCAGGGGCGCGCGCACTACATCCAGTACCACCACGTCTTCCCGAAGTCGCTACTGAAGGCTCTGTACGAAACGCGAGAGATCAACGAGATTGCCAACATGGCCTTCGTCGCGGGTCGAACGAATCGGTCGATCAGCAACAAGGAGCCGTCGGCGTACCTCCCCAAGATCATCGAGGAACGTGGCATTGAGGCTTTGGCCATGCAATGCGTGCCTACCGATCCGGGCCTTTGGACGATCTCTAACTATCGTGCATTCTTGGAGAAGCGTCGCTCCATGATCGCGTCGTTGGTGAACGATTTCCTTCAGTCGGTGCAACCGGCTGGATGGGCTGACAGCGTGGCGTCAGCGGAGACTGCGGCAAGTTGATGTTACCCCTTGACGACCAAACAAAGACCAAACATAATAGCCGCAGCTTTTCCGTAGCTGGCCAGGGAACGTAGGGCCGAAAGGGATCGCAGGATCGCGCGACGCCGCGGGGGGCGTGAACAG
>JAAYEH010000138.1 GCA_012728855.1 Rhodopirellula sp. | reverse complement strand
TGCTCCGAAGACTCCGCAAAATGAGCCAGTCCCCAGCGGTTTTGGGATAGGCTCTATGGTTGAGAGTCCAGAACCAAGCCGTCCAACTCCGGCTCTCGACTCTTGACTCTCGACTCTTGACTCTGCTGCACGCGAGCGTGGAGATCGTCGACCACCCAGTGCGCGATGCAACTATAGACGCTCTCGACCATGCCCATATCGTCGAGCCTCACATGGACGCCGTCCTGCTGCATTTGTTTGAGCTTGCCGCCGCCGAAACCGGTCAATCCGAAGGTCTTCAGCCCGTGACGATTCGCCCAATCGACGGCCGCCAGGATGTTGGGGCTGTTGCCAGAGCCGCTGATGGCGATGAGCACATCGCCGGGCGAGGCGTAGTGAACGAGTTGCTGGAGGAAGATCTGGTCGTAGCCGAGGTCGTTGCCCAGGGCGGTAATCCAACCGACGTTGTCAGTCAGGCTCATCACTTTCAGCCGCCGGCAGCCTTCTTTTACCATATCCTCTTGCCGCAGACAGTTCTTGCCGAGATCTTCGGCGAGATGCGAGGAGGTACAGGCGGACCCCCCGTTGCCGGCTAGGAAGACAAAACGGCCGTCTCTGTACGCCTCGAAGACAAGATCGCCGAGTCGGCGGATTTCCTCGGGATCGACGCGGCCGATCTCGGCCTTGAGACGTTCGAGGTACGGCACGATATCGAGATGAACACCTAACATGAATGACTCCGCTGTTGCGCTGCTTGAAAGAGATCATTGTAGTATTCCGGCCACGGCGCGGCCAATGTATTACCCCGGCAAGGAAATTCGCAGTAGGACGGATCTTCAGACCCGTCGCGAACGGCTCTGGAGAGCCATTCTACGTGATCTACTTTCTTGCCGGGGTAATACGTCAGGCTTTCCAGTTTGACATGGCTCTCCGGTTGGCCCGAAATCCCCATTCCGCACGCGATGTCCGGCAGGAAAGCCTGAAGTACTTTGCCGTCTTGACGGGAAATTTGAAAAAGAGCAGCAAGTCGATCGCGGGAGTTTGTCGATTATTCCGAAAGTGCCGGCCATGCCGACCACCTGCGGATGTCGTTTCGAGCCAGGGGGAATCTCGATGATTAGGTCGCTGCCAACCTTTGTCTTACTCGGATTGCTGGGCGTCTCCGCGGCATCGGGGAATCCGGGAGACCCATACCGTCACTATCCTCCAGGCCGTTTTTGTGCGAGCTGCGGCCCTACCGGCGGCTGCCTCTGTGTTCCAAACGCCCGCTACTTCGGCTATTTCCCCACGCTCTGGCGGACATGGCCCTGCGAACCCCGGCCCAACAAGGCATTTCCTCAGGCCGTTGGGGCCGAGCCGATCTTCCCTCCCCCGGCCGAAAACCTCCCCCTGCCCGCCCAGAAAGGTCCGAAGGCCCCTGAACCAACCTTCGATCGCGGCTATCCGCCGCCGCCGGCGCCCGCTCTGCCTTCGGCCCCGAAAGCGGCCGAACCGGTGCCTCCGCCGTCACCCGATTCCGGGGTGCTCGGGCCGACCGTCGAACCGAAACAGAATTCGGCTCTGCCCGGGCAAACCCAATCGAAGCTTCCACCTGCGCGAGATTCCTCGGCTGGAACGGCAGAGCGGATCCTTCTGGAAACGTCGGCCGGCAGTACACAGTTTCAACTCAAGCAGCCCGTGTTCGATCGACAGAACTCCGCCGGGCCTTTGAGTGCGGGCGTTCATCAACCGGCACGGCAAGACGGACCGACCGATGAGGTTCGGTCGCTTCCCAGCATGACCGACCCGGAACCGTTTGCGCAAAGCCGCGCGGCAAACATGCCGTTGGCGCGTTACGACAGGGTTTCCACCTTTACTCCGACGGTTTCACCGCCAAGACCGGCCCTCCCGGCTCAACCGACGACGTCCCCCGGCACGACGCAGCCTTGGGATCAACCTCCCAGTTGGCAATCGCCCGACCCCCCGAAGGCCAGTTTAGCGCAGCACACGGAGTCGATCCATCCGCCACAAGACCTTGGCCCCCAACTGGATGGTTATTGTCCCGTCGATCTGATCGAACATGAACGCTGGACGCCGGGAAGAACCGAGTTTGCCGTCGTCCATCGCGGTCGTACCTTCCATACATCCGGTGTCGAACAGCAGAAACGATTCCTCGCCAACCCGGAGCGATACGCTCCGGTGCTGTCCGGATTCGACCCGGTGTTGTTGGTGGAAGGATCGCGCGAGGTGGCTGGAAAGACCGATTTCTGCCTGGTGTACGACGGCAGGCTTTACGCGTTTTCCAGCCGCAGCACACTGGCCAAATTCAGGGAAAGCCCGCTATCGTACACCGAACTGGCCCGGCAACGCGGCAATTAGCAGGCCCGACCGCTGGTATTGTTCGTAGTGGCGAAAGACAATCGTCGCAATCATCGGCAGGCAGGGCGCATGTCGGTCCGGTTGCGGCGCGGCTCTTACGGAACCTCCAGACGTCTCGATGGATTTCCTGGACGGAAAACCACTGATACAGTATCCCTGCTCCTGGGTTTATCAGGTCATCGGCACCGACGAGACTGCCATCCGCGATTTCGTCGCCGATCTTGTCGGAACGGCCGATTATGAACTCTCCTATTCGAACGCCAGCCGGACGGGAAAATACTGCTCGCTTCGCTTGAAGCTGACCGTACACTCCGAAGCCGACCGCGACCGCATCTTCGCCGCGCTTCAGGAGCATCCCGGCATCCGCGCCGTGATGTAAGCATCGGCGAAAAAATACAACCACCCGCCACGATAGCAATCGCCCGCATTATCGTTTAACCGCAGGGCCAACGGCCCGCGCGAGATTTGGCGCGACGGGCTCCGATGACAGCCGCCCGCGCGGGCCGTTGGCCCTGCGGTTAAACGACGGCTGGCGTATCCAAATGACATCTTGCCCGGTGGTTGAAAAAAACAACCGCGCATCTTACAACTGCACCCACGGTTCGCGGATCCTACCCTGCTGCTTGATTAGTTGCCCCCCCGACGTGGACGGTGAGTTCGCTGGCCTGATGTCGGGGAAGGCACTATAATAGAGGGTAATCAGGGAAGATATCGCTGTTTTCGCCAAGGATTCCGCCAGACCGGTGAGTTTTTCATGCCGCAAGCTATTGTTGATCCGGACGACCTGAGGCGATTTGCGCAGAACCTCAAGAAGTTCAACATGGATGTTCAGGATCGCATCACCACGCTGAATTCCCAGGTGCTGGCGCTGGGCTCCACCTGGCGCGACCAGGAGAATAAAAAGTTCGTCGCCGAATTCGAGCAGCAGGTGCGGGTGATCGCCAAGTTCGTGGAGTTGACCAACGAACACATCCCCTATCTGCTCCGGAAAGCGGAAGCGATTGAACAGTACCTGAGTGAAAGGTAGAGTACGTCGTGGAAGGCCGTTTTGCCGACGTAAAATCGTTGGACGCGCTGGATCGGCTGGCCCTGGCGATGCGGCAGTTCCACAGCGAAACCACCATCGCCATGGACGAAGTGGAAATGGAGATCCAGCGGGCGGTGGAGTGGATCCAGCACGATTGCAAGCAGTACTGGAACGACCAGGTTCGCCGGGCGTATCAGCAGGTGACCGAAGCGCGGGTAGCGCTGGAGCGGAAGCAGATGTTTCGGGTGGCGGACCGTCGCCCAAGTTGCTACGACGAAAAGAAAGCCTTGGAGAAGGCGAAGCGGCGGCTGGCCCTGGCGCAGGAGAAAGTGGAGGCGGTGCGTCGCTGGTCCTGGGCGATCTCCCAGGCCATGACGGAATACAAAAGCGAGGTGAGCCCCCTGGGCCATTGGCTGGAGTCCGATCTGCCGCGGGCGATCGCCCTGGTCCACCGGTTGAGCGGATCGCTGGAGTCGTATGTCGGAATGAATGGTGCCGAGACGGAACGTCCCGCCGACGCGCCGCCCGAGGACGAACCGCAGCCACCGGCGGCGTCGGTCGACGGCCCGGACGAGCCGGAGGCCACGGACCCGCCGAGAGCATCGCCCGCAACGAGGAGCCCCGATGATGAAGATGTGGAACCTGACGACGGGCGCAACCCGGCTGGAATTGGCATACGACGCCCTTCAGAACGCGAGACTGGCGGCGGCCGAGCAATGGAATGATGCGGCTCACCGCCACCTTGAAGAGGATTATCTTCTGGGGCTGACGCCCCGCTTACGCCGGGCCTTGGACGGAATCCACCGATTGCAGGAGATCTTGGCAAAAGCGCAACGGGAATGCGATGACCCTAGGGAAAACTGATCCGGGATGAAACAACCGCACGATTTGACCGATGACTTGGCGCCCGATCGTCCGGCAAAGCTGTTGAGCGAACTCGTGGAACTGGTCGCGCTGCGGGCGCCGGCGGAGGAGCAGCTCCCATCGCTCTTCTCGTCGCGCCAGTCGGCCATTCAGAAGCAGTCGGAGCAAGCCCAAAGCCATCAGCAGGAAAAGCACCGAGAGCAGCGAGAGACCCTCGAATCGCAGTATGCCACCACGATCCGCCGCATCGAAGAGACCTTCGCGGCCGATCGGGCCGCCGCCCAAAGACAATATGCCGAGTCGCGGGAGGATATCCTCCGCCGCTTCGAGGAGGCGGAGGCGTTTGCCAAGCGCCGCTACGAAGAAGCTCATTGGGAAACGGCCACTCTGTTCGAGGCCACCAAGGACGCTCCGCACCGGAAGCTGGCTGAAATCGAAGCGCAACTGACGGCCTGGCAGGGCGAACTGGACCGACTCGACCGGCAATCGACCGCGCTGGTCAAACGTCGTCGGCAATATCGTGAATATCCCGAACCTCAATGCGACGAGCCCTCGGACAACAACACGCTGATGCTGCAGATCGCCGAATTGGTGGGCGAGGCACGGCAGCGTTACGAGGAACTGCTGCGGCAGTCGGCGCCGGCAACGTTCGAGGGTTCTCGCCCGTTCTTGCTGGTTGTGCTGATGTGGCTGGCGGCCAGCGCCCTTTGGGCCTTGTTGCTCGGCTGGGAAAATGGCTACTGGCTGCCGGCCAGTCTCTTCACGGTTGCCGTGGCGGCGGCGGTGCTCTTTCCCTGGCTCTACCGAATCGCGCGGCAGCAGTCGGAGACGGCTCTTCTCCCACTTCGGCAGGCCGTGGCGCGGGCACGAACGCTGCGGCTGAGGGTGCTCCAAAAGGCGAAGGCGGACTGCGATGCCCAGTATGCCACCATCGTCCAACGCCGTGACGACGCGGTCCGCGAGGCCGATTCGGAGTTTGCCGTCCGCTCGGAAGAGTTCTCGCTCCGCAAGAATGCCGACCTCGACCGCGTGGAGAAGAGCCGAGCGGCACGGCTGGATGAAATCGCCCAACGGCGCCAACGCGAACTCACCGAAGCGACCGAACGCCGCGATCGCGTGGTTTGCGAATTGGCCGAAGCCTTCCAGCGCGAGATCGGACGGTTGAAAGTTTCCGGCCAGCGGGCTCTCTTGGAAAGCGATCAGCGGTTCCAGCGGCGCTGGCGCGAGATGGCTGCCGGCTGGCAAACCGGCATCGAAAAGTTCCATAACGCCGCCGCCGAGATCGACAACGCCTGCGGTCAGTTCTTTCCGGACTGGGACCGAACCGACTGGAACGCCTGGACTCCCGCCACCGACGTGCTGCCGCCGATCCCCTTGGGACATTACGAGGTGGAACTGGCGAAGATCCCCGGCGGGATCCCGGAAGACGAAAGTCTCCGGCCCGGCCATACCCGCTTCGCCCTGCCGGCCTTGCTCCCCTTTCCCGACCGGTCGCTTTTGCTCTTGAAATCCGAAGGGGAGGGCCGCCAGGCGGCGGTCGAAATCCTCCAGTCGGTGATGCTCCGCATGCTCACCGCAGTGCCGCCGGCTAAGGTGCGTTTCACCATTATTGATCCCGTGGGCTTGGGAGAAAACTTCTCCGCCTTTATGCACTTAGCTGACTTTGACGAGCAACTCGTGGCCAGTCGGATCTGGACCGATGCGGCCCACATCCCCCAACGGCTCGCCGACTTGACCGAGCACATGGAAAACGTGCTGCAGGTCTACCTTCGCAACGAATTCGAGTCGATTCACCAGTACAACGCGGCAGCCGGAGAGATGGCGGAGCCGTACCGGGTGCTGGTGGTGGCGAATTTTCCGGCCAATTTCAACGAAGACGCCGCCCGGCGGCTGGCGAGCATCGTGGCCAGCGGCGCCCGCTGCGGCGTGTTCACGCTCATCAGCCTCGACCGCAGCCAGCCTCTGCCGCCGAATTTCACGCTCTCCGAACTGGAGCCCTACGCGCTGAGCCTCTCCTGGCAAGGCGGCCGATTCGTCGGTTCGCACGACAGCTACGGCGAATTGCCGCTTCTGCCGCAACGGCTTCCCGCCCCCGAGCGTTTCACCGAAATCGTCAAAGCGGTCGGGCGGAAGGCGCCCGATGCCGACCGCGTCGAGGTACCCTTCAGCCACATCGGCCCGACCGACGGCGACCGCTGGTCGGCCGACGCTCGCAACGGCATCGACGTCCCCTTGGGCCGTGCCGGCGCGATGAAGCTGCAGAGCCTGCGCCTGGGCCGCGGGACATCGCAGCACGTGCTCATCGCCGGCAAGACCGGTTCGGGCAAGTCGACGCTGTTGCACGTGCTTGTGGCCAACCTGGCGCTGCGTTACTCCCCCGACGAGGTCGAGTTCTACCTGGTCGACTTCAAGAAGGGGGTCGAGTTCAAAACCTACGCAACCCACCGTCTGCCTCACGCCCGCGTGGTGGCCATTGAGAGCGAGCGGGAATTCGGCTTGAGTGTGCTGGAGCGGCTCGATGCCGAACTCCGCCACCGCGGCGATTTGTTCCGCAAGCTCGGCGTGCAAGACCTGGCCGGCTTCCGGGCGGCCAGACCGGACGACAAGCTCCCGCGGACGCTGTTGATCGTCGACGAATTTCAGGAACTTTTTGTCGAGGACGATCGCATCGGCCAGAGCGCGGCCTTGCTCTTGGACCGCCTCGTCCGCCAGGGACGTGCCTTTGGGATCCACGTGTTGCTGGGATCGCAGACGCTGGGCGGGGCCTATTCCCTGGCGCGGACCACGCTGGGGCAAATGGCGGTTCGCATCGCCTTGCAGTGCAGCGAATCCGACGCGCATTTGATCCTCAGCGAGGACAACACCGGGGCCAGGCTTCTCACCCGGCCCGGCGAGGCGATCTACAACGACGCCAACGGCCTCTACGAAGGCAACCATCCCTTCCAGGTCGCCTGGCTCTCCGACCATGAGCGCGACGATTATCTCGACGAGGTCGCCGCCATCGCCGCCGACCGCCACTGCGTTGCTCCGCCGCCGATCGTCTTCGAAGGAAACGTGGCGGCCGACGTGCGGGAGAATGCGGCGCTGGCCGCGTTGCTCGCGGCGCCGGCCTGGGCTCAGTCGCCGCGCGCGCCGACGGCGTGGCTGGGGGCGGCCGTTTCCATCAAGGAGCCGACGGCCGCCACGCTGGCTCGCCAGAGCGGCAGCAATCTCTTGCTGGTCGGTCAGCGTGAGGAATCAGCCTTGGGCATTCTGGCCATCGCGGCGATCAGTCTCGCTGCGCAATCGCCGCCGCCGGAAGCTTCTGCCGATGCCGACGGCGCCCGTTTTTACATCTTGGACGGCGCCCGCGCCGAGGCCCCCGAGGCCGGCTATTGGGGCCGCCTGGCCGAGACGGTTCCGCATCCGATGCGCGTGGGCAGTCTACGCGACGCCGGGCAGGTCGTCGCCGAGGTGGCCGCGGAGGTCCAACGGCGCGAGCAGGGCGCCGTGGAGGACGCGCCGCCCCTCTACCTGATCGTCTACGACCTCGGTCGCTTTCGCGATCTGCGGCGCGCGGAGGACGACTTCGGGATGTCGGGCTTCGGCGAGGAGAAACCGCCCAGCGCGGCGCAGCAGTTCGGACGCATCCTTCGCGATGGTCCGCCGCTGGGCGTCCACACCCTCGTCTGGTGCGATACGATGAACAACGTCTCGCGCTGGCTCGACCGCCAAGCCCTCCGCGACCTGGAGCTGCGGGTGGCCTTCCAGATGAACAGCAACGACTCGAGCACGTTGATCGATTCGCCGCTAGCCAGCCGTTTGGGCGTCCATCGCGCGGTTCTTTACCATGAAGGGCAGGGCTGGCACGAGAAGTTCCGCCCCTACATGACGCCCTCCCGCGAATGGCTCAACCAGGTTCGCCAGCAGCTTCAGAAACGTCCCGTGGATCAGGCGCTGACGTAAGGCGGCCTTTGGCCGCAATCAAGATCGTTTACCCGAACCGGCCAACGGCCTGCGCGGGACGCGACGTGGCGTGCTTTGTTGCCTGCCACGACGAGGTTCTTGATTGTTCCACCGTAGGTCTTGCCGGGCATGGGAGAGACAAAACAATGAACGAGCAGGGAATGATGAACCCGTATTGCATTGAAGACGACAGTCCGGGTTCCTCTTCTCCGATTCCCGCATTCAGGGATGGTGCTTTCGGAAGTGTCAATCGCCATGGCCGAAACGCATGTCAAGGCAGAACGGTTGCAGCGATTATGCCGTCTCGTCCTAGGATATTTGTCGGACTCGTCTTGCCTCGCCGAAATAGCTGATACGGCAGGCAAGATCGTTCCAATCGGATCAGCGACCCACACCGCGTTTCGGCTTCCCGCGGATGGGTGGAACGGACGAAGGCGAAGGCTCATGCGACTCGCGATGATAATAGTGGTCTTCTTGGCCGGGCCGGCACTGAAACAAGCTGCCGCACAGCCCCCGGAGCTACGCGTTGCTGCTGCTCCTCTTCCTGCCGACACTCGCGGCGCCCTCGCGCCGGAACTTGTTAGGCCACCGTTGGGACATCCGACCGAGCATGGCTTCCTGCCACCCGCCGGACATCCGTCCGCACCCGGCATGACGCTGGCCGAATTGGAATCCATCGCCGAAAGGTGCAATCCCACGTTGGCCCAGGCCGCGGCCCGAGTGCAAGCGGCACGCGGCGAACAGCTTCAAGTGGGCCTGTACCCTAATCCCGTCGTTGGTTATCTGGGGAGTGAAATCGGCAACGAGGGGCGCGCCGGGCAACAGGGTGGATTCATCGGTCAGGAGATTGTTACCGCCGGAAAGCTGCAATTGAACCGGGCCGTAGCCGGCCAAGAAGTTCGACAGGCCGAGTTCGTCTGGGCCGCCCAGCGGTTTCGCGTGCTCACGGACGTGCGACGCGGTTTTTACGAGGTTCTCGTCGCGCAGCGCACCGTGGAACTTGCCCAACAGTTGGTCGGTATCGGCGAGCGCGGAGTCGAGACCGCCGAACAACTGATGAAGGCCAAGGAAGTGGCGCGCACCGATGTCTTGCAAGCAAGAATCGAAGCCGATTCGGCCCAAATCCTTCTCCAGAAGGCGCAGAACCGGTACACGGGCGCTTGGCGAACGTTGGCGGCAGTCGTCGGTGACCCGGCGATGCAGCCGACCCCCTTGGCCGGCAATCTACAGGACGACATCGTTCCCTTCACTTGGGAGGACACCTTGAATCGACTGTTGATTGAGAGCCCTCAACTTGCCGGTGCTCAGGCCGGCGTTGCCCGTGCCCGGGCAGCGTTGAGCCGAGAGGCCGCCGGACGGGTGCCCAACGTCGATTTGCAGGCAGGCGTACAATACGACAACGCAACGCAGGACACCTATACCACCGTGCAAGTCGGCGTCCCCATCCCGGTCCACAATCGAAACCAGGGGAACATCCGCAAAGCCCAAGCCGAGTTGACCGCGGCCCAGCATGAGGTCCGACGGGTACAGTTGGCATTGCGGCAGCAGTTGGCCGCCGTATTCGAGCAGTACGCCACCGCCCATCAACAGGTGGAGAAGTACAACCGGGACATTATGCCTAACGCCGAAGAATCGCTGAAGCTGGTGAGTTCGGGCTATCGGCAGGGCGAGTTCAGCTACCTGATGCTGCTGACAGCGCAACGGACCTATTTTCAGACGAGCCTTGCCTACCTGGATGCCCTGCGCGATCTCCGCGCCGCCGTGGCGGCAATCGAAGGAAACCTCCTCGGTGGCAGTCTCCAAGCATTAGACCGCGGCGTCTAGTTTTGCGGGCTCTTCCGCAGAATCTGTGGGTAAGTTCAGCCCGTTGACACTCAGGAACACCGAGATTTCCCGTTAATCTGACGGAAGCGGTACGTAGTTTTCCTGTATCGAAAAGACGGCAACAGAGAAGAGGAACCCGTACTCTGTGTTCAAGTACGGGTTCCTCTTCTCTGTTGCCGTCTTTTCGCGGCGAAACGGACATATCCCCTGTCGAGAGCACCGTTTCCACCGATTGCGAATCGCGCGAAGGAACCCACGAATTCTGCGGAAGAGCCGTTTTCCCGGGGAGTTGCCCAGGCTATGATGACCGGAAGACTTCGTTCGAATAGGCAGAATCGTTCGGCCGTGCGGGAGCGAAGCGAGACCGCGATCTGTTCCTGCCATGCGGAGACCCGAGATGCCAGGTTTTGCGACATTCTTTCCGGCGCTGCTCGTGTCGCTCTTGCTGGGAGGTTCGCCGGCCGCGGCGGACGAGTCGGCGTCGGTGAACCGGATCTATGAGCAGACCGGTTTTCAGGGGGGCCTGGTCGTTGCGATCGGTTGGGTTGATGCCGAGCGTGTTGCCGCGCTCGTCGACCGCGAAGCGGTCGTCGTCGAGATGCTCACGACCGACGCACAACAAGCGGCGCTGGCCAAGAAGGAGATCGAGGCCAGGGGGCTGTACGGAAGAGTCACCGTTGATCTGTTCGACGGCCGGAAGCTTCCCTACGCCGACAATCTGGTCAATCTGATCCTGCTCAACGACAGCGTGGCGGCCGGTGGTCGCATCGAATTACCGCAGGAAGAGGTGATGCGGGCGTTGGCGCCCGGCGGCGCATCCTGTTCGTGGGCGGGACAAGCGGCCGGGGCGGCGCCGCGAATCGTCAGGAAGCCTTGGCCCGAGGATATCGACGAATGGACCCATTTTCTCCACGGGGCCGATGGCAACGCCGTGGCGGCGGATCGGCGCGTTGCGCCGGCCTCGGCGTTGCAGTGGATGGTCGAACCGATGTACTGCCGCAGCCACGAAATCGATTCGAGCCTGCCGGCGATGGTCTCGGCCGGCGGACGCCTCTTCTACATCCTTGACGAAGGGCCCGCCGGGATTACCGACCCGCGTTTTCCCGCCCGCTGGTCGCTGATCGCCCGCGACGCCTTCAACGGCATCACGCTCTGGAAACGCCCGCTGCGGCCGTGGGGCTGGCAGCAATGGAAGCCCGAGATCGGCGATCTCGATTGGCGGACACTTCGCGGCCAGCGCGGCCGTTTTCCCGCGGAAGTGCCGCGGCGTCTGGTCGCCGTCGGCCAGCGCGTTTACATGACGCTCGGTTTCCAAGCCGCTCCGCTGAGCATCCTCGACGCCGCAACCGGCAACGTCGTCCACCAGTGCAAAGGGTCCGAAGGCGCCGAGGAGATCGTTGTCGAAGGCGGTACGATTTTCGCGCGAATTCAGTCCCCGCAAGCCGACGAGGCACAACGCCGCGGCGGAAGAGCCTCCACGAAGTTGGCGGCGATGGATGCGACAAACGGCAACATGCGATGGTCGCAAGAGGTTGGCAATATGAACGCGCTGACGCTGACCGCGGGCAGCGGGGTCGTCGTCTTTCAGCGCGGGCCGAAGCTGCTCTGCCACGATCAGCGCGGCGGTGAACTGCGCTGGCAAGTCGATTGCCCGGCGAGCGGGATCGTCGTGATTCACAAGGACGTGGTTATCGCTTCCGGCAAGAGCGGCGCCGTTGCCTTCTCGCTGGCCGATGGTAGACCGCTCTGGAAGGGGCCCGACACGGGCCGCGATCTGTTTGTGATCGACGATCTCGTCTGGCGGGTGGAGGAGACCGTCGGCATTCTCCAAGGGCGAGAGGAACACTGGCCGACGCTCTCTCGGTTCGCAGGCGCCCGTTTGTCGGGCTATGATTTCCGGACGGGAGAGCTGCGGCGAACGATCGACGTTCCCAACGCGATGTCGCCCGGCCACCACCTTCGCTGCTATCGGGGCAAAGCGACCGAGCGCTTCATCCTCTATCCCAAACGCGGCGCCGAATTCCTCGACCTCGAAGGAGAGGGGCATATGCGGCAGGACTGGCTGCGGGGCTCATGCCGCTACGGGGTCTTGCCCTGCAACGGCCTGCTCTACACGCCGCCCGACCAGTGTTTCTGTTATGTCGGCGCGAAGATGAACGGTCTGGTGGCAACCAGTGGCGCTGATACCGGCGCCGCTGTTCTCGATCCTTCCTCGCCGGAGCGGCTACAGCGAGGTTCCGCCTTTGGAAGAACCGTCGCCGCGCCGTCCGGTCCGGCCGATTGGCCTTGCTATCGCGCCGATGCGAAGCGGAGCGGCTCCAACCGGCAAGCAAGGGTTGCCCGCGAGTTGAAGAAGAAGTGGGAGGTGGGCCTGCAAGGCAAGCTCACGCAGCCCGCCATTGCCGCCGGCAGAGTATTTGTGGCCGCCGTCGACCGCCAGACCGTTTATGCCTTCGATGCCGCAACCGGCGAAGAGCTTTGGAGGTTTATCGCCGGCGGACGCGTCGACAGCGCTCCCACCTACCATGCGGGCTTGCTGTTGTTCGGGGCGAACGACGGAAACGTCTACTGCCTCGATGCCGCTCACGGCGAACTCGCCTGGCGTTTTCAGGCCGCCCCGAGCACACGGCGAATCGTCGCCTTTGGACAGGTCGAATCGCCCTGGCCGGTACACGGGACGGTGCTCGTGCTTGACTCGCTGGCCTACGTGGCGGCGGGGCGATCGACGCTGATCGACGGAGGCGCCCACTTTTATGCCCTGGAACCTCAAACCGGCCGCATGGTGCATCATGCCCGTGTACACGAGCCTCACCCGGATCTTACCAAGGATATCGGCGAGCACTTTGCCATGAACGGCTCGAATATCGACGTGCTCACCACGGATGGGAAACACATCTTCTGCACGCAGGAGATGTTCGACGCCCAGTTGAACCCGATCGAAACCCCGTGGAACACCCGCTACGGCGACCGCTACATGGGCGGCGACCACATCATCGCCACGGGCGGCCTGCTGGAGGATTCGGGCTTCAACCGCATCTTCTGGACGTTCGGCAGTCGCTGGCCCGGCTTTCACTTCATGCTCTTCGCCCCCAAATCCGGCAATCTGCTCGTCTTCGACTCCGAGAACACATGGGCGACGAAATGGTTTGTCGAGCGGAACATCCACAGCCCGCTCTTCTACCCTGAGACGACCGGCTACCTCCTCTTCTGCGACAAGAACACAACCCGCCCGTTTGTCGTCGGCGACCCCGAGGCGCCGAAACCGATCAAGTGGTTGCCCGACCCGTTGATGGAGCCGTATCAATACGACGGCCGCACGATCACGAATCGTTACGACGACTATTCCGTGGAGGTCGATAAAGGGGCGGGTTTCACCCGCGGCACACCGGCCGTCTGGCAGGAGTACCTCCCGGTCCGCATCGAGGCGATGGCACTGACCAGCGACACGCTCTTTGCCGCCGGTCCGCCGGACATCGTCGACACGGCCGACCCGCTGGGCGCGTTGGAAGGCCGCAAGGGGGGAGTGCTGCTGGCGATCGACCCAATGAGCGGGAAGCGATTGTCGCAACAGGAGCTTTCCAGCCCGCCCCGTTTCGACGGCATGTCCGCCGCGGGCAATCGGCTGTTTGTCGTAACCCGCGACGGCAGCCTGATCGCGTGGGAATGACATCTTCGCTTTGTCTCCGGTCAGCCACGGCGATCAAACCGGTGTTGCAGGCAGAATCAGATAATCAGGTATAGAATCCCCCCCGCGAATTTCCTTCAATCCCTTTCCCCCGGCACGGCGCGGGGCTAAAATGCGCGTTTTCCAGCGGTCTGCGCCGCGTAAGAATCGGCGGAGGAATAGCTGTCGCGAAATCGACGTGGGAAGGGACGTGGGAAGGGGTCGGGAGTCTTTTTTTGTGCCGGCCGGGCGACGCTTTCGTGTACGGATGGACGCTTTTCCGGCCGACACAGAGAAAGACTCCCGACCCCCTCGCCCCCACCACGGATAACTGCGATACGTATTGTTTCGCCGAATCGAAACGCCTACGCCACCACCCTCAGCGAGGTTCCTCCCATGAAATCGATCTACCGCAACGCTCTCGGTTTGCTGGCGGTACTTGCCGGCAGTCTTGTCTCGGCGGCTGAGCCGCCGGCGGTGCTGCTCTGCGACCCGTGGCAGTCGCAGTACGCCGGCGAGGATGCCACCGGCGCGCACGTCGTCGGGCTCTGGCAATTCAATGGCGGCGCGGAGACCAAAGACGATTCCGGCCATGGACACGATCTGTCGCTTCAGGGCGCCAAGACCGCCGCCGAAGGCCGCTTCGGCGGTGCGCTGGAGTCGGCTCCCGGCTGGCCTGTTGCCGACGAGCGCCATGCGGCTATCGTCAAAAACCATCCCGACCTCAGCCCCAAGGGACCGTTTACCATCGAGCTGTGGCTCCAACCGAAGGCCGAGTTGACCAACGAGTACGGCGAGTCCTTCCTGATCGACAAGAAGTATGTCGCCCACAACGACTACCAGTTGATCCTCGGGGCGGCGGATCGCAACGATCTGCGGATCGCCCGCGCCGTGCTCGGTTTCGGTTCCGGATCGGAGACGTGGCACGCTCCGCCGATGAAATTCGAGCCGGGCACGTGGCGCCACATCGCTTTCACTTACGACGGCGCCGGCACGGGAGCCTTCTACATCGACGGCGTTCCCGCCTCCAGAAAGCTCATGCCGGGGCGGAAAGCGATTTCGCCGGGCAGCCACGTCCTTTCGATCGGTGATCGGGTCGGCAGCTACTACCACGGCTTCCCCGGCCTGATCGACCAGGTTCGCCTCTGCAACGGCGTGCGGGAATTCCGCCGTGCCAAGTTCGAGCGGACCAGTGACCGCGCCAGCTTTATTCGCATGGAGTCCGGCGCTGTGGTCCGCTTCACCGTCACCAATCTACAGCGTTCGCCGTTGGCCGCCGCCGAGGTCGCCATCGACACCGATGGTCTTGCGCCGCAGAAGACCCCGGTCGCCGATCTTGCCCCCGGCGCCGCGGTCACGATCAACTATCCGGTCCAAACGCAACTGCGGCCGGGCGAATACACGATCAACTCCCAACTCGTCGCCACCGCCCCGGAGGCGTTCCAGACTCTCGACTCTTTCACGCTGCGGCTGGTGGCCCGCCGCCCGCCGAATCAGTTTCCCGTGCTCATGTGGGGTGTTTACGGCGGAATCGACGAGGAAATGGACCGCCTCAAGCGGATCGGATTCACCCACGCGTTGGGCCTCGGCGCCGATTACGGCGCCATCTTCGAGGCGGGCAAGCCGATCAGTCCGTCGCAGCCGGAGACCGTGGAGAAAAACAAAAAGATGCTCGACGACGCCCTCGCCGACGATATGACCGTGGTGGCGAGTCTCTCCCCCGCCTCGGCCGTCCGCGACCGGAAGGAGTTTCAACGGGTTGATCGCAAGGGAGAGCCGTATACCAAGGACATCTGCGGGCTATTCCCCGAGTTGCAGAAGTATTGCTACAACGTCGGCGCGTCGGTGGCGCAAGCCTACGGTCCCTTCCCCGCCTTTGGCGCGGCGATGGTTCATACCGAGGTCCGCGACGGCGCCAACTGCTGCTTCCACCCCCATGACCTTGAAGCTTTTCGCGCGTCGGCTGGAATCGATATCCCGGCCGGGGTGAGCGCCAAATGGGGCGTCGACTACACGAAGCTGCCCGATTTTCCCGCCTCGCGCGTCATTGCCGACAACGATCCCATCTACACGTACTACAAGTGGTATTGGAAGGTCGGCGACGGCTGGAACGGGCTGAACTCGGAACTGGTTCGCGGCTTGAAGTCGACCGAAAAAGAGGGATTCTGGACCTATCACGATCCGGCGGTTCGCGTTGCCAAGGTTTACGGGAGCGGCGGCGACGTCGATTTCCTTTCGCAATGGACCTATTCCTACCCCGACCCGATCCGAATTGCCGTGGCCACCGAAGAACTGCTCGCCATGGCAGAGAATAAGCCGGGGCAGGACGTGATGAAAATGACCCAAGTGATTTGGTATCGCAGTCAGACGGCGCCGGAAGCGAAGAAGCCGGAAGATGCAATTCCCTACAAAGCCCGCTGGGAAATCGAGCAGCCCGAGGCGCCCTTCATTACCATTGCTCCGATGCACATGCGCGAGGCGTTTTGGACGAAGATCGCGCGGCCGATTCGGGGAATCATGTACCACGGTTGGCAATCACTGGTTCCCGTCGATACACCGGGCTCCTACTGCTACACAAACCCGCAGACGCAGCACGAGTTGGCCCGACTCGTCCGCCAGGTCGTTCGCCCCTTGGGGCCGACGCTCCTCCAGGTGCCCCGCGCCGCGAGCGACGTGGCCTTTCTCGAAAGTTTTTCCTCCGAAATGTTCGCCCGTCGCGGCACCTACGGCTGGAGCGGCAAATGGCAGGGCGATGCCTTCCTGATTTCGCTCTGGGCCCATCTGCAGCCGGAAATCGTGTTCGACGAGACGGTGGCCGAAAAGGGACTGGACGGCTACCGCGCGCTGATCATGGCCGATTGCGACGTGCTCACCGAGTCGGTTGCCGCCAAGGTCAAGCAGTTCCAGGCGGCGGGCGGGATCGTGATCGGCGATGAGCGATTGGCGCCGGCGATTAAGCCGGACATCGTGCTGACGGCCTACGAGCGGACCGGCAAGGCCAAGGAAGACAAAGCGGCCCTGATGGCCCTGGCCGCGGAACTCCGCGAAAAGCTGGATGCGAGTTACCGGCCCTACGTCGATACGACCAATCGCGACGTCATTCCCTACCTGCGCCGCTACAAGGATACGGACTACGTCTTCGTGGTGAACGACCACCGCGAGTACGGCGACTACGTCGGTCACCACGGCCGCGTGATGGAGAACGGCTTGCCGTCGGAGGCGACGGTAGCCGTTCGCCGCCCGGCCGGGTTTGTCTACGATCTGCTCGGCCGGATGCCGATGAACGCTCGGGAGCAAAACGGCCACCTGTTGGCCGACATCGCCCTCGGCCCGTGCGACGGCGGGCTGTACATGATCACCGGCCGCCCGATCGCGAAAGTGGCGATCTCGGGCCCGGAGTCGATCGAGCGGGGCAAGTCGGGCAAGTGCCTGATCGGAGTGCTCGACGTCGCGGGCAAGCCGATCGACGCCGTCGTGCCGGTGGAAGTGACCATCCGTACCTCCGCGGGCGACACGGCCGAGTTCAGCGGCTATTATGGCGCGGCGGACGGGCAAGTCGAGATCCCGTTGGACGTAGCAATCAACGATCCGATCGGGGTCTGGCAGATCGAGGCAAGGGAACTGGCCTCGGGCCGCACGGCCGTCCATAACGTCCGCGTGCCCGGTCCCAGCCCGTGGCCGCCGAAAGCCAAGCCGATGTCCGGCGACGCCGCCAATCCCGTGCAGCCGCGAGGGTGAAATTGTGGCGATACCATGCGGCGCCGATCGGTGGCAAGCGTGTGAAGTTGGAGCCGCCTCTTCGGCGGCTTGCCATCGTGTTCAAGATAGGTCACAATATCCGTTCCGGGAGGGATCGTCCAACTCAACTTGAAAGAGAATCAAGAGTTGGAACGCGAAGGCAACGCGACGGAAACATGAGCGAGAGTGGCGGAATTGGCAGACGCGCTGGACTTAGGATCCAGTCCCGCAAGGGGTGCAGGTTCAAATCCTGTCTCTCGCATCTTCGGGAATAACAAGGACTTGCGGAAACAGCCCGCAAGTCCTTTTCTGTTTCTTGGAGACCAACTGGTAGCAAATTGGTAGCACCATTGGCCTCGCGTTGTTGCGGTATTGCTCGACATACTTGCGGCTCCCCGTTGAACGTGCAGAGTACCGCCGTCCTCTTCCTCGAAAGCAGGCTGGTGCAATCTGTGGAGCCCAGCCCTCCTCCACGAATTCTTTGTTCAAGTAAGGCTCAACGGCGACCTACACAACCACCCTTTGAAGGAACGCAATAGGTCTGAGCAGCAGCCTTCGAATTAACGGACACCAACTACGCCGTGGCGTTTTCCACTCCACCCTTCCATAGGAGACTGCCATGCCACGGCACCTACTTCTTTCCTTTTTTCTCCTGGCCATCACCGGCTGCGGCGACCCCCGCTTCGAAATCGCCCGAGATCAGATTCTCGCCCAGGTCGATTCCCTCCTCGGCGAAATCGAGGTGAAGCGTCGGGAGATCGACCCCGCGATCCAACAAGCCGGTGCCGCCCTTGCCAACCTGACGAAGGCCCGAATCGAGATCCAGGTCCGCTTGTCCAGAATCTCGGGCGACCTTGCCGCCGTCCAGGGCAACCTCGACGAAACGGACAAGGGGCTCGCCCGGCTCCGTGATCTCCTCGGGCAAGATCGCCACGTTGAGATCGCAGGGCAGAACTACTCCCCCTCCGAAATCAGTAGCATGGCGAACCGTGCCCTCTCGGCTCGGAAACGATTCGCCGCCCACGGTGAAACTCTCCAGGCCACACATGACCGCCTGGAAACTGTCGTCGCCCTGCTCGAATCCCGAGAAGAGGAAAGCCGAGACCGCCTCGACAGTCTGAAGCAACTCCTCATCGAGATCGACGCCAAAGCCGCCGCTCTGGAAGCAGTCAAAGATGCGGCTCGGGTGTGCGAGGAGGTCGGCCCGCTCGACTTCGATGCCCTCGAACGGCAGATTCGAGACCTGGAAGTCAAGATCGACGGCGAGTTGGCGTTCCACCAGGAAATGCTTCGGCAGGTCACGCTGGACTCGGGATCGATCCAGGAGATTCTCCGCAGCACGGCTGTTGACGACGAACTCGCCGCCGACATCGACCGAGTTATCAAATCTCGCTGAAGTCAGTTTCCAACCAGCGGCCAGGACACCCTGGCCGCTTCTTTTTCTTGAGGGAGGTATTCCTATGGAACGCGAGGATGGTGTCTACATGGTTCTCGCCCCCATCCTGGCGGCGATCTGTCTATTCGGTGACCTGAACACGAAGATTGGCTGGCCTTGGGTGTGCCTGGGGCAAGACCGCTGGATTCCAATGGGCTATCTCGTGACGTGTACGGCCATCGGCATCGCCTTGGCGATGATGATCCATTCGGCTCATTCGGGAAAGCCGTGTTGCCTCGGATTGGTGCTGGGGTTGCTGATTGGGTCGGCTCTGGTTCTCCAGTGGTTGCCCAAGGCGGAAAGCGGAATTCAGTTCCTCCCTCTCTTGCCCTGGAGATTTGCGGGCTGGACTCCGTTCCTGTTCGCGACGATCTCGTGGTTCTGCGTGGGACTGGTCGTATTGTCGTTGATCTGCTTTGATCGGGCGGTTGGTTTTCCAGTGACGATGCTGCTGCTTCTTGGTGTGAATTTGCCGTTGTCGTTCTGGAGCGTGGAAGCGTCCCCAGAGCCCGTGGCCGTAGACGAACTCGATCAGTACACGGCCCAGGTCGCTGAGTGGAAGGTGCAGCGGGATGGCATGCAGCGGATTCTGGACGATCTCCGCCGTGACCAGGAAACATTGGTCGAGCAACTTCAGCGACTCGGAGTTGCTTCATCCGCCGACTTGAAAAACGTCCCCGAAGGGCGACCGCTCGCCGAGGAGTTGGTGGAGATTGCTCGGCAAGCCCAGGGAATGGCGACGGAAGTTGAACGTTTGAACCTTGCCATTATCGAGGCCGAATCGAAACTGCGACGGATCGAGCGGCGGGAGGCAATGCAGGCGAGCGGGCTGGGCGAAGAAGAAATGGTCCGCACTGGCCTCGAACTGACTGAGAAGGTGCGTGCCGACCGGAGCGGTTTGGAGGGACTTGAAGTGAACGAGATTCTGGGAAAGATGCTGGGAAAGGGAAATTGAGGTGGACAATGATGGAGGTCGGAAGCGACGAAGAGAGACCAGGCCGATAGTGGCCCTGGTCGTCTGGATGAGGCTGAAAACGTCGTCTGCACCGTCAGGTCTGGCATTGAAGATCGTCTGCTCACCTGTCGCGGAATACCGGGTCTTCGTTTGCCAGCACAAGAGAGCCCCCGGCATGGCCGAAGCAAAGGTCTGCCGGGATCCGGAAATGTTCGACACCGGCCGAACGGCACAACCGATCTCAGGCTGTGACAAACCGACCGAGGCGACAACATCGGTGCTACCCGGAATCCTCCCGGTGCTGTGGGGGCACATCGGATGCTGGCACACTCGCAGCCAGGCGGGCATGGACGCCGAAGACGCTGATGAGCATGCGGCCTGTCAAAAAGCGTATGCAAACACAGGCGGTGCCTCTCCAGCCTTCTCCTGCACCGCCTGCTTTTCCTTCCATTCCTTGAGACTCTTGACCAGTTCTGACAGCGAACCACCCCTCTGGTGAATGTCGCCTATCATCAGTCTAAGTCCCTCGATCCGGCTGGTTTCTTCAAGACAGGCGAGCAGATACCGAAGTTTTTGCATCTCGGCCTCGATATTCCCGCGACGCCACCACGCTGCATAAGTCTCGCCCCGCTCAAGCTGGCAGCGGACATACTCAAACAAAGCGTTCGCGTCATCGACCTGCGGTTCGTCAATGATTCCCAACTGCCTAGCTTGCTGATAAATGGTTGTCATCAAGTTCAGGCTGACGCCGTGTGGTTGGAACGCTGCCCGCAGGTAGCGTTCGGGGTCTGTCTTGAGCGTTTGCTCGAAACAAACCTCAGCAAGCTTTTTTAGGTCCGGGCTTTCTTCATCGATCCGCTGTAATGCCTGTTTGGAGTCGTCGGAGGACATCATGCATCGTAGCTCGGTCAGCAAAGAAACGATGTAGAGACGCCCGCGGCAGTTCAGGACCGGAAGGCGGGCCGGCCCATTCGCCTCATCGGCTGCGAGCGTGCTATAGATGTTTGCAGCGAACCGAGCTTCCCGCAACGCTGTCTGCAACTCGTTCTTGTCGCTTGAATCTTCGTACTTCCGCAGGAATTGTAGGCTTGACTTGAGATGGGCCTTGTGCTGGGCATCGATCTTGCCCTCAACATCCTT
>JAAYEH010000137.1 GCA_012728855.1 Rhodopirellula sp. | reverse complement strand
CCGTACCATAGGACACCTCATGAGTGAAGTCCGCTCCTACCTGAAGAGGAAAGATCGGCGCCTTCAGCGGCTCTACGCCCAAAAGGGCGGGCATTAGCTCCCAGAATCATGCAAGGCTATTTAGCAACAATTGCTTTTCCCCTTGAGCGACAATTACCACCGCGCCCGCTACTACCACCCGGCCCTCGGCAAGTTCCTCAGCGAAGACCCCCTCGGCTTCGAGGCGGGGGACATGAACCTCTCGCGGTACGTGGGCAATTTCGTGACCGCGATGACAGACCCGAGCGGGTTGGAGGAAGCGCAAGATCCACTGGACCAGGACAGGGGTGGTTGAGTGAACGGCGCATGAGCTATACCTTTGTTACGTTCCCGGCCGAATCAAACATGTCTGGTGGAGAATAGCCGAAGAAGTCGTCGAAGAAGGCTCCGTCTCCGTCAGACTCGACTTTCGAGTTCTGAAACGATCGGAGACGTTCGTGAAAGGAAGACAGTCTCAAATCGTTGGCTTTGACCGTCGCCGCACCAATATACTCCAAAAGCGCATCCCTCACTTCCCGATTCGCCTCGGGCGTGTGCAACCCGAACTCACCCGGCGCCTCATATCTATCTTTCATTCGGATGAACCCCTGGAAGACAGCCTCGCTCATCTGCTCCCGAACTTCGGAGTCATAAAGCTCTTCGTGGACTTTGCCGATTCCCTCCAAACGATTTAGCAATCGCCGAAGTAATTCGTCCATTATTACCTCTCCCATTCAGAAGTCTGCTGGCAGATCACCGTATCCGAAGATACGTCGGTACTCGTCCCACTTGGTCTGGTCAACCGGCGAAACAGGTTTCGGGGCTTGGTAGCGAACATCCGCCGGCGTGATTCTATAAAGGTATTCCTCATCGAATCGTCGTTGACGACGCGGTGTCCAACGGTATGCGCTATCGTCCGCTGCCGGTCCGAATCTGCTTTGTGGTATCTCGACTTCGATTCCACCGGGGGAGTTGGCCCCGTATCTACCTTGGAAATCGCCAGTTGATCCAACCTTGGTGCGCCCCCCTTGAGGTTTGAGATAAACGCCACCCTCCCCTGCCGTAGGAGACACGACTGCCCGTTGCCTAAGGTTATTCGGGTTTGGACCAGGTACTCGTCCGGCATCATAGACCACTCCTGGGGCCACATTTCCAGCCTTACGGAGGTCACTGGCCCGGTCGGCGAGTCGTGCCGCATCAGTTACAGTATCAACGGCGTCGGCAGCCTTGGCAACCTTGCCACCATATTTAGCCACCTTGCCAAGATCGCCGATATAGGGAATCATTCCCGCCAGAGACAAGCCTGCGTCACCCCAATTACCTCGGAATGCCGAGATTGTCGCGCTTGCCAGATCGCAGAACGGCGTTGGCTCCACCACACCGCCAGCATCCAGCCCGCCTTGAACCCAATCCCAGAACCCGATGCCACCGCTGCTCGGCGTGCCTGCCGCATTGCGAGACTCCCCTTGAACCTGAGCTGCCGCCCCCGGTCCAATCTCAATCGCGAAGTTGTCCAGCGCCGGCACCGAAGCCAACATCTCGCGGCGAGCCGCCGAGGACATGCCCCACCCAGCACCCGTCGCTTGGCCCGCGAACGACGCCCCCGCCGCTCCGCCCAGCGGAATACTGAACTCCGGCACCCGCAACTGAGCCTCCTGCGCCGCCAGACCGCTCCAACCGGTAGCCACCCCGACCCAGTCGCTGTGTACGCTCTCAACCGGCGGCGCGCTAGGTGATCCCGGACCCGTCGGCGCGGAACCTGCCGTCGACGATGCCCCTCCGCCTCCCCCTCCGCTTCCGCCCCAGCCAAACATCGCCGCGATCTGAGTCCCGACCAAGCCACCACCCAGAGCCTGCGTTGCCACACCGACCAAGCCATCCCCCAAGAGGCCACCCAGCGGCCCCAAAATCGGAAGCGCGGGCCCCAAGAATGGAGACACGATGGCCGGAATCAATGCGGACATAAGATCGACAGCATCCCAGGACCACAATCCCGACGGATCCACGTAGTTCGCCGGGCTGTTGCCGCAGTAGCGATAGAGATTCGCGTCGCCCCCGCCAAAGCTGATCGGATCTTCCGACAGCCACCGGCCCACCGCCGCGTCGTACCAGCGGGCCCCGTGCCGCTGAAGCCCCGTCGCCTCGTCCAGCATCCCTTCGGCAAAGCCGAACAAAAAATCGATCGCGCCGTTCGTCTCCGCCGTCACCCGCCCAAACGAATCGAACTTCCGGTGGTTCACCAGCGTCCCGCCGTTGTCGACGAGGTCGCGGATCGTCCCCTCGTGGTCCGCCAGGCCCCACACCGTCCGCACGCCCACCTGCTCGTCCGCAAGGATCTCGTCCACCGCCCGGTTCCACAGATAGCGGTGCGCGAGCACGTCCGAACCGTTCAACTCCAGGCTCAAATCGTCGCCGTCGTAAAAGTACTTGGCCACCGCCTCCGCCGTGCCGTTGCCGTCGCTGTCCAAGCTGCGGCGGACCAGCCGGTCGCCGGCGTCATACGCATAAGCGATGATCCGCGTGGCCGCCGTTGCCGGGTTCGCGTTGGGATGCTCCGTCACCCGCGTCAGCCGGTTGCGATGGTCCCACTCGTAACGCGTCGTCGCCTGCGTGCTGTTGTGCGTCCGCCGGATGCGATTCCCCTCGGCGTCGTATTCGTAGCTGTACACCCCGTCCGACGTCATCCGGTTGGCGTCGCTCGTCGCGTAGCCGGTGTTCGTGCGGTTGCCGTTGTCGTCGTACGAATAGCCTTCGTCGGTCTGGTAGCTGTGATCGGCCGAGGTGAGCTGGTCGCTGGCGTCGTAGCCCAACGCGCTCGTGCCGTCGCTCGACGCCATCTCGGTGATCCGCCCGGCGGCGTCGTACGTCCAGCCGTAGTCGTTGAAGGTCACTCCGCCGCGGGTATGCACCAGGCCGTCGAGCCGCCCCGCGTCATCGTACCCGTACGTGCTGGTGGCCACCTCCGTGGTGCCGGCCAGGTTCGAGTAGCGAGTGGTCGTCGCCGGGCGGCTGTCGTTGCCATAGGTGAAGTCGGCCCGCTTGGCCGTCACGCCCGTGCCCGACTGCCGCGCCTGCTGCAAGCGGTCGAGCGGATCGTAGTCATATTCATTGACCGTGTTCTTGTTGTCGGCCGACCTCTGCACGTTGCCCAGCTCATCGTGGGTATAGGTGAACTCGACCAGGCAGTTGGGGACGAAGGGGTAGGGATTCACCAGCACTTCCAGCGTGTAGCTGCCGGTGGTCACCTCCGGCGAAGTCACCCACACCTTCCACTGCCCGGCGGTGTCCACGTGTACGACCAGATAGGCATCCGTGCCGCCGCCGCTGTTGTCGTCGATGATCCAGTCGTCGGCGCCGGCCGCCGGGCCGTCGACCACCAGCGCCGCGTCGAAGCTCGCGCTGCTGAGCCTTACCAGCACGACGCTGCCGGCGCTCCAGGTGAACGTATGCTCGGCGTAACGCTCCTCGACGCCGTCGGAGTCCCAGTCGCAGAGCGCGCTGGCGCCGGTCAACTCGCCGTTGAAGACCTGCGACGCGAGCTGCGCCACGTTGCCGGGGGCTACGCGGGCTCGCGCGACGTTGCCCAAGGCATCGTAGTCGAACTGGTAGCGCGTGCCGGCGGCTGCGCCGGCCAGTTTCTCGTGCAGACCAGATCTGACCCCAGCTTGTCCACACCGGCAATTTCGAGCCTTGGAGGTCGTGCCATGGTGCCAGCATAACATCCTCCTCTGGCCCCCCGTAGGAAATTGGAGTTTTAGAGTCTGACCCCGCTTGCCTTCTCAGGAATCACGACTCCAACCCGGGAGTCGTGCATCCAGTGAACTCGTCCCACTCCCTACAGTATTCAACCGCCTTTTCTCCAAGGAGTGCGGCTATCTTGCGGAAGTCCAGTCGCCCGGCGGAGGACTCGCCAAGTAATGACTCCAAGAAACCAGTTGCGACCGCATCCTTCACGGACTCTTCTCCGTCTGTCAAGAGCGATTCCACTAGCTCGAAAACTGGCTTCAGGTCGGTCTCGCTACATCCTTGCGCGCCAGACGCCACCGCTCGTCCAAGCCTTGACATGACGACGGTAAGGGGTGGAGGTTCAGGCTCCCAGTCCGCGCGCTCTCGCGCGACTGCTTCCGCAAGAGAGTCGCAGAAATCGCCAAACCGCGAAAGCGCTTCTTCCGGTTGAATGGGCATGTTCAATTTCCGTTCAAGGCATTTTGCATATCTCTGATCACGTTCTCCGCAGCGGCGCGGTCGCCCGGACGCGTTGTTGGATTCTCACGGAGCCACTTCTGAAGCGCACGAATGTAATCGGCTGCCTTCTGGGAGTGTGTGCGGCCTCCCACACTAACCCCCTTAGCCAGTTCCTCTCGCACAGCGGCAGCGGTGCTTCCGCTGCCAATCTTCGCTCCGGGTCGGTAGAGTTCATCCAGGTATTTGGCAAGTTGAGGGTTGGTGGCGTGCGGCTTCTGCATACCTGCGCGTAGAGCGTCCTTGTATCGCTCGAACTGAGCCGCATTGTGAGCCGCACGTGGGGCGACCGAAAGCGTATCAACTTGACTGACGATCCGCGTATCGCCAACAACGTCAAACTGGCTGACGCCACGGCCAACGGCCTCGGCCGCCTCATCGTAATGTTTCCCGACGTCGGCCACGTTGTCAAGGTACTTAAGGTATTTGATCATCCCGACTACCGGGATCACTCCGACGGCATTCAGCGCCGTTTTGCCAACGTGGCCCCACGACCACTGCCACGTGGCAAGGCTGTGCGACAAGTCGCGGATATCCATCGCCACATCCAGCCCCGTGAAGCCGGCCGCCAAGCCAATCCCCAAGCTTGCCAGCGTGGCATCGTCCTCAGCATAGTCGCCCATTACCACATGGCTGAACGTCCGTTGCCAGTAGCCGCGCTGCGGGCCCGCACCCGCAACGGCTCCGGTCGCCGCAGCGGGCGCCGGTCCAATGTCGATCGCGAAATTATCCGGCACCGGGGTCAGACCGGCACTTTGCACTTTCGAGATCCCCGAGAAGCGAATGCCGCGTCAAAGTGTTAAGTGCCGGTCTGACCCTATACCGTTGTATTGAGCCTCGCTGATGTCCGATGCGTAGTAGGCCGTCTGCGCTTCGAGGTAAACCTCCCGCGCTGCAACAAGCGCGGCGACCAGCGGTTCGACGGCCGTCGCAGCCTGGAGGTTGAGCGAACCCTGAAAAGTGGCAGCAACCGTATCGTAGTCCTGGATTGCCTGTCGGATCGCCTGCCCGGCGGCATCGCTTGCCGGGGTGACCACGCCGGCGTAAGTTCGGTTGGCACCGGCCACACTGGCCTCGAAAGCGGCCTTGGCGGCAGCCAGATCGGAGACGTACTGGGCGGTCCGGGTCTGCTGGTAGGCGTTGTAGCCGTTTTGCGCCGTCGTGGCATCGGAGTTGTACGCGTCGTCGGCCGATTCCAGAGCGCTGCTCAAGGTGTTGCGAGCGGTCGTCATGGCCGCCGCATACGCGTTGTTGGCGCTCTCGACGGCCGTATCGTGGGTTGCCTGGTACCCGGCGATGGCCGAGTCGTAGGCAGCCTGTGCGGCCTGGCTGGCGGCGCTTGCCGTGACGGCGTGCGCGGCAATCGCCGCATCGAGGGCGGTCTGGTGCGAGACCAGGGCCGCATTGTAGGCGCTGGCGGCCGTCTGCACCGCCGTGCTGTAAGCAGTTTCCGCGGCGTCGACTGCCGTCTGGTAGGCCGTCAGATAGCCGTCCATGGCCGCATCGAACACGGTCGTGGCCGCCGCCAGGCTGGCTTGAAATGCGCCGGTATCAATAATGGCGCCGAAGTCGAATCCCCCGCTGCTCGCCAACAGCACATCGCGCGCGGTAGCCGCCGTCGCCTCGGCCGAATCGAAGGCGGCCTGGTTGGCCGCCTGGGTCGCCTCGTACGTCGTCACCGCCGCAGTCGCTGTCGCCTGCGCCGCGGCGGCGTTGGCCGCAACCGCGCTGTCATAGGTGGCTTGGTGTCCCTGCACGGAAGTGTCGAAGCTGGTCCAAGCGCTATCCACCGTGGTGTTGTAGCTTGTCTCCGCCGAGGTCGCCTGGGATTGGTAGCTGTTGCTCACGGTCTCGTCGGCCGCGTCCCAATTCGACGCGGCGGTTGCCTCCGAAGAGTCGTAAGTCGACCAGGCGGCATCGCTATCGATCTGGTATTGATCGTCGGCGTCGCTTTCGGCCTGCGCCCTGTCGGCTTCCGCCAACAGGATGAGCAGATCGTAGACCCACCCGGCCGCGGCAAGGTCCGCATTGGTTGACGTGGCCGCATTCTTCCACGCGGTCCTGTAGGTGTTCAGCGCCGTCGCTTTGTCTTGATCCAACTGGGCGTGGACGCCCGTGGCGTTCGACACATACGTGTCGATCGCCGTCTGGATCGCCGTGCCGTAGTCCTCCACCACCGACTGGGCGCTGCCGCCGCCGGTCGGATCAATCAGCAGCAGGTGGAACCGGGCGAGATCCGGGTCGCTGGTGGCAAACGACAGCGTGCCGGGCGCGGGGCACCAGACCGCGGCGTCCATGCGGACCACCAGCGTCGTCGTCGCCCCCGGGGCCACCGTGGCGGCAAACGGCGCCATCACCGTGTATCCCTTGGGCACCACCAGCGACGCAGGGTCGAGCGTCAGTTCCGCCGTGCCCGTGTTGGAGATCGTCAGCGTCTGGATGACCGCGTCGCCCTTCTCGAGCGGCGAGAACCGCAGCATGCCGCCCTGGCTGGCCGTCCCGCCGTCGTCGTGTACCCGCACCGTCACCGTCGCCGTCCCGAACGCATCTGCCGCCGTCCCGAACGCATCTGCCGCCGGCGTGTAACTCAGCGTCCCGTTGGCAGCCAACCCGCGGCCTTTTCCGTCCCGAACAGATCCAGGTAGGGCCCGGGACTCGCCCGCTCCACCAGACCGCGAAGCCAGCCCGAAGGATTCCCGTCAAGCGCGTCCATCGACTCGGCACAACCCGGCATCGAGTTGTCTTGAAACGGCAGCCATCCACGCACACCCAGCAGGACAAGTCCCGTCTCCCGACCCCAATAGAGGCCGGATCCACCTGACCGCCCCGTGCATACCAGGCAGCTTGCGTACCGAAATCCCCACGCCTTCAGCACCTTCACTGCGCACGGCAAAGCCTCCGGAACCGTCCACAGGTGAAGGTGCGCTTCTTCCGCAGCCACTTCGCCCACGGGCAGCGCTCGCAGGCTCTCCTCGATACCGCAAAGCGCGCCCCTCTTGCGCCCGCTACGGCAACACGATTCGTCTTCCGGCCACCGCGGCGCCACGTACACGCAAGCGTATCTCTCGCCGTTCGAGGCCATCAACCGCAGCTCGCTGCGTACTTCCCCAAAAATGCTGCGGCATCCCCACGCATCGACATGCCGTGCGGCCTTGCCCGCCGTCCCATCCCCTTCCGCGCGGAGTTCTCTCGCCAAGCGCAGCAATCCCTTCGATGTCAGTTCCTCACCGAGCAAGCCGGTCTCGCGCACGAATCGTTCGAACAACTCCTGCGGAACGGATGCTTCGAGTTGCCAGCGGGCCGATTGCTGACGCGAAATACCGAGTGCCCTCAGCGCCGCATTGTCCGGCTCACTCATCGACTTGGAGCCTATCCCAAGACCGTCGGGGACTGGCTCATTTTTCGGAGTCTTCACAGCAAAACATGCCTGTCCCCCTCTCTTCGCGAGGTTTTGGGATAGGCTCTTATGGTTTCCGCCCCGCAAGTGCATACCGGCCAATAGCGCCCCGGCCTTTCGCTCTGCCAGCAATTTGATCTTGGCAACGCAGTTCTGGAACTCCAGCCCCGCTCGGGTCGACTTGGCATACTGCCGCAGTGCCTCGGCCACCTCACGTACCGACAGGATCTCATCCAGACGGCACGCCTTCCCAAGCGCTCGCCGTGTCTCAACACACATCCGCTGCTGATCCATCCGACCACTCATGACCATCTCCGCCTCAACGACGTTGCGGGTCCGTTTCACGCCCCTCACCCTCTTAAATGCCGTGAAACGCCGATTGCAGGAAAAAAATCGCGCATTTTTCCGATAATCGTTCCAAAGAGGGGGTAATCGCCGAGCTCGCGCGGTCGAGTCGCGCAGCAATCCGCAGCGCAAATGCACAAAGGCACCCGCATAGGAGGCCGGTCTCCCGCTCGCCTAAGACCGTGCAACCCTTTCACGTAGCGCAGGAAGGGGCATGGTTCAAAAAACGGGGACTGGCTCCGACTCAAACAGCTTCTGCCGGTGAAAAAAACACGGTTCGGCGAAGTGCCTGTCCCCGTTTTTGAACCCCGACTTTTTCGCCACCCCACTTTCGGCTTGCACGAACTTGCGATTGCGGCCAGCAACTGAAACCCAATTGCCCCAGGCACTTACACTCTTGGATCTCGCCCAAGTCAAATCGCAGAAAACCCGCCTTGTCGAAAAACTCCCCCGGCCTCGCCACCGCACTGGCCCGGCAAAACCGCACATCACGGTCACGGAACTCCCTTTCATCACCGTGGCCCGGAAAACTCGCTTGACAATCCGCGCTGCACCGATCAAGCTGGCGAGATCAGTGGACACATGATCATGTCCAGCGGAGCTGAACCAGTCATCTTTTGACTCTCTGCTCTGAAGCTCTTTGACAAATCGAAGAATCGCTAATCCGCACGGTCCGCGCCGCACCGACGATAATCGGTCCGGGAGACCAAGAGCACCAAGGACTTCCTGAAGCTCCGCACCAGCGAAGCGGGCCTGGTTCAAAAACGGGGACTGGCTCCGAGCCAAATAGCTTCTGCCGGTGAAAAAACACGGTTCGGCGAGGTGCCTGTCCCCGTTTTTGAACGAGGCCGCGAAGCGGACAAAGTGCGGTGCGGGAAGAAGTATTTCGAGGTGCCGAGAGTGCCGTTCGATGTCGTGGTTTCGGCGGATGATGTGTAAGGGGCCCAAGCAGAACGTGGTTGCGGCAGTTTCTGTAAGTCGTTAAGCTGAATCAAGGTTACGTCGAGCGGATCGAGTCCCGCGCCATCGCCCGGGGTGTCACCAACATCCCCGCCGCCCCGTCAATCTCGCGGTTCTCTTCGTGTCTTGATAATCCTCAAGGGGGATGGGAGAGTGTGAAGTTTTCAGTGTTCAGTGTTCAGCAGAACTGAAGATTGGCCGGAGGGGGTATGTATCGATCGTTTGAGGAGTTGGAGGTTTGGAAGCGGGCTTGCCAATTGGCGGTGCAGGTGTATGAGACGCTTCGGCAGCGTCGGGACTTCGCGTTGCGTGACCAGATGCAGCGGGCCGCTGTGTCCGTCGCCTCGAATATCGCGGAGGGGGCGGAACGCGGCGGCAAGGACTTCGCCCGGTTTCTGCGGGTTGCCCGTGGATCGGCGGCCGAGTTACGAACCCAATGTTACATCGCCGCCAAAGTCGGCCTCCTCACTACCGACCAGATGCACCGATTCGTCGCGGAATTGAAGGAAATCTCAAAAATGCTAACCGGCCTCGCCCGCTCCCTGAACACTGAAAACTGAAAACTGAAAACTATGTCGCGTATTGTGATGGCGATGTCCGGCGGTGTGGATAGCAGCGTGGCGGCCTGGCTGCTCCGCGAGCAAGGGCATGACGTGGTCGGCGTGTTCATGCGGCACGGGATTCAGGCTGAGAAGACTAGCTGCGTTGGTGGTAAAGAAGGCAGTGCTCACAAGCAGGGCTGTTGCAGTGCCGCCGATGCCGAGGACGCCCGCCGCGTTGCCGATAGGCTCGGCATCCCCTTCTATGCCCTGAATTTCGAGGCCGAATTCAGTCGGATCGTCGATTATTTTGTCGACGAGTATATCGTAGGACGCACGCCCAACCCCTGCGTGGTCTGCAATACCTGGCTGAAATTCGGCAAGCTCTTCACCTACGCGGACGGTATCGGCGCCGAGCAGGTAGCCACCGGCCACTACGCGCGGCTGCTGGTCACCGGCGTAACCAACCCACCGGCGCTGTGTCGTGGCCTGGACGCTTCCAAAGACCAGTCCTACGTCTTGTTTGGCATCGGGCGGCTGTTTCTGCCGAGGTTGTGCCTTCCCCTCGGCGCCTACCACAAGGGCGAGATTCGCCGGATGGCAGCCGATCTGGGGCTTCGCGTGGCGGAGAAGAGGGATAGCCAGGAGATCTGCTTCATACCCGATCAGGACCACGCCCGTTTTGTCCGCGGGCAGCGCGACAGCCCGGATACGTCGGGCGAAATCGTTACGACGGACGGGACGGTGGTTGGCCGCCACGACGGACTGGAGCGGTTCACGATCGGCCAGCGCAAAGGGCTCGGCATCGCCTTCGGAGAGCCTCGCTTCGTCGTTCGACTGGAAGCGGAGACCCGCCGTGTCGTGGTGGGCACACGCGAGGAACTCGCCCGCAAGGAGCTTACCGCCGGGGAGGCGAACTGGTTGATCGATCCGCCTTCCGACGTCTTCCGTTGTCACGTGAAGATGCGCTACCGCACCGCGGCGTTTGCGGCAACCGTGGAACCGCTGGGTGGCGATCGGTTTCACGTCGCTTTCGACGAGCCGTGCTACGGCGTTGCGCCGGGACAGGCCGCCGTCTGTTACCAGGAAGACCGGGTATTAGGCGGCGGCTGGATTGAGTAAGTCGCCTAGCTCAGGAACCTTTCGCTCCTGCCACACGAGGTGGCAGGGGGCGGGAAATGAGGGCTCGGCGACGTGGCTAGCCACTGAACCTCGTTCACCCGCGGAACGAGCCCGCGGGGGTCCGCGACATGTTTGTAACAGCGAGGGTGTTACCCCAGACGCGTTGACAATGGCCTTCGGCCAAGAAATGGCGTCTCCCTTTGGGTGCCACGAAGTCTCGCGATGCCGCCCCCTTTGGGTAGCACGAAGTCTCGCGATTCGCCCGGCACTTGGCGCCCAGCGAGACCTGAGGTAACCTAACCGTAGGGGTGAATCTCGTCACAGCCATTGGGGTAGAGGGTCGCGCGACCCATGAAAACGCCACAGGGGACGCCGTTTGAGCGATGCTCGCTAGCCAGCGGGTTGCTCACGCGCGAGCAGCTCGACGCCGCCCGTGCCGCGCTGGGTTGGCCGGCTCACTTTCCCATTGGCGCGGAAGCCTCGGAGCGCGATCAGGAACTCGCCGATCAGGTCGTCGAAACAGGCCTGCTGAATCGCTGGCAGTCGCTGCAGCTTCTGGCCGGACGGACGAAATTCAATCTCGGGCCGTACTGGATTGTCGATTCAATCGGCCGCGGCGGGATGGGGCAGGTGTTCAAGGGCGAGCACAGTGTGCTGGGCCGCGTGGTGGCGATCAAGGTCTTACCGCAGAACAAGTCCACGCCCGAGGCGATTGCCAACTTCACCCGCGAGATCCGCGCCCAGGCCCGGCTCGATCACGAGAACCTGGTTCGCGCTTTCGACGCGGGCGAGGACGGCAACGTCTACTATCTGGTGGTGGAATACGTTCCCGGAGCCGACCTGAGAAAGCTGGTTCGCAACCAAGGCCCCCTTTCGATGCAACAGGCGGCGAGCATCATCGTGCAGGTGGCCGCCGGTCTGCAACACGCCCACGAGGCCGGACTGATCCACCGCGACGTCAAGCCGGGAAATGTGCTGGTGACGCCCGACGGCCACGCCAAACTTTCCGACCTGGGGCTGGCGGGGCCGCTGGACGCCGATCCGAAAAGCGATCCGCGGTTCGGTCGGATTGTGGGCACGGCCGACTACGTTTCACCCGACCACATCCGATTTCCGGGGAACCCGGCGCCGGCCTGGGACATTTACTCCCTCGGCTGCACGCTTTACTACGCCGTAACGGCAAAAGTTCCGTTCCCCGGCGGTTCGACGGCGGATAAGGCCCGCGCCCATTGTGAGGTTCGGCCTTTGGATCCCAAGTTGCTTAACCCGACGCTGAGTGCCGAGTTCATCGAAGTCATCGCCGATATGATGGCGAAGGATCCGCGGGATCGCATCGCTTCGGCTGCCGAGGTGAAGGTGCGGTTGTGGCCGTGGATGGGGCCGCCGACCGCGATTCCGATCCATACCACGGCAGGCTCGTCCCGATCCGGCGGTCCCGCGTCGACGGGATCGACCGGAAGACTGCAAGCCCGCGGCGCCGGAGCCGCGGAGCCACAAGACGGCGATTGGAAGGAGACGCAATACAGTTTCCCCGATCTTGCCGAACTGATTCCAGACCTGAACGAGGTTTCACCGGCGACCTCCCAGGCGACCGACCCGCTGGCTTCCGCCGCCGAACAGACCTACGGCGGACTGGACATCAAGCATCCCGACCCGTGGGACGGAATCCTCTTGCACCCGCTGGTCGTCCTGGTGTTGCTGCCAATGAGCCTCGTCGGCCTGGTGATGCTGATCTGGTGGATGCTTCACCTGCCGCCCGGCTGAATGGCCTCGGGCGGAGGATCACTGCCGCCGTCGCGAGGAACTCCCATGGCAGGCTGCGGCGGATCGACGGCGGGTGCTTCGTCCGCCGGGGTGCCGGGCGTTGCAGGGTCTGCTTCGCCGCTGCCCGTGCGCATGTACGCGCCTACCACCGGCGCCGAGCCTTCGTCGAGCAGCGCGGTCACCGCCTGTCGTGCGGTGAGTGGGGCGTCGGTCGATGAAACGACGAAGTGGAGCATGCCGCACCATCCGGTCACGTAGGAGAGCGTGGCGCGCTGGCTTTCCACGTCCAATCCCAGCCTCTTACACGAATCGGTCTGGGCGTAGGGAGTGAGGCATAACGAAAAGGCCCAAAAGCCGCAGGCCAGGAATCCGGCTAGAAAGCCCAGCAAGCCTCCGCCGAAGGTGTCCCAGGCCCAGTCGAACTCGGCAATCAACCGGCCGCGGAGAACGGCTATGCTGATTCCATAGGCCAACAGCAGAGTGGCGGCGAAAACGCCGATGGCCGTCAGCGCGTAGCCGTTTTGCGCCGCTGCCGCCTGGGGAATAAGGGCGACGAGCATCGGAGTGAGAAACACTCCCATGTAGGCGGAAAGGACGAGGTTCCAGAGCAGGATCCATGACCCGTAGAACCCGAGCCGCGAACCGAGCCAGGCGAAAAATCCGGCAACAAGCAGTGCCACCCCGAAGATCATAGACGGCTACCCCACGACTCTCTTGAACTCTTCGAGACTGGTCAATCCGGCCGTGGCGGCGCGAAACGCTTCGTTTCTCATATTCGTGCGGCTCTTCTTCTCCCCCTCGGTTCTCAATTTGGCCGCGATCGACGGGTTGTGGGCCATCTCCGAGCGTAGTTCGTCGGTAACAGGGAGGAGGTCGCAGACGGCCATACGGCCGTAATAGCCTGTGCCGGCGCAGAAATCGCAGCCGCTCGCCTGGTACAGCAACCTCGTATCGACGCCGCGCTGACGCAATCCGGCGGCAACGGCCGGAGTGAGTTTGGCCGGTTGCTTGCACTTGGGGCAGAGTTTGCGCAAGAGGCGCTGCGACATCACCAGACTGAGGCCCGATGAAAGCAGCATCGGCGAAACCCCCAGGTCGAGAAGCCGGGTCAGCGCGGTCGGGTTGCTGTCGCAGTGGATCGTGGCCAGCACCAGATGGCCGGTCTGGGCGGCGCGAACCGCGATTTCAGCCGTCTCCTCGTCGCGGATTTCGCCCACGCAGATGACGTCGGGATCCTGCCGGAGGATGCTGCGGAGCGAACCGGCGAAGGTGATTTTGGCCTTGGCGTTGATTTCGATCTGGCTGACGTCGGGCAGATGGGCCTCGATGGGGTCTTCCACCGAGATCACGTTGCGAGTCCGCCGATCGATGGAATTGAGCATCGAGTAGAGTGTGGTGGTCTTTCCGCTGCCCGTCGGACCGCAAACCAGCACCATCCCCGACGGCTTATTCAGGGCGTTGAGAACCAGAGCGCGTTGGTGGTCGGGCATGCCCACGTCCACCAGGGTGAACCGGCCCGCGTTCTGGTTGAGCACTCGGATCGACAACTTTTCTCCGTTCAGCGCGCCGCTGCTGGCCACGCGGAAGGAAACGCTCGTGTTTCCTCTCTTCGCGGTGAACGCACCGTCCTGCGGCCTTCGACGTTCGGCGAGATCCATGCTGGAAACGGCCTTGATGCTGTTCAGCACCGCCCGACTGGTGGCAGCCGGCAGAATGCGCACGGTGCGGAGTGCGCCGTCTACTCGCATGCGAACGGCGTAGGAAGCCTGGTCCTTCGGGTCGATGAGAATATCGCTGGCCCGATGTTTCACGGCGTCTTCGATAATCTGGATGGTCACACCAAGGACACGACGGTCTCCGCTGCCGCTTTCGCCGTGACCGTAAAGCTGACTCAGTTCGGCGCCGGTTGCATCGAACAGTTGCAGACCGGACCGGTTCTCTTCGACCGGCTGGACCCCCATCGTGCCGAGCACGCCGTCTCGGAGCCGCTCCCAAAAATTCTTGCCCTCGGCCGATTCGCTGCTGTCCGCCAGCACCAGGCCGAGAATGATAAATGGCCCGCCAAAGAGCGCGAGAACCTGGATGATCGACTCGTATTCGACCGGCACCAAGGGGTTTCCCTTCAAACGCGGCGCCAGATACAGGCAGAGGTAGCCCCAACTCGCCAGGAGAATCAGCAGGACGGGATTGAACGGGAGCGATACTGCCGGCATCGCCGGAGCGCTCTGCGCGATCAACCATCCGGCGGTTAGGCTCTCGGAAAGACCAGGCATCGCGGGAGACACAAGCGGGCAGTTTGGTGGGGGACGTTTGAGTTCCAGACGACGACAAATGACCCATCTCACTCCATTTTCTACCAAGACTAGGGTAGTCGTCAATACCCTGCTGTCAGCGGACTACGGTCTTGGCGGCAGCACCAGCCCGGCGGCTCCAAAAGCACTGGGTTGGCCGGGGTCAACGGAGGCGAGAAACCGCTGATCGATGCCTGGGTCCGGTCGGGCGACGATACGGTCCACACGGCAACGATCCGCTTGCTCGGCGGGCGAGTCTATCCGTTCGAATTGTGGTTGGCGATTGCCCACGCCCAGGGCGACCAGCGGGAGACCTTTGGAAAGCCCGAGTTTTGCGCGGGAGGGATTCTGCCGGAGCTGGGGTGAGCGGACCGGCGAAAGATGCATTGGCCGCATAGCTGCTAGCTCCCGCCCATCCATTCGCCTCTTGGGCCGACTAAGGGCGGCTCGGTTCCACGTCGCGTGCCCGCTGCCGAGTGCCCGAACTCGAGGATGGCAGATCTTCGCGGCAGTCGTCCCGCCACAGCACCGCCGTATCCGTTGTGGCGGCTATGGCGATCGTCGCTTCGGGCAACTGCGAGCGAACCGCCGTCGAGGCGGCCTCGCTGCCGAAAACCAGCCGGTGCAGCAGACCGGCCAGATCGTCCATCACGCTATAGACGACGGGAATGACGACCAGGGTGAGGATCGTCGAGGTAATCATCCCGCCGACAATCGCCGTGCCCATCGGCGCCCGCGTTTCGGCCCCGGCGCCCAGACCGATGGCCACCGGGATCATGCCGGCGATCGTCGACAACGCTGTCATCAGAATGGGGCGGAGCCGGACCGGTCCAGCCTTCAACAGGGCGTCAGTCTTGCTCATGCCCTGGCTGCGCAGCAGGTTCGTGTAGTCGACCAGCAGGATCGCGTTCTTGGTGACCAGGCCCATGAGCATGATCATGCCGATCATCGTGAAGATATTCAGCGTCCGACCGGTGAGGGCGAGCAACCCCAGCGCCCCGACGATCGATAGCGGCAGCGAGAGCATTACCGTAAACGGATGAACGAGGCTTTCGAACTGCGCCGCCAGGACCATGTAGATCAACACGATCGCCAGCATCATGCTGAAACCGATGCTGGCGAACGATTCGGCCATCGTATCGCCCTCGCCGGTGAAGGCGGACTCCACGCCGTCGGGCAGCCCGATTCGCTCTTCCATGCGGCGGACATCTTCCAGCGCTTCGCCAAGCGGCTTCGTCGTTTCCAAGTTGGCAAGCACGGTGACCTGGCGCATGCGGTCTTGGCGATCGATCTGCACGGGGCCGCTGGCTTCCTCAACGCGCACAAGATTCCGCAGTTCGACGAGCCTGCCGTCGCTAGCGCGAACCGGCACGTCGAGAATCGAGTCGGGGCGGTTGCGGTCGGACTCGGCCAGGCGGACTCGCACGTCGTAGGTTTCGCCCCCGTCCTCGAAAGTGGAGACTTCCTGCCCGCCGATCAGGGCGCGGACGGCGTTGCCGAGATCCCTGACGGAAACCCCCATGTCGGCGGCTTTGTCCCGATCGATCAGGACATTCACTTCGGGCTTGCCGGAATCGTAGGTCGAGTTGATGTCGACCAGCCCCGGCGCGGCCTCCATCGACTTGGCCATCTTCTCCGACATGGCGACCAGCTCTTCCAATTCCGGGCCACGGACATTGTACTGCACCGGCGCCGAACGGAAGCCGCCGCCGCCGACTCGCGGGATCTGCTCCACGCTGAGCTTGAGGTGCCCGAAACTCGCCAGCCGCTGGCGGGCCATCGCCATGATCTCTTGTTGCGACACGTCGCGCTCGGCCTTGGGTACGAGTTTGGTGAGCACCGTCGCCACATTGACCCGCTCTTCCATGCCCGCGCCAATGGTCGTGAACGTGTCGGTCACGCCGGGGAGATCCTGCAAGCGGCGCTCGATCTCCGCCATCACGGCGCCGGTCGCCTCCAGCGACGTGCCGATGGGCGTTTCCACCTGCACGTTGAATTGGTCTTCGTCCTGGTCGGGAAGAAACTCCTTTCCCATGAACGGGATTAGCGCCAGCCCGCCGGCAAACACCAGCACGGCGCCGGCGATCGTCATCGCCCGCTGCCGCAAGGCGACCCGCAGCACCACCGCATAGAACGCCTCCATCCGCAGGAAAACCCGCTCCAGAAACGAGAAAACCCGTCCGTGGCTAGCGCTCACCGTGAGGACGCGCGAGCAGAGCATCGGCGAGAGCGTTACGGCAATCAAGGTCGACACGGCAACGGCGAAGGCCACTGTGAGACCGAATTCATAGAAGAACCGCCCGACAATGCCCGTCATGAACGCCACGGGGACGAACACCGCAATAATCGCCAGCGACGTGGCGATCACCGCGAAGCCGATCTCGGCGATCGCCTCGAAGGCGGCCTGCATTCGCGGCTTGCCTTCCTCCATGTGGCGATAGGTGTTTTCCAGAACCACGATCGTGTCGTCGACGATCATGCCCACCGAAATCGTCAGGGCCAGCATCGACATCATGTTCAGCGTGAAATCCATCATGCCCATGAACATGAAGGTGGCGATGACCGTGGTCGGAATGGTCACCGCCGCCACGAAGGAACCGCGAATGTTGCGGAGAAAGAGGAGGATCACCGCCACCGCCAGCAGACCTCCCCGCAGCAGTTCACCTCGTGCCTCATTGAAACTATCGGCCACGAATCGCGAGAGATCCTGGGCGATGGTCAGCTCGTAACCCTGGGGAAGTTGACCTCGCAGCTTTTCAAGGCGCTGCTTCACCGTGCCGGCCACGGCGAGGATGTTGGATCCCGACTGGCGGCGAACCAGGAGCGAAACGGCACGCTCGCCGTTGAGCCGGGCAAAACTGCGGAAATCCTCTAGACCGTCTTCGACCCACGCCACATCGCGAAGCCGGATCGGCGCCTGGTTGCGGTAGGCGACCACCAGATCCTCGAAATCCCGCACCGTGGCGATTTTTCCCTTGGTCTTGACGACGAGTTCGCGTTGATCGGTCTCCACTCGGCCGCCGGGCGGCTCGATGTTCTCTTCCCGCAGCAAGTCGATGACGTCCTGCGCCGCCAGTCCGCGGGCGCGGAGGGCGTCGGCGCGGAGCCAGACGCGGACTTCCCGCTCGCGATCGCCGACGAGTCGGACGTTGCCCACCCCCGGAATGCCCTCGATCCGCCGCTTCACCACGTTGTCGGCCGTATCGGTGAGATCGCCGATGGAGGCCGGGCCCGAGAGCACAACGGCCAGAATGGGCGACGAATCCGGGTCGAACTTCTCGATGATCGGCGATTCGATATCGCGCGGCAACTCACTGCGGATGGCAGCCACCTTGTCGCGAACGTCCTGGCTGACGACGTCGATGTCCTCTTCAAGTTCGAATTCGATGAACACCTGCGACATCCCCTCACTGCTCTCCGAACGCAGTGTCTTGATGCCGCTGATGGTGTTCACCGCCTCTTCGATGACGTCGGTCACCTCCGTCTCGACCGTCTCCGGATCGGCCCCTTCATAGGGAACCGTAACGGTGACGATGGGAAAGTCGACGTCCGGAAAAAGATTCACGCCCATCCGCACGTACGATACCGCTCCGAAGACGACCAGCGCCAGGATCAGCATCGACGCCAGAATCGGCCGTCGAATCGATGTTTCAGCAATTCTCATCGCGATCAACCACTCTTCCGTCGGACCTGCGCCCCGTCTACCAGCAGCGCCGTGTTCGTCACCACAACCTCTTCCCCCTCGCTCAACCCCGCGAGCACTTCCAACTCCGACTGGTTCGATATGCCGAGTTTCACCGCGCGCTTCTCCACGCGGCCCTCTCGATACACGAAGACCGAGGGGCAACCTTCGGCGAAAGTAACCGCGCCGGCAGGCACCACCAGCGCATCCGCCGAGGCGTCGAGCGCCAGCGCGACCGTGACGAACGAGCCCGCCTTGAAGACTCCCGCGGCGTTGTCGGTCGCCACCCGGACGCGAAACGTCCGCGTTTCCGGGTCGATCTTCTCGTTCACCAGGGCGACGACGCCGGGGACGCGCTTGGAACTCTCGCGGGCACGGATCTCGGCGCGATCGTTCTGCCGGATCAGCCCCTGATAGCGCTCGGGGACTCCGACTTCGGCGAAGAGAATGCTTGGATCAATGATCTGCATGATGGGAATTGCCGGAGAGACGCGGTCGCCGACGCCGACGTAGCGATCGACCACCACGGCGTCGTAAGGCGAGTGGATCGTACACTTGGTCAGCCGCTGGGATTGCTGGGCCACCTCCGTGCGGGCCATGGCGACGTTGGCTTCGGCGACGCCGATTTCCTCGGGCGTCGGCCCCGCCTCGGCCAGACGCAGCGCCGCCTCCGCTTTCGCCTTGGAGGCATCGGCCGTGCGGTGCGTCATCTGCGCCCGGTCGTAATCGCTCTGCGAGAGCACGCGTTTGCCGAGCAACTCCTCTGACCGCTTCAGGTCGGCGGTCGCTTGGTCCAGCACGGCCTGGGCCTCCTGAAGGGCCGCCCGCAACTGTGCCACCTCCTCCTCCCGTTTCCAGGAGCGGAGTTTGGCAAGTTCGCTCTCGGCGAGTTTCCGCTGCGCTTCGGCCCGCTCGAGTGCCAACTGGTAGTCGGTCGGGTCGATTTCGACGAGCACATCCCCTTTCTTGACATGATGCCCGATATCCAGGTCGATCGCCGTGGCGTATTGTTGGCCGTTGAGTTCGTATTCCACCTTCTTTTCGAACTCCGGGATGGTGGCGATCACCCCGTCGACTTCGGAGGCGATATTGGCGAATCGGAACGGAATCAGCGTTCCGATCACTTCCAGTTCCGATTGCATCCGCCGGCGGCCCACCGCCGCCACTTGCACCGGTATGGTATCGACCTGCCAGCCCGGTCTGGCGGCTGTCGCGGCCGGAGGGGGCGTCGCCGACTCGGGTCCGGCCAAATGCGTGTAGCCGGCGACGCCGGCAGAAGAACCCGCGATCACGGCGATGGCAAGAATGGTCTTCTTCCAAGTGGTCATTGGTCGGAATCCTTTACGGCGTCAGAACGATCTTGCCGAATGCCCGCCAAAAACAGATTGAGCCCGTGTTCGGCAAGTTCGCTCAATCGGTAACGGTCCTTAACGTAGCAGGCGAAGTTGACCGTTCCGTAGAACATACTTGCCATCGCGGTGATCGTCTTATGGGCGTCCACCGGGCGAATCTCCCCCTCGGCGATGCCTCGCTCGATAACCAGGGCAAAGACCTGCAGGATTTCTTGCTGAAACTGCTTGTGCGAGTCGGGAGCGGCGCCGCGAAACTCCGCCCGATCCTGGACAAAAACATCCAGGTAATGGGGATTGTTCTCGAAGAATTCGGCGTAGGCCATACCTGCCATGCGGAGCGTTTGGAGAGCGCCGTGATTACCCTGGACCGCACGGGTGACGTGGTTGCCCAGTCGTTCCATGACGGAGAAACAGGCCGCCCAGAACAGATCCTCCTTGTTGCCGAAATAACGATAGACGGTTCCTTTCCCGACGCCTGCCTTATCGGCGATTACCTGGACATCGGTATTCCGGAACCCCACCTCGGCAAAAACCCGGATCGCCTCTTCGAGGATGGCGTCGTATTTCTCCGCGTTTCGGGAGGTGACTGGTTGGTCCGTGGAGAGCATGTTTTTAGGTCGATCGCATTGAGTTTCGATTTCGTCGGACGGACGGGTACGTCCATCCGGTTGTCACACAAAAAACCGCATGAAGTTCTTCCGATGGTCGTTCACCCGCAGTGCTCAACGGGCGGCGCGGAGGGGAAGGGGGCGTTGCGCCGTCGCAAAACAGGTGGTACCCGATTTGGCTGCGTGACACGCGGCCCGTTGGGCACTGCGGTTAAACGAACTGTTGGGTGCAACGCTTCGACTCCGCACATCCCCATGCGCGGACGGACGCGCACGTCCGAATGTAATCCTAGTTGTCTTTTTTCGGCATGTCAAGACTGCGTTGCACAGAAATACGGTTGAATTCTTTTGCTCGCCTGCCTCGCTATCAGGCATGGCTCCCAGAACGCTCCCGCCGATCCTGCCTGCCGAGCATAATCGGGTGGGGTGTTATACCAGCAGCACGGGGACTGCCGGCGGGTTGATACTGGCGTTCGGTTCTTTCACGCAGCGACGGTCAGCCGGTGCGGGGTGGTGGGGCGATAGAAAAAGGAACCTGGGCGGCTCAGGAGCCATTGGCTTAGCCAGTCGTCGTCTCGTAAGGCACCAACACGGACTTGGAGGAGGATACGCGCAGCCCCCTCCGGACGACTTCAGAACGTCTCCGATCCCTTGACGCGGAAATTGATCTCTTTGATGAGTGACGCAATCAGCGCCAAAATTCCCGTATGCACCTACTCTAAACGTCGGCCTCTTGAACCCCGTTGCGTTGGCCCCATTCATCCACTAAGGTTGTCCCAGCAACCAATGGGAGATTCATCATGGACAACCTTTCGTTCGCTCTAGAAGCCTGGGACTACGCTGCTTTTTTGGCCTTCTTCGTCGGGCTTTCCGTCGTCGGCTATTGGGCCGGTCGCAAAGAGCGCTCCGGCGCCGAACAGTACTTTCTGGCCGGCAAGCGGCTTCCCTGGTACGTGGTGGGCGGATCCTTCATCGCCTCGAACATCAGCACCGAACACTTCATTGGCATGATCGGCGCCGCGGTGGTCTACGGCATCTGCGTGGCGATGTCGGAGTGGATGAACGTGGCCAGCTTCACGCTGCTGATCTGGTTCTTCATCCCCTTCCTCCTTGCTTCGCGCGTGTTCACCATTCCGGAGTTTCTCGAGAAACGCTTCAGCCTCACGCTGCGGCAGATCTTCGCCGTGGTGACGATCATTAGCAACATCGTCGCCTTCCTTGCCGCCGTGCTCTACGGCGGGGCACTTGCCATCCAGCGGCTGTTCCACGGGGAACTCAATCGACTGGCAGAACTGCTCATCGGCCACCCTCGCATTCCGTCGGGCAGTCTGGAGCCCGACCAACTGGAACTGTGGATCGCCATCATCGTGTTGGCAATCGTGGCGGGAGTCTGGGCCATTTACGGCGGCTTGTCGTCGGTGGCCTGGACCGACCTGTTCACGGTCGTGGTGATGGTCTGCGGGGGATTAACCGTGACGATTCTGGGGCTGCATCTGCTGGCGGGCGAGAGTGGAACCCTCCTCGACGGATTCCGCACGATGATCGAGCGCAACCAGGCCAATCAGGGAATCTGGCGGGAGGCCGTCGTTCGCAACGTCCACAATCTCAGTGCCGCCGATTCGTACAACCGCCTCTCCGTCTTTCAACCGATCAGCCACCCGACTCACCCCTGGTCGAGCATCGTCTTCGGCGTGTTCTCGATCAGCATCTGGTACAATGTGCTCAACCAGTTCATGATCCAGCGGGTGCTGGGGGCCAGGAACAGTTATCATGCCCGCATGGGCATCGTCTTCGCCGGCTTTCTCAAGGTGCTCATGCCGGCGATCGTGGTGATCCCGGGGTTGACTCTCTTCGCGCTGCACCCCGAAATCCTGCTGAAACCGTGGCCGGAGGTGCAACCGAGCGCCGACCAGGGCTACGTCCGCATGGTCCAGACTCTCGTGCCTATCGGACTGCGCGGGCTTTTCCTTGCCGCGCTGTTCGGAGCGATCCAGTCGACCGTCAACTCGGTGCTCAATTCGACGGCGACCATCTTCACTCTCGACATTTACAAGCGGATGATCGCTCCCGCGGCATCGGACCGGCAACTGGTTGCGATGGGTGTGGTCTCCTCGGCGGTTGTGCTGCTGATCGCGATCGTGCTGGGTGGATTCATTGGTCGGCTGGGCGGCAGCCTCTTCGTCTACATCCAGTCGCTCTATGCCTTCTTCGCCCCGCCGTTCGCAGCCGTATTTCTCCTGGGGATCCTCTGGAAACGGATCAATAGTCGCGGCGCTACGACCACGGTGATCCTCGGCTTCCTGCTGGGCATCGCGATGAAGCTCTTCGTGCAGTACGGCGACTACCCTGCCTGGATTGCGCCGTACGGGAACCAGGCCGCCATCAACTGGGCCTTCTGCATGGTCGCGTGCGTCGTCATCAGTCTCAGCACCGCCCCGCCGCGGCCGGAACAGGTGACCGACGAGGTGACGGTCAACTGGCGAAAACTCAACCTCTTCGACGACCTTGGCAGGCATTGGTACACAAGCGTCGTGACGTGGTGGGCTCTATTTGTCGCCGCCGTGCTGGCGCTGCTCTTGACGTTCTCCGGGCTGGTGTTTCCCGGCGGGTGAGGCTCCCACGACCGCGGCGATCTGCTCGCGATCGACCGGTTTGATGATACCCTTCTCGCAGATTATCGCCGTGATGAGCCGTGCGGGGGTGACGTCAAAGGCCGGGTTGTACACCTTGATGCCCTCGGGCGCGGTCTGGCGTCCGAACCCGTGGGTGATCTCGCGAGGATCCCGCTCTTCGATCGGGATTTCGTGGCCGGTGGCGATGGCCAAATCGAACGTGCTCGTGGGAGCGGCCACGTAGAAGGGAATGTCGTGGGCTGCGGCCAGCAGGGCAACGCTGTACGTACCGATCTTGTTGGCCGTGTCTCCGTTGGCCGCAATCCGGTCCGCGCCGGTGACAACCGTCTGCACCCGGCCTTCGCGCATCACCTGGGCCGCCATCGAGTCGCAGATCAGCGTGACATCGATGCCGCGCTGTTGGAGTTCCCAGGCGGTGAGCCGGGCGCCCTGAAGCAAGGGACGGGTTTCGTCCGCGTAGACGTGCAGGGTCTTGCCTGACTCGGCCGCCGCGAAAAAGACAGCCAGCGCCGTTCCGTAGTCGGCCGTTGCCAGGCCCCCGGCATTGCAGTGCGTCAGCACACCTTGGCCGTCCTCAAGCAGCGCGGCGCCGTGACGGCCGATCTCGCGGCACATGCGGCGATCTTCTTCATGGATTTGCCGAGCTTCGGCCAGCAGGGCCTCGGCAATCCCGCGCGGCGACTTCCGCCCCCGCTCGGCCAAGGCGACGTTTCGCATTCGCTCCAGGGCCCAAAACAGGTTCACTGCCGTGGGCCGGCTGGTCGCCAGATAGTCGCACACCTCCTCCATCCGAGCGAAAAAACCGGCCTCGTCACTCTCGACCGCATTCTGGACACCAACGCATACCCCGTAGGCCGCGGCAATGCCGATCGCCGGCGCACCGCGAACGCGCAGCATCTTGATCGCTTCCCAGACGGTCTCCGCATCCCGGCAATCGATCCGAATCAACTCACTGGGGAGCCGTGTCTGATCGATCAGCCGGAGGCAACCGTGGACATCCCCCTCCCAGCCGAGTGTATCGACGTGTTTCAAGGATTGACTGCGCGGTACTTCGGTCATTTCGACTCCCCGCGCAAAGTGCGCCCCAGCGCCGCGTTTTTCGACGCCACTTTTTCGACCAGTCCCTGTTTCAGTGCAGCGAATCGCTCCTCGAGCCCCGCATCCGACAGCGCCAGGATCTGAGCGGCCAACAGCCCGGCATTGCGAGGCCCGCCCATCCCCGCGCCGACGGTGGCCACGGGAACGTCGCCGGGCATCTGCACCATCGAGAGCAACGAGTCCAGTCCGCCGGCCAAATCGGTGGGCACGGGAATTCCAATCACCGGCAGTGTCGTATATGCCGCCACGACACCGGCAAGATGGGCCGCTCCGCCCGCCGCCGCGATAATCACTTTCAGGCCGCGCGCCCGCGCGGTCTTCGCATATTGCTCGACGACGGCCGGCGTGCGGTGCGCACTCATTACCTGAGCATCGTAGGGGATATCCAACTCGTCCAGCGCGGCAGCGGCCGCCTTGATCTTCGGCCAGTCGCTGTCGCTTCCCATAAGAATGCCGACGATCGGACAATCGGAAATTGGCATGGTTCTACTTCTCAAAACGTGGGTCAAGTGGCAGGTTGAAGATCTCAGCGATTGCCCACTTAGGCAGTTCGCCCTCAGATATGTTGATCGTCACGACCACTGGTAGCCTTTCTGTTTCCGGAAACCTCCAATGCGAATCGTGTCGCCGGGGAGGATATCGAGGACGCCATACGCGTTATTCTCTTCGCCGCTTCCCTCGATCATCGCCGCCAGCGTGCCATAGTGAATGCCGCCGACCTCGCGGTAGTCGTTGCGGTGATAATGCCCCTGCAAGACTGCGTGTACCTTGCCGCTGGCTTCCAGCACTGCGCGGACCTCCGCGGCGTTGTTGACCGCGTGGGGCCCCTCCTCGTCGAGTCGCTGGTGAATGAAGACAACGGTCTTCTGCGGTGTTTGGGCCAGATCCCTCCGGAGCCAATCGAGCTGCGCCGCGGGAATATTGGCGTCCGTCCACTTGAAATTCTTTCGGCCGTAAGGTTCGCCGTCGCCGCGGAAACAGGCGTCGAGGACGACCCAGTGGCAACCGCCCAGGTCGAAGGAGAAGCTGCACGCCTCCTGGCCGACGATTCCGAGAAACTCCGCCTTCGTGAGCGTATCGACGCAATGATTCCCAAGCACGTAGTAGTGGCGGTCGTGGACGGCCGAAAACTCGCGGGCAATCCGCTCCAAATAGCCCGTCTCAATGTCCACCGAGTCGGCCGCGTCGATAATGTCGCCTAGTTCCACCAGACCGTCGATCTTCTCTTGCTGGAACCGCTGGGCCGCTTCGGCGAACTTCCCCAGCGTTTCCCGGTAGTACCGCGATCCAGCCGGGGGCTTGTCGGCGTGGTGCAAATCGGTCACCAGCCCGAGTCGCGCCAAGGGCTCAGCTTCCGCGGCTCGAACGATGTCCGCCGACAGCACCGCGGAGCCTGCCAGAAACAGCGAGGAGCGGTAGAGAAACGCGCGGCGGTTGATGCTGGTAATTGGCATGGATTGCCTCATTCTATACATCTATAAGGCATCGAACATGGCGATGACGTTTTCCGCCGGGACGTCGGCCAGAATGTTGTGGACCTGCTGAAAGACAAAACCGCCGCCGGGACCGAAAATGGCGACTTGCTGGCGGACATGCCGGCGGACTTCGTCGGGAGTTGCTCGGGAAAGCACGGCATGGGTATCGCAACCGCCGCCCCACAGCGTCAGGCGGTCGCCGAAGTCGGCCTTCAGCGCAGCGGCGGCCATGCCCGAGCAAGAGATCTGGACCGGATTGATGGCATCCAGCCCGGCATCAATCAAATCGTCCAACAGCGGGCGGACGCCGCCGCAGCAGTGGAGCATCACTTTGACGTCGGCCAATTCCTTCGCTCGCCGCCACATGCGGGCATGCCGCGGTTTGAAAAACTCGCGGTACATTGCCGGCGAGATCTGGGGCCCGGCCTGCATACCCAGGTCGTCGCCGAATACGATCACGTCGATCCAGTCGCCCACCGCCGCCAGAAAAGTCTCCAAATGGGCGAGATGCAACTCGACGACTCCATCGAGAAACTCCTGCGCCCGGCTAGGCTGTGCGGCCAGCAGCATCAGAAAATGATCGTTGCGATAGAGAAACTGCCCCATTTCCAGCAAGTTTCCGCCGAACAGCCCGAGGATCGCACGATCGGTCCTCTCGCGAAGCCGGCGAGCCCCCTCGGCCAAGATCCGCCCCCCCTCGGCGCCGCCGACCAAAGGCCCCGGCGGCGATTGCACGGCGCACCACATGCACTCCGCCATCGCCTCCGGGATGCGATCCAAGTCATCATCGGCGAGAAAAGGCCAGTGGCATTGCTCGAAGTAAAGGGCGCCGTCGGGCATCTTGGCGATCGTGCGGCCGCCGGCCGATCGGATCACCCACGCACCCCTTTCGCGCTCGGGCAGAGCCCAACGAGGCATCTGGCAGGGCGTGCCGTCGGGGAGCGTCCAGTCGGCCCAGTGCTCATCGTCCAGGGCAAACCCGCGGCCCAATTCGATCGTATCGACTCTGAGTCGATCCAAAACGTCCTCGTCGACGATCGCCAGTTGCTGAACCGGATCGTAGACGCGGACCGGTCGCTCGGCCAGCCCCAGCGCTCTACGCAGCTTGGCATAGGCAATCGCCGCGATTCCCGACGAGCGGTGGCCGCCCAGGTCGATCGGCACGCGATCAGGTTGCTCGTGGTTTAACGCCGTTAGCACGCGGTCTCGTGAAGTCATCAACAAGCTCCTATCGTTGGCCCGACAAGTCGACGATCGCCTTGACCACCCCGTCCTGATACCCGGCCACCAGATCGAATGCCTCTTGGATGCGATCGAGAGGGAAGTGGTGCGTCAGCAAAGGGGTGATGTCGATAACCGCTTCGCTGATCAGGCGGATCGCCGGCGCGATGCAGCCCTTCTGCCGCCGCACGTTCTTGAACGTGAGTTCCTTGCGGCGCATTGTGTGGATGTCGAAGCAAATGGAAGGGTCGCTGGGAATGCCGACGAGAACCAGCGTTCCCCCGGGTGTGAGCATCCGCTGGGCCTCGCCGATGCATGCCGGATCGCCGGAACATTCGAAGACCAGATCCAGCCCGCGGGGTTCCTTCATCAGAATCGTCTCAACCACGTCCTCCCGCTGCGGATTGCCGGTCCAATCGGCTCCGCAGCGACGTGCGATCTCCAATCGCCGATCAATCCGATCGGTAACGTAGACTGTGGCGGGCGCTGTTGCCTTGGCCGACAGCAGCGCGCTCAGCCCGATGGGGCCGGCCCCCAGCACCGCCACGCGGGCGGCCGGGTAGACCTCGCCCAATCGCACCGCATAGAGCCCGATGGAAAGCGGTTCGACCAGCGCGGCCTCTTCCATCGACATCCCGTCGGGCACGCGGAGACAGTTGTCGGCGGGCACCACAATCCGATCGGCTGCCGCCCCGGGGGCTTCGCCGGGACCGCCGAGAAACCGCAGGTTGCGGCAGGTGTTCACCCGCCCGGCATCGCACTGGTCGCATCGGCCGCAGGCGATAGCCGGATCGACCGCCACGCGGTCTCCGGGCTGCAGCCGCTCGACGCCCGGCCCGACCTCGACGACTGTTCCGGCACACTCATGTCCCAGGGTCGCCGGGAGCTGAAGGATTTGGTCGCCGATCCGCCCGTCGGTGTAGTAGTGAACGTCGGACCCGCAAACTCCGACGCGATCGACCCGCAGCAAGACATCGGCCGGCTGCTCGATCCGCGGTTCGGGTTGCTCGCGGATTGCAATGCTTCTCAGTCCGGTGAAGTAGGCGACTCGCATAATTCCTTCCTCGGGATCCGATCAAAACAGGGGGCGAATCCACTTGTCAATTTCCGCGGCGAAGGGAGCAAAGCCGAGCGGGCAGCGAATGCAGAGTGAGGTCGTGTCAGCTATCGCAGTGGCAATCCTGTCCTTTTCTTCCGCCGAAAGCTCCCTCCTCGATCTTCCGGCCAATTGCACTAGGATGGTCTTTGGATTTCGACGTCGGTCGCGTCGTGGTGCAGGCAAAGACTCCGGTTCTTGGGGCGCCTGCGGCAGCACGGCAAGGCCCAATCCTCGTTGAATCGCGGAAGAATCCGCCAACAACCAGGTCTCGATGCACGGGTGTGCGATGCCGATGGCCATCGGAAACTCGGGAAATTCGTAGTCCCGGCCTTTGACGAGTGCCTCCTGGCTTGCCTTTAGGTTGCCCTCCGAATCGACGACGAAGACCACGGCTGCCGTTGCTTGATTGTATTTGGCCTGACGCTTGGCAAAACGAACCTTCTGCCAGAGCCCTTTTCCCTGCAGGAAAAGCGTCGATCGTCGCTTAACCAGCAGCCGCTGCGGTTTGCCACAAAGGGTGTGCAATAAGATCGGGACGACCCCCGATACCGGCCGCTCTGCCCGTGCGGACCGGCCGACGTCTGTTTTGCCTTCTCCGACGACTTCGACGAGAACGCTCTGTTCAAGGCTCACCAAAGAGTTCCTCTTCGCTCAGGTTGTACCACAGTTCTCCCAGGTAGAAGTCACCGCCGGCCAGTCGCTCGCAAATATTGGGCGCATCGCGGAGAGGGCGAGCACGAACGGGAGCGTCTGGGCCGCCAGGCTCGCGACTAAGAAATGTGACTTCCTCCGGCTCAAAGTAGCTCAGAACATAAGGGGAGTGAGTAGTCAGGATGACCTGAGGAAACGGAATCCCATCCCGTCGGTCGACGAGTTGCTTCAGGATCGAAATGACTTCGTCAAGACGTTTCGGGTATATTCCGTTCTCGGGTTCCTCGATCAACAGCAGATTTGGCGGCTCTGGGAGATGCGCTAGGGCCAGGAAGCCAAGGAAGAGAATCGCTCCGTCTGAAGCGTGCTGGGCGCGGATCGTACCGCCGGCGGGAGTCTCAAAATAGACTCCCTTGCCGGATGCTTGACCGGCCGTGAATCGCCCGCCATGCCCAGGTTTACGCTGCACGGCTTTCTCGGATTCCACGCGAACTCGCGAGAACTGCGGAAAGAACCGGCAGAACTGTTCGCGTAGGCGGATGAACCGTTCGGCGTCGTATCCGAGAATGTCATCCAGCAGTGTCGCCAGCCCAAATCCGTCCGGGTCCATGCGGAAACGCCTGCGCGGATCAATCGCGGCGGGAATGGCCATGGTTTTCGCGTCAAGTGCGTACTGGTGTGCAGGCTTGATGATCTTCGATAACAGTTCGAAGTCCTGCCGGGTGCCCGCATCGCCGATCTTGACCCCCTGCTTCCACTGCTGCAGCGCGGTGAATTCGCGTGGCGATTGCGATCCCAACGGTTTGCGAGTGCCGCCGGATTCCAGCCAATCGCCCGACGTCGTGCAGCTCTCGCCTTCCGGAGGGAATTCTGCTGCGAATCCATAGCGGAATGGCTCTACGCCATTTCCCGATGCTTCGATCGGCCGCCATTCACCCTGGAGTTCGACGGCCGATTCCGGATCACGGTTCCGTACCAATTCACGGCCCTTCCAGGGCCGGGGAAAGGCCTGAGCGAGGCTGCTTTCACTACTTGCCGAAAAAGCCGCCATCGCCTCCAGCAAACTCGTCTTTCCGGCGTCGTTCTGGCCGATTACCACGTGGACCGGTGTCAGCGGGATGTCAATCTCGCCGAGGCATTTGTAGTGCTTCACGCCGAAGCGCGAGAGATACATCGTGGTCGCTTTGGATAAAGATGCCGTCATCGCACACCTCGGCGTTTATTTCACCAATCCATAGCTGTATAGATGCGATCCGCTGCCGAAATAGAGGCGGCCGTCGAGAATGTCGCCGCCCAGGCCGATCGGCACGGGCGACTCCGCCAGCAGCTTGATTTCGAAAGTCGTCGGCTCCACGGTTGCGATGCCTTTGGCAAATAGGACGTAGATCGTTCCGTCCGGCGCGGTGATGAAGACGCGCGGCCCCTGCCCGGAGGCGGTCGGCCCGAAGTGCGCCCGGGCATCGAACTGATGCGTGACTTCCCGTTTGGCGGGATCGAATACAAAAAAGCGACCGTTGTCGGCAAAACCGTAGATCAGCCCCGCGGGCGCAAGGCAGAGGTCGGTGTAGTGCTGCACGCCGGGGAGAACAGCCTCATGCCACTCGAGCTTCTTCGTCGCCATATCCAGGATGTACAGTTCGGCCTGCTCGGCCTTCTTCTCGCCGCCGGTGCCGGCGCTGGTGGTAGTTCCACCGAGCAGTTTTCCATCGGAAATCGCGACGAGGCTGGCAGTGGAGTGGTGCGGGAGGACGTCGGTATGTTCCAGCAACACGCGACTGCCCGCGCCGCGGTCCCAGAACATCAATCCGCCGCCCGTGTAGCCGTAGCCCGGGGTGCCGGCAAGCACGAGCGTGTTGCCGTCGGGGTGGGCGTACAACTCCGTGGGACGTCCAATAATCGGATGGCACTCGGTGAGAAAACGGGGGTTGGATTGCGCGTTGTCGGGCGCGGTCGGCGTCCAGGGTTGCGACGGGTTCCAATCGAGCAAAAACCCGCTGGAGTAGCCGCCGACGAAGAAACGCTCGCCCTGGCGGGCTACCGTATTCCATTGGCCGTAACAGTCGCGGTTGATCCACTTGTCGGTTTTCGGATCAAAGCTGAAGAACCGCATCGGGAAGGCGGTGCCGCCGCAAATGGTGCCGTCGGGCGAGGCTGCCACGCCCATCAAATGCGCGCCGAGGCTATCGTACTTGAACTCGTGCGTGGTGGTCTTGCCTGCCTTCGGGTCTTCGACGGCCAGCGTCCCGCTAATCAGATCGCAGGTCCGCAGCACCTTGCCATCAGGAAACTGCCGGTGGAAGAGGCCCTGGCTGCTGGCGATGAACGGCTTCGCCGCGACCGCCGGCCGCTCGACAAGCTTTTTGCTCTGTCCACCGTGGAACTCGTACCAGCCGCCTTCCGCCTCACCGCCGGTCTGGCCATAGACTCTGCCGTCGATGCCGCGATATACTTGGCCGGCGCCTCGCGCCCGCTCGCTCTCAGGGATCATCGCCTTGGTGGTCTCGGTCTGGGGATCGAGGGCGAGAATGTGGCTGAGGGTATTGCCGATTCCGAAGTAGATCCACCCTTGGTCGTCGGCCGCGATCGACCGCGGGTATTGTCGCCAATTCTCTGTATGGACGTGGCCATAGTCTTTCAACTGGCGAGTCTTGGGATCGAACGAGACGATGCCGCTCTGCGGGTAGCTGGCCGCCCAGATACGGCCGGCATCGTCTTCCGTCATGCTCATGGCCATCTGGGGCGAGGTCTTCTGAAAGAAGGTAAAAGCCCGCTTGGCCGGATCGAACTCGACAAAGTGGCTGTTGAAGTGGGTATAAAACTTGTTTTCCGTGGAGAGGATCGAGGCATAGGGGCAGTCGCCGCCAGGCGGGAAAGGCATCTTGAACTCTTCGCTCTTGCCCGTCTCCGCGTCGAGCCAAAGCAGGGCGTAGCCGCCCCGATGGTCGAAGAGCCAGAGGAGCACCACGTTTCGCCCCTGGCCGTCAACGGTGGCGACGGTGCCGCGGTGGTTGCTCGCCGGGGTGGCCACGCCGTGGTGAAGGAAACCGCCGCCTAAGTCTTCGGTGGCGGCAAAGGCTGGTGGGGCGGCTAGAGCCAGCAGTGTCGCGGCGAACCAATGTGCGGTCGCGAAGTGACGCAGGCACGACATGTGGAACTCCTGGGAGATGCGAAGGACTCACGAAAAAGCCGGTGAGTGTCAATATAGCAATTCACGATACGATGAGAACAGCCCCTCATGCCGCCGGAAGACCGCTTCGGTACACCCGCTAACGAGGAACCGGTACTTTCCTGGACAGGTTAGGTGCTCCGGGGTATCCTGGAAGGGATTTTCAAAGGACGCTCAACCATCGCGATCCCCCGAAAGGCGCCACCATGTTCACTCGCGGCATGTTGTTCACCCTAACGGTCTTCAGCTTCGTTTTCGCCCTGCCCCGCAAAACAATCGCTCAGGCTCCGAGCGGCACGGAAGACCTCGATCTCAAGCAGATCGAAGAACAGCGCAACGACGCCTACGCCGCACAACTGGAGACGTGGTTCCGCGATTACCTGGTGGATCAATATCCCGAGCGTGCTGCCGGCCTCTGGCAACGCGACTATTCGAGCATCGACGCTTATCTGAATAGCGTCGAGCCGAATCGGGCTCGCTGGCGCGACGTGATCAAGCCGCCGCAGTTGGCCAAGACGGGTGAGGTCGAGCGGGCGCCTCATGCACCCCTTACTGATCTCAAGGCCCAATGGCTGAAGATTCCGCTGGGCGGATTGGCCGCCGAGGGGGTCTTCGTCGTTCCTGACGACGCGAAACACGGGAAGCCTGTCCCGCTGGTGATCGCGCAGCACGGCATCGGCAGTTTTCCCGAGCGGACCTTTGGTTTGATGGACGCCGGCGGCGCCTACCACGGCTTCGCTCGCGAACTGGTCGGCGCAGGGTTCGCGGTCCTTGCGCCGATGAATCTGCGGACGGTCGAGCGGCGAAACCGGATCGAACGGCTCTGCCGGCTCGCCGACACGAGTCTGCCGGGAATCGAGTTCGTCCGCGCCCAGCACCTGCTCGACGAAGTGCTTAAAGACCCTCGCATCGATCGCCGGCGGGTAGGCATGTGGGGACTGTCGCTGGGCGGAACGGCCACCATGTTCTGGACTCCGCTGGAGCCGCGCATCAAAGCGGCGGTGGTGGCCGGCTGGTACAATCATCGGCGCAACAAAATGGTCCTGCCCGATTCTCGCTATAGCTGCTTCCTGGAAACCAAAGAAGACCACGCCTTCTTCGACGGCTGGCTCACCTCCTTTACCGATTCCGACGTCGCCGCGCTGATCTGCCCGCGGCCTTTGTTGATCCAGACCGGCAAACAGGATCGCATCGCCTGGTGGCCGATGGTAGTCGAGGAGTTCGAGGCGGCAAAACAGCACTATGAGAAGCTCGGCATCGCCGACCGCATCGAGATGGACCTTCAGGACTGCGGCCACGAGGCGCACGTCGACAGCGGCCTGCGTTTTCTGACGAAGTGGCTCAAGGAGCAACCCGTCACGGATGCGAACTGACCGACTCCCGCGCGCATTCGACGTCGGGCCATGTTTCGGCGATGGCCTGATAGACCCGCTTGGCCGCCGCCATGCAGAGATACTGTTCCAGCGGATCGAGCTTTTGCTGGGCCGGTTCGATGAAGCCGAACACGGCCGCTTCGTCCGACTGGTCGTGTGGATCGTTCGTGACCTGCACCCGAATGAAGCGTTCTCCTTGCTTGAACACTCTCCGCAGGCAGACCTCGTACGTAAACCGACTGAGGGGCATGATCGATTCGACGACAACTACGGCCCAGAGTTTCCGGGCATCGCAGCGATCGTGGCGGACCTTCTTCTTCCGCCCGCGCGATGGCTTTTTCGCATCGGGGTACGTGACCCACAAGCGGAGTTCCTTATCGGTCAGGCGCTCGGGTCCATCGGGATCGAAGCGTGACTGGTATGCCTTTTCGCCATCAACATCAGACCACGTACAAGAGTGGATTCTGGGGCGGGCCATCGGTGTGAACCTCCGGTTCGAGCGGCAAAACCTGCATCGGCGGGTGCAGTCTCAGGCGGGCAGCTACAGGCGGGATCGTCGCCATGGTAAACGACTAATTGATTAGATAACAGATCGGCATCGTCGATGCAAGCGCCGTCCGCCGATCTGCCGGTTGAGAATGGCCGCCGGCCCGGTCGCTACGAGCAAGCGGGCCGCGAAACCTCGCCTGAATCGGCAATCGCGTAGTCCGGACACTCCGTGGCCTGAAAGGGCGGGAGTCGGAGTGCCCGCCTGCGCTAAAGATTAGCCATTCTCCGGAATATCAGCACATGTGGGGCAGGCTTGTAACCTGCCTGCTTCGCACGCGCCGATACGCGGCAGGCTGCGAACCTGACCCACGATGCATTCCAGAAATCCTGGTGGGTGGTTATTGAGGATTTCGCAGATACGAACGCCGCCGACTCAATCCCACCACCAGTTCTTTGCTTCCTTGGCCGTAACCTTGGTTCGCACTTCGGCGAGTTGATTGTCCTGCTCGACCTTGTCAACGATCGCCCAGGGATTGATCGAAACTCCACCGGCGGCAATCATCCATTTGTGGTTCTTATTCACCAGGCTGGCTTGGCTGTCGACCTGTTTCGGGGCGTTCAGCACAACGGTCGGTAGTTCGCCGGCGCTGAAGAGCATCGGCAATTCGCAGTTCACTTTCTCAGCCAGACTCTCCTTCGCGATCAAAGCGGAGACGACCGCCAGATCCATACAGTTGCGCAATTGGCCGAATACCGGATCGGCCAAGGCAAGCTCGCTGTAACGCTGGGTCATCGTGTCGGCCCATCGCTGCGAGACCGGATCCGCCTTGCCGCCCTGGCGCCGGGTGCCGTCGGCGGCCAGGAAATCGTTCTCGGCCATCGCTTTCACCGTACCGCCGCGAAGTTCCCAGGTCAGACCTTCCGCATCCCGCAACAGCGGCTCGTAATCGGGCGCCAGCCACCACCGCGGCAACATGTTGCTCATTCCGCGGCCGCCCGCCTTCATCAGCTCCAGAAAACTGGGCAAACCGCGGATCGGCGCGGGCTCCAGCCCCATTGAAACCCGCTTCATGCGGTAGTCGGCGGCAACCATCACTCGCGCAAAATGGCTTGTTTCCGCGATACCGTTTACCGAAATGCTCTGTGGCCCAAGCTGTTGTTCGATTCCCATCGCCGTCGCCTGCGGATTGCCGATCGTGCGGAGCGTGCGGGCATGGGCGGAGAGTCGCTTCAGGCCTTCCTGAGTCGGATCGATCGAGCAACTGATCACGTTGCGAGTCGGCCCGGCGGCCGTGCGGAGCGAAACCAGCAGGTCGTCCAGCATCAGAACCGGCCGGCCCGTTGTCTTGCCCACCACGGCGCCGCGAGCGTTCAATGCCCAACCCTCCGCCGGGCCGGCAAGGACGATATCGTTCTGTTCCGGATAGACCAGCACGTAGCGGATCTGCTGTAAACCGGCGAGAAACAGAATCGGTTCGGGAAGCTGCTGTTTTCCTTGCACCATCCCTTGGATCGCCTCCTCCAACCGCCGCAACGATACCTTGCGGAGGTCCGACACATGCTGCAAGTCACCGGGGACTGGCTCCAAGGCGACGTCGCGGATCGCCTGCAGCCTTCCCTCCCTGTCGAGCTGCGAATTCCGCAACACGTTGTCCACGCCGATGAACACACCGCCAACGTTATTCCCGTAAGCTAAGTTGTTGTTATTGTTGTTGTTGTTATTGTTTTGGGCGCGGACGGGCGAGGCGATCGTCGCTGCCAAACCCAGCGCGAACAGGGCGACGACGGCACGACGCGCGGAACGAGTGACGACAAGTTCACGTGGGGACATCAGGTTTCTCCTCTGGCGATCAAAGAGGACCGGAGCAAGCGGCCCCCGAAAGTTTTCCTTGGCAGAACCAATCCGCGAACTTCAAAACTCGCGAGGCAATGCCGCGCAGCACAACACTATGTAGAATATAGGCTAACTTGGCGGGGGTGGCTTTGCAAGCAAAAACTAATTCGACGACGTCCGTGCGCCCGACTTTGCCCGCCACTGAGCCCCGCGGAATAGCCGTCTTGCTGCCGGGTTCTCGTCGCCCCCCTCTAAAGGACTACTTTCCCGTTACCCTGGCTTGCCGAACCGCCCAACCCCAGGGTAACCTGATAGTAGGAATTCTGTCGCGGGCCGTGCCGGCTGCCACGCGTGGTTGGCCAACCGTCTTGTCTCGCCGCTGTTGGAGATGCCGGTGTCGGATCTTGCCTACTTGGTGATTCGCGAAGGAGCGAAATGGACCGATGTCTTTCGGTTGGTGCCCGGCCAGACCGTGACCATCGGTCGCGCCCCCACGAACCAGGTCGTCGTGAAAGACGAACGATGCAGCCGCAATCACGCCGAATTGTTCGTTTCCGAAGGGCAGTGGATCATCCGCGACCTCGACAGCCGCAACGGAACGGTGGTCCAAGATCAGCTTGTAAAGGGGGATTGCCCGCTCAAGGCCGGCGACCTGGTTCGAATCGGTCGGTCGCAGTTGATCTTCGTTAACGACCTGAGCGAGGCGTTTTCGGAGACTTCCGGCGCGACCCGCCGATCGGTCGCCGGGCCGTATATGCCGGCTCCGGCCAGCCGGGAAACATCGAGCGATTTAGGTGGCGACTCCGACATCCTGGGCGCTTACGAGCCGACGACGATCACGCACAGGCGAGGCCAGACGCGTTTTTTGGCGCCGGCCGACCAGGACGAAGGAACTATTTCCCGTGCCGGACGCGCGGCAGCCTATCTTTGCCGTCTGGCGTTCGAACTGGCCAAGGTGCCCACCGCCCAACAGATGGCGGAGTTGGCGTTGGCGGGCGTGTTCGATTCGACGCAGGCCGACACCGGCGCGGTGCTTCTCTTGCCACCGGAGGTCAAAGGCGCCGTCGATGCCGCAAGCCTTGAGGTGGTTGCCTCGCGCACGACGACCGATCAACGCTACCATCAGGTTTCCACGTTCTTGGCGCGGACCGTGCTGCGGGAGCAAGAGGCGGTTCTGGCACGCAACGTGATGGGCGACAGCGTCCTGGGAAGTCGGGACAGCAAAGGCGAAATCCTTGCCACCAGCGTAATCTGTGCGCCGGTGCGGCATGGCCAGAGCGTGCTGGGCGTAATCCATCTCTATTCGACCAACCCGGAGCGAGCCCTCGATCCGGAGGATCTGGAGTTCACACTGGCCGTTGCCGATACGCTCGCCGTTGCCGTCACCAATCTGAACCGACGCGAAGAACTCGCCCAAAACCTGCTTCTCATCCGCAACGAAAACGTCGAACTCCGCGAACGGTTGGGCGTGCAGAGCGAGATCATCGGTCGCAGCGCCCAGCTTCGCCAGGTCACCGAGGAGATCGCCCGCGCCGCGGCCAGCAAGGCAACGGTTTTGATCCGCGGCGAGAGCGGAGTGGGCAAGGAGTTGGTGGCCCGCGCCGTCCACTTTTCCAGCAGCCGCGGCAAGAAGGCGTTTGTCTGTCTGAATTGCGCGGCGCTCTCCGAAGACCTGCTGGCCAGCGAATTGTTCGGCCATGAGAAAGGCGCATTTACCGGCGCCACAGATCGAAAGATCGGCAAGTTCGAGGCGGCCGACGGCGGAACGCTCATGCTCGACGAGATCGGCGAGATGAGCCCCAATATCCAGGCCAAGTTTCTCCGCGTCCTCGAAGGGCATCCTTTCGAACGCGTCGGCGGGAGCAAGCCGGTGAAAGTCGACGTCCGCGTCATCGCCGCCACCAATCGCGATCTGGAGAAAGACGCCGGCGAAGGGCGATTCCGCCGCGACCTCTTTTTCCGGCTCCGCGTGCTGGAAATTCTCGTTCCCGCGCTCCGCAAACGCCCCGACGACATCCCGGTGCTGGCCAACTATTTCCTTGAAAAGTTCCGCACCGAGACCGGACGCAAGATCCGGGGCTACACTCCGCGGGCGATGGAGCAACTCATCGCCTATCGCTGGCCGGGCAACGTCCGCGAGCTGCGCAACGTGGTCGAACGCGCCGTCGTGCTCTGTACGGGGCAATACATCGACCAGGGCGACCTCTTGCTGTCGAACCTGGCCACCGCCGGCGACACGATGCAGCCGACGCCGGTCGATCAAGGCTTTCGCGTCTGCTCGTTGGCCGACATGGAGCGGAACCACATCGACGCCACCCTGCGGCACACTGGTTGGAACAAGAGCCGCACGGCCGGCATCCTCGGCATCGAACGCTCCACGCTCGACCGCAAGATCCGCCGCTATCGCCTCACCGAGAACGGCGCCTGACGGGTGGCGCGTTACAAATCCTGCCAAGCACCGTCTTTAAGAATGCTGCGTCCCACCTGCTTGGTAATCTCCGGCTTGGGGATGCGGGGCGGCAGATCGAGACGCGAGAAGAAGGCGGCGTCCGGCTTTTCGTAGCGTTTCACGGCATCTTGCACGGTTTCACCCTCTTCGAGTCGCAACAGGGACGGAATGTGGTTGGTGGTGGAACGAGTCCACAGCACGGTCGTGCCGCGCCGGATTTCCAGTTCGGCGGTAAAGGGCGTCAGCTCGGCGCTGCTTACCTTGCGGTCGCCGCTTCCCATACTGCGAAACTGAAGCTGTTGGGTCTTCCCACGACCGATCTTGGCAACCAGAGTGACCGGGGCCCGACCGCTTACTTTCCACCCGGCCTTTTCGGCGGCTCCGGAGAGTGATTCCTTGATCTCCGCCTGATCCACCGGAGCGGATGCCTCCACCGCAATCGCCACCGAAGAGCCCGGCCGTACGAGCATGGCGGCGTCGCCGGCACGCATCAATTGATCAATCGACTTCTCCGCCGACGAATGCGGGATGATCGCACTCGTCAACACACAGTTTTGAGAGGTCGTTGCCGTCACCAGCGTCTTTCCAACGACAACCGGTTCGGTGGCACCGGCGGTTGTGTACTTCCAAACCGACATACCCAGGTCCAGGTGGACGGCGTCGCTCAGTCCCGCGCGGAACAGCCGCGGCCCGATCCAGTGGATCGGATGCGATCCCAGGTGATCGGTAGTCGTCGCTTCACTGACCACTTTGTCTTCCACGCAATCCCAGACCCGATACTGATTCGAGAAACATGCGGCGAGAAGGCGACCATCAGGGTGAAACGCCGCCCCAGGCGTCAATGTGCTGCCGGTGTCGAACGATTTACGAACTTTCCCGGTCGCCGTCTCGACGATTACGACTTTGCCGCTCTGCGGCACGGCCATATATCGCTGGTTGCCGCTGAATACCGGCGGTTCACTGGCGCTGGCTTTCTCGATGCGATAGACGAGCTTCGCGGCGGGCAAGTCCCAGACAAGCAGCACTCCGTCCACGATCGCGGCGGCGTGCGAACCGGAGAGCAGTCTGGCCCATTCCACCCGCGGCGCAAACCCGGGTTTCCCGGCACCCGGCAAGATCCTGCGATACAGCGGCTTGCTGCTACCCGTCTCCAGGTCTTCCACCATTATCAGCTCGCCACCGCGTTGGAATTGATCCAACTTGTCGACAAGCAGCGTTCGCCGGTTGGACTGGTCGTAATCCAGAACACTCACCGCATGGGGATGATCCCAGACCAGATCCGATTTTTTGGATGCCAGATTCATCCAGTAGATCCGACCGCGCGTCTCCTGTGGGCTTCCCGATTTGTTGCGGCCGATCGACACCAGAAACCCACCCTCGGCCACACGGGCCGGGACCGGCATCGAGACCTTGTCGTAGACATCGATCGAGGCCAATGCTACGGTGGCCGCGGGGATGGCGGCAGCGGCCGGTTGCGGGTCAGGGGTAAACGGATCATCCGAGGGCGCCGCGGCGAGATCCAGCGTGGTTCCCGTGCCGGGCAGAGCCATTTCCTCTCCCACGGACTTCGATTCGGGGCCCTCCCGAAGTGTTACAGGTCGAACGGCGGTCACAGGCAACGAAGGTTCGATCGCGTTTGCCTCTCGCATCGGTGTTCCGCCCGCGAAGGGATTCTCCACCGGGGCATTCAACGACTTCAGGTAATCCTGGTCGGCTTGGCTGAGACGCTAAAGCGGCACCGAGATTTCGCGGCCGTCGGCAGTATGCAAGCGTACCGCGGAGTCCGTTTGCTCAATCAAGACGGCGCGGACTTGGAACTTACCTGTCCCATCCGTCCAAAGGCGTTGTTCCCCGTCTTGGCTGAATGCGTTCCGGGCGATCGAGGACAACAAAACGGAAACGACGATTGTGAATCGAGCCAACCGTTCCATCACACCCCCCTATATGGCGTTGCGCAATTGCGGGAGATTCGGCCCTCGGTGTGGCACGGCTTGTGATTGAATCGGTTCTCCACTTGTGCAAGGATTACCACAATCCCAAGCCGTGGTGCGCACTACCAAGCCCGCCAGCCCGCACTACTTGGAGAGCCACACGACTGAGCGTTTTGTTCCCGTGAATCGTTCAAGAGACCCGCGTACAGTCAAGCAAAAAACTCATCCCAGCATTCCGGTGTCGCGCATGGTGGCGAGAACCTGGCGAGCTTTTTGCGCATTGCCGGCGCTGGCAACCAACTGCTGCCACCCCTCGTAGGCCTGCCGTAATTCGCTCGGATCGATCTTTTCCAGAAACGTCAAGACTTCCTCGGCATGTTGTGCATTGCCACCGCAGAGCGCGAGAAATCGCTCGGCGGTTTGGTATCGATCCAGCGCGGTCACGCTGTTGCCGCGGATTTTCCGCTTCGCCGTCGCGCGGCGGCGCAGTCGCTGCCCGTCGATCTGCTCCCTTGCCCATTCGCGCTGGTTATAGATTCTCGTGGAGAAGGCAGGCCCGATTTCACTCTCCAAGTCGGGGTGAAGCTCGAGGATCTTCGCCCTCACGTCGCCTGCCGATGCGTCGGCATCGCGCAGGGCGAGCAGCGCCTCACGAACCGCTACCGTCAATTCGCTCATCTTGCCCATGAATTACCTCACTGTGATGATCTCGTGGAATACTCGATTTGCGGAGAACGTTAGCATACTCTCAGCAAACCAAGAGTAAAAGTACCTACAAGGTTCCTCCCTCCCGTCGCCTTGTTGTCACCAACGCTGGTTTGACAGCAGCCCGCCTGCTGCCATCACGCAAAATGGTGGCATAGACATACTGAAGGCGAGCGGTCGGGCCGTACTGCGGGTGAATGAGGTTCAGCCGCTAGCCCGTCGCGATGCCTTACGACTTGTTCGGCTCAGCCGCCGATGCGTTCTTCGGAGGCTCCGGTGTTGGTTTGGACTCCGCCGCTTTCGACGACTCGCCGTCGGCCGGGTTGTCTCCGCTTACTTCTTTCTGTGGAGATGCCTCTTTCGCGTCCGCCGTCTCCGCCTTCGGCGATTCTTTCGCCTTGGCGGCCGCAGGTGCTTTTTTCGGCTCTTTCTCAGTCGGTTGGCCGGCCGGCTTGTCCGATTTGGTTTCGTCCTTGCCGGATGCTTTGCCCGAGGTCATGGACGCCTTCTCGGGCTCGGCGGCCTCCTTCATCACGGCAGTTTGCTCCGGTTCCGGCGGGGCCGACTTCTCAGACACCTTCCGCGCTTCGGGCCCGGCTGCCGGTTTGTCCTGCGGCATCTTCTGCGGCGGTTCGTCGGTTTTTGGGGCCGGCTTGCCGGGAATTGGGAACTGCCCGACGTTCGACAGCCCGCGGTCGATAATCCAGATATTGCGATACCGAACCGGGCAGTTGTGATTCTGCAGGCGGATGGGCAGGAGCACCGGCTCTTCAGGCTCGCCGTGGCCGGTCTTGTCGGCCAACTCCACGTTGTCCTGCACTTTCACTCCGTTGAGCCAAGCGGTAATCCGGGCGTTTTTCAACTTCGTGCCGTCCGACGCCCATCGTGGCGAAGTGAAGACAAGGTCATAGGTCTGCCACTGAAGCGGCGGAAAGCACATGTTCAAATCGGGCTTGCGGAACCGGTAGAGCGACCCGCAGCCGTCAAAAACGGGCTCGGTGGCAAACGAGTCGAGGATCTGCAACTCGTAGCGACTCTGCAGGTAGATGCCGCTGTTTCCCCGCGCCTGCCCGCGCATGGTCGGCATGTAGGGGAGCCAGAATTCGAGGTGCAGATTGAAATCGTGAAACATCTCCTTGAAGTCCGCGCCCTCGGTCAACAAGCCCTCTTCGGTCAACTCGGCGACTGTGAACTGCTCGGTGCCGCTTCCGTCGAACAAGACCGTTGCGTTTTGGGGAGCGGCCGCGCCCAGCGTCGGGCTCTGCCGCACGATACGCTGCAATCGGCCCAATTCTTTGCCCGTGCGGTCGACCACCACGCAGACGTCCTTCTCCACGAAGATTGCCCACGCGGCGCCCGAGAGCACGAGGAAGTCGCCGGCGCGTTTTCCAATCAGGGTCAACGCATCCCCGCGAAACGTGCGGTCGCCCGGCAGCCCGCCCACATATTGAATACCCTCGAACCCCCCCTCGCCGATGGCCCGGATCTGCACGGCCGTCGCCTGATAGCGGTTGGGGGCCAGCGCGACCGGTCCGGCGAACTCGCCCATCAATTCCCGGTCAAAATCGTCTTCCCCGTTGCTCTCTTGAGATTTCGAGTCGTCCGTCGCGGTTGCTTTCGGCGCCGTTACGGCCGGATCCGAGTAGCCCGGCTCCGGCGACACGACCGCGCCCAGAAAGCCTGCCAAACACAACAGACGCAAAGAAGAAGCCGAACGGCGCGCGCGGAGTAACATGATCATGCTCTAGCCAAGGGTTGCTGTTTCCGAGTTGCTGAACTCTCAAAAAGCCGAGAACGCGACGATACGTTCAGCTTCCATTCTGTCTCCATCCGTGAGAGACTTCAACAACCCAATCCTTCCGGCGATATAATCGGGGTGTGCCCGGGAATCTTGCCGCGTTCCGGAGGGATGTCACCCCCACCGCGGCTCCGGGGACGCGGTTGCCACAGGAGTGAGACGTGAACGACTGCTGGAAATCCGGTTCGACCGATGTACCGTTCTCCGTGCCGTTGGTGCATCGGCTGCGATTCACTCGCGACGTTTTTGGAGTCGACCGGCAGGTTCTCGCGGAATTGTTGGAGCCGTCGGGGGATCAACCGGCGCGGGTGCAATTCTGGGTGGACGCCAACGTCGTGGAGACGCGGCAGGATTTGGCGGACCGTATCGGGAGTTTTGCCGCGACGTTTGCCGGCCAAGTCGTCTTGGCCGGCCCGCCGCAGATCGTTCCCGGCGGCGAGCCGTTGAAGAACGACATCCATGTCTTGCAGCGGATGCTGACGGAATTCCATGCCGCGAGGCTCGATCGCCGCAGCTACGTCGTGGTGATCGGCGGCGGCGCTGTGCTGGATACGGTCGGGTTCGCCGCTTCGATCGCCCATCGCGGCTTGCGGTTAGTCCGATTGCCGACGACCACGCTGGCGCAAGCCGACTCGGCGGTGGGCGTGAAGAGCGGCGTGAATCTCTTCCAGACGAAGAACTGGCTCGGCGCCTTTGCCGCGCCGTGGGCCGTGGTCAACGACGCAAACCTCTTAACGACACTGACCGACCGCGACTTCCTGGCCGGTTTTTCCGAGTCGGTGAAGGTGGCGTTGCTGAAGGCTCCACCCCTGTTCGACGAACTGTGCCAAGTGGCGTCAAACATCCGCCGTCGCGAGATGCCGGTGTGCTTGCCGATCATCCGCCGCTCGGCCGAGTTGCACCTTGAGCACATTACCCGCAGAGGCGATCCGTTCGAAGTGCTCGAAGCGCGGCCGTTGGACTTCGGCCACTGGTCGGCACACCGGCTGGAAGCGATGAGTCGTTTCGAGTTGCGGCACGGCGAAGCGGTGGCGATCGGCGTGGCGATCGACACCGTCTACGCTTCGCTGGCTCTCGGTCTGCCGCCTCGCGAAGCGATCCGCGTTCTCGCCTGCCTGACCCAGTTGGGGTTCACGCTGGACCATCCGCAACTCGGCGACCTGGAAACGCTTCTCGGCGGCCTGGAGGAATTCCGGCAGCATCTGGGCGGCCGGCTGACGCTGACCATGTTGCGCGGAATCGGCGATGCCGTCGAAGTCCACGAAATCGATCGCGGCTGCATGGGCATGGCCGTCGAGGAAGTCCGGCGCTACACCCGAGCCTGCCGCGCTCGGCAAAACTGCTCCTCGCCCCCGGAACCATGCGGACCGCCCGGCTTCGAGTTTCAGATCCCGAATCGAAGACGCCCGAGTACGTCGTTGCGACGAGCGGCGGAAGGCGGCGCCGTCGAATGAGCCGGCGTGGCCGGCATCTTGATGGACGAGGCGGGAAACGCAATAATGGCGACTTCCGATTCGGGTCGCAGAGAACAAGGAGCCGTTTATGGACACCAAGAAAAGCATCGACTTGTTGAACCGCGCCGTGGCCGACGAATTGCAGGCCGTCCACCAGTACATGTATTGGCATTTCCATCTCGACGACCAGGGGTTCGGCCCCCTTTCGGCGCTTCTGCGGCGGATTGCGATCGTGGAGATGGGGCACGTTGAGACCCTGGCCGAGCGCATCCTTTTCCTCAAGGGCGACGTGGAGATGGTGGCCGCCGGGGGTGTGACCAAGATTAACGACCCCGAAGAGATCCTCAAGATGGCGGCTAACATGGAGCAGGAAGCCGTTGGAATGTACAACCAATTCGCGCTTGATTCTGGCGCCAACGCCGACTCGGCCACCAAGCAGATGTTCGAGTCGCTGGTCAATGACGAGGAGTCGCATTTCGACGAGTTCGATAAGCAACTCGACAACATCAAGCGATTTGGCCCAAGCTACCTGGCCCTTCAGTCGTTTGCCCCCGGCGGCACCCCGGCCGCCGGCGACTGATCCACGCGCACACGATGCTTCCCCGGTAAGCCGCACTTATCCTTCGCCAAAGCCTACGGTATTGGCGCCGGTAGGGGTGCCGGCAGCTCGACCACCATCCCCGGCGGGATCGTCTCGGGCGAATCCGGTGCATCCGTTTGCCCGCCGCTGACTGGGCCCGGATCAATCCACATTCCGCACCGATCCAGTTGCATTGTGCCCAGGTCGAAATCGAGAAACATTCTCTGGACCTCGTAGTCGACCCACGTTCCCAAGAACGTGTTCTGCGCTCCCAACAGCCCGGAGAGGGCCGAGGTGAGGTCGCGGGCAGTCGTGGCCCCCAGTTGGGATGTTTCTCCCGGCTTGGGCGGCTTTTCCAGCGCTACGCCGGCCGATTCCACTTGGCTGATCGCCACAAACACGGTCGCCCGCTGCAGCTCAAATGCGAGGCGATTCAGGTGGAGCAATCGTAGATTGCGGCGTAGCACCTGGCTGATCTGATCGACGTAGTCGTAGTAATCGCGCTGGGCGCGCTGGTAGGAAATCAGCGTGGCGCGGTAAAGGTTCCGCTCCACCAGGCGAGTCAGCGGCGCGTCGAACTCCGCCCCCACGCGGAGCCGGCCATTGGAGGCGCGGAAACGCACCGGGTTGTCCCCCACGGTTCCGATGTCGCCGCTGAAGACCAGGTTCAAATCGCTCTTCAGCGCGTTGGCGGCGATTTCGATCTGCCGCCACTGGTCGACCAACGCTGCCCTCGCGTTCATCCAGTCGCGGCGGTTGAGCGAGGCGATTTCGAGCGCCTCATCCGGTTCGAGATCGACGGGAACCATCGTCACCGTATCGATACGCGTACCCGCTTGGATCAGCGCCAGTTCTTGCAGTTCGGCGGAGAGGCGGATGAGCACGGTCGTCAGGGCGTCTTGCAGCGCCGGCCGATCGGCGGTGGACGGTGGGAGTGCGGGTTGGGTCATCGGCGCAAGGTCGGCCAAGGTGACTTGTATTCTTGCTTCGAGCTTGGCCAGTTCCTCGGCGACGCGGAGCACGCGTCGATCGAGCGCGGAGACGTCGACCGCGGTTCGCTCCATTTCACCTGATAAAACCTCCTCGCGATCCGTCAGTTGAGCCAGCGCTGCCCGGCGTCGGGGCAACGCCTCGTCCAGGGCGGCCCGATCGGTATGGACCAGTTCGATTTGTTCCACGACTTCCTCCCGCAACGCCGCGATTTGTTGCGGATAGTCCTCAGGGATCGGAATCTCCGTGTCGCCGATGGTGCGAATCAGCAGAGAGGTGTCTTCCTGCAACCGGGTAAGCGAGGGCGCGATCAGATCGAATCGTTTCAACAAAGGATCGGAGATCTCGACTTTAAGGGCCGGCGGCAGACCCAAAGTGATTTTGTAGGTATCCAAGCGATCCTGGTAGTTGTTGGTGATCGTCAAGAGACGGTTTTGCGCGGAATAGAGCTGCTCGCGGGTGAAATCAACCTGGAAGCGGGAGGTCCGGCCAGCGTCGTAAAACGCCTCGATTTGATCCAGGACCGTTTGAAGGCCCGCAACGTTCTGGCGCTGGTTGCGAATCCGAACCTGATCCGAGAGCAGCGACAGGAAACCGCCCACTCCGCTGCCGCCGCCGGCCGAAAGCGCCGCCAAGGCCAGGTTTCCGGCAGTAGGACCGGTGCCGGGGGTTCGTCCGGCGACGATGTCGGTGTAAAACCCGCGCCGATACCGTTCCATCTGGCGGACATTGGACAGCAACGCTCGTTCCGAATCCGTCAGCGATTCCAAAGCGACGGCGCGGCCGCCGCCCCGCAGCAACGGCTGGACGAGCGAGAAATCGAGCAGGGTGGTGGCACTGTATTGGTCCGGTCCGGAAAACTGCCAGACCAGCGTGTTGGCCAGGCCAACGACCATTTCCCCGCCCGTGGCCAGAAGTTTGCGAGCCTGCAAGTCGGTGCTGGTGCTCAACGTACTACGCGATTGCCCTCCACCGCGGATCCGGCCGAGCGATTCGAAGAAGGTCGTATTGCCCGCAAAAAACTGCACATCGAAGCGGAACCGCTCAAAGGCCACGTCCAATGCCGAGAGGTAGAGGTTTTCCAATTGGAATTGGTAATCGCGGGAGTGCAACAAGGCGGTCTGCACGGCCGCCTGGCGATCGAGCACCAGTTCGCCTTTCTCGTTTAGCGGCAGGTAGGCTCGCCAATAGGGATTTTCGACAAACGGCGTTTCGCCGTAGTGTCGCCAGCAGGGCGATCCCTTCTTGCAGTCGACGCAATGCATGAACTGATGGGCGACGGGGTCGTCGGGCGGCATAGGCGGACAATCGGGGCTTCCTGGATCGTACATTCGCGAGGCGGCGGGCGGCTCGATCGTGTAGTTTTCCAACGGCCACCGCGGGTCGACCGAGAAATCCTCGACGAGGCTGTAGGCCTCCTGGTCGGCTTGCCGGCGCCAGTAATTCCGACTGCAGCCCACGGTTGCCAGCACGATTGCGATGATCAGAACGTGAATCGCTCGGGGCCGTGTCATGCGGCACCTCGCTTTCTACCGCGAGACGCGGCGGCCTCGTTGGCATTGCAGACTGGGCTGTCCTCCCGGTGTTCGATACTCAAGGCGAGTCGGCGGACGAGGGGGGTGAGTTGCTCCGGCAGCCCGCCGACCTCTTCGTCCATCCGTTTGGCCCAACGACCCAGTCGCGCCAGCGCGGCATGGATCTCGTCGCGTCCTTCCGGCGTAATCTGCCACAAACGGCGGCGACGGTCGGCCGTGGCCCGACGACCGCGAAGAAACCCTTTGGTTCGCAATTGCTCCACCAAACCGCTGATGTGCGCCGGGGATACCCCCGTGGTGGTAGAAAGTTCTTTTTGACTGATCCCGCCGGCCGAGACAGCGGCACAAATCCACAGCAGGGAGAATTCAGCGTCACTCAGTGTCGTTGCGCCGTGTGGGGAGATTTCACCCCGCAACAGTCGGGCGCACTGAGAGATTTGCTCGGATAGTTCAACCCACTTTACCGCCACGCATGGGGGGTTTTTTCTGTCGTCAGACTGTGAAGATCTCATCAGCGGCTCCATCCGCGAATGCGAGGACTCGTTCATCGGTTAACGATTCGGCCGCGAAACCGTTCAGACTTGAACGATTGTGCCGATGTGTCGGATCGCGAGCCGCGTGGAAGCGATCCTCGCCGCTGGTGGGGACGGGAACTGGAGGCAGAAGCTTGACACTCGCTCTAACCCTGTTTAGTATCGAGCTTAATGGAACGGCCAGCCGTTTGATCTCCTGTCGGCGCAGGGATAGACGCCGCCGAGCCGGATGACTTCACTCCGGCTCGTTGTTATCTCCTCGAGAAGCCGCTGCACACGCTATGAGCATCTGGAACAAGGTTCTCATCGGATTGATTCTGGTCGTCACACCGGCCGGTTTCATCTTCGGAGCGCGCGCGTTGAAGACGCACAAGTATTGGCGGGAAATCGCCCAGAAGGCGGAAACCAACCTGGAGACTGCCCGGCAAGAGATCGAGACACTCCAGGAAGGAAGCCCGGCAGGCGAAGGCGCCCGCGGCATCCGTCAAGTGAAACTTGATCTGCACAAGATGCTGCTGGACCGCGGTCGCGTCTGGAGAAACGTCAGTCCCGGCAATGTCAACGCGCAAACCGGCGCCATAAGTGTCGCCACCGATTTACCCGATCCCAACGGCATTGAGGTGCAAACGGTTCTGCACCTCTTCGAGGAGCAGCCGGCGGAAGAGAAGGGACGTTACCTGGGCGAGTTCATCGTCACCGGCAAGGCCAACAAGCAGTTGGAGATGCAGCCTTCGTACAAAATGACGCCGGAAGAGATCAATCGGATCAAGCTGAGTCGCGGACCGTGGGTGTTGCGCGATGTCCTTCCCGTCGACGGTCAGGAGATCTTCGCCGGCCTCGACGAAACGACCATCCGCGCCATGTTCCCCGAGAGTACCGTTGACGAATATCTCCGGCACGGCAAAAAAGGGGACGACGGAAACATTTTCAGCCGGGAGTTCCGCGATTATGGCGTCTTGTTGACTAGCTTTCATCAGCATCGAGCGGTGCTGGCCGAATTGCTCGCGGCCGCCAAACGCGACAACGAGTACCTGCAGGCCGCTCTGGCCGACGCCAAGCAGCAGGAACAGTTTCGCAACTCGGAGATCGACGCTCTGAAAACCCTGCTGGCCGAGGAAAACCGGCAACTCGACGCCGTGACCAATCACCTCAAGGCGGTGCAGGCCAAATTGGTCGAATTGCGGCAGGGGGTGGACCAGCTGATCGAGGCCAACCGGCAGGCGGCCGGGCAGGTCGCCAAGATCCACATGGAGGTGATCGAGCGGATCGACGAAGATAGCCGCCGCATGGCCAGCTACTGACCCAGTGGCCACCAAGAAGGGGTCAGGAGTCTTTTTCCGGATCGGCCGCCGCCGCGATGACCGTGCCGAGCGGCAGTGAGGCCGATCTGGAAAAAGACTCCCGACCCCCTTTTGTGTTCCCTCGCCACGCATCGCGCGTGCTGCAAGAGTCTGGTCAGGCCATTTGGGCTGTGCTTTCCGCCGGTTCTGGCGCACAATAATAGAGAAAGCAACCGATTTCCTGTAACCCTGTTCCAAACACAGCCGTGGGCATTTACGACCGGGACTACTATCGAGGGGATCGCACGGGGTTCCAACTCCGGGCCCCGACGTCGATCGTCGGTTATCTGGTTCTGATCAACTTGGGACTCTGGCTGCCCGGTTTTCTGCTGGAAACCAACGCGGTTGCCGATCTGTTGGCCGTCCGCGTCGCCGACATCGCCCAGCCCTGGATGTGGTGGCGATTGATCACCTACGGCTTCGTCCATGCCGCCCAGCCCATGCATCTGCTGGCCAACATGATCGGGCTGTGGTTTTTCGGACGAGAAATCGAATTGGTATACGGGCGGAAGGAATTCCTTCGCTTGTACTTGTTGTTGTTGCTCGCCGGGTCGGCGTTCTGGGCCGCGGTCAACTACTCGCGTGGGATGCCGGGTGTGTTGCTCGGCGCTTCCGGCGCCGTAACGGGGATCGTGATCCTTTTCGCCCTGCACTTTCCACGGCGAATCGTGCTGCTGATGTTCGTTCTGCCCATCCCGGCTTGGCTCCTCGGAGTGCTCCTGGTCGCCAGCGACATGATGGGGGCCACGGCAGGAGGGGGAGCGCCGATCGCATACTCCGTACACTTGACAGGGGCGGCGGTCGCTTTTCTCTACTTCTACTTCCATTGGAGTATCGGCACCTGGATACCGGGTGGGTTAGCGGTGCCGCGGCTCAAGCGGCGGCCAAACCTGAAGGTCCACGATCCCGGGCAGGCCGATGAGCAGTTGAGCGAGGAAGTTGATCGAATCCTCGAAAAAATCTCGCGAGAGGGCGAAGCGAGCCTGACGCGTCAAGAGCGACGCACCCTGGAGAACGCCAGCCGCCAGTACCAGAAGCGGCGGCACGTCGATCAAGATTGACCAGCCAAATCGTCAACGGCAGCCTTTTCCGTTTACGTCGAATTTGCCGATTTTCTTGATTCCGCGGAATCGTCGGTCGATAAGTCCCAAGGTAGTTTCAAGCCAAAGAGCGGTCGCCAACACGTCTCGGCGAGTTCTCCCGGACGGCTGCCGGGCTTTCCATGACCAACGAGGGGATTAGCGATGCGATACTTCGTCCTCAGCTTATTGATCGGTGGACTACTTCCGTCCAGCAGTTACGGCATCGGGATGGGCTGCAACACGTGCGGACCGGCGCCCTGCGCAACCTGCGAGCCGAGTTGCGGTGTCCCGGTTGGCGATTGCGGTGTGGGCTGCGGCGGCTGTGGGGTTTGCGGACCATGCGACGACGGGCCGATTCGGTGGGTTTGGCGAATCCTCGGCTTTGGCTGCGCGGACGGCTGCGGCGAGAAGTATTGCGGAGATTGGTGCAGTTCCCCACCCGCCTGTCACGACCCCTGTGATTGCCATGGAAATTACTTGGGTGGCCATCCCGGTCCGATGATGTACGGCGCCCGAGCCTACACGGCACCGATGGAGAGTTGGGGCCAGACCCGACCCTCGCCAACGACGTCTCAGGTAGCCGGCCCTCCGCGGATTATTTCCGGAAGCGAGCGAGTTGTCGGACCGACTGCGGCAAAACCGCTGCCGAACGTCTCCAAAGTTAGCCGAACCACCAGCCCATCGCGGCCCGTGCCTATTCGTCGTTAGGTAACCGTTCACGGGGCGGCCGGGGACTGGTCCATTTTTCGGCCAGTTGATGCGTTTTGGCGCAAGAGACGTTGGCCGAAAACATGGACCTGTCCCCTTCCTTCCCGCCCCGTGAACGGTTACGTCGTTAGCCGTCAGAGAACGGTTCGCGCTCCCTAGCCAGCCGGAATTCGGCTACCATAAGAGGATGAGCCGCGAACTCTCCTCCGAACTCGATCAACTCGCTCCGCCTGGCGCCCCCGCCGTTTTATGGGGGCGTCTGTTTTTGTGGCTGCCGGCGTGCCTGATTCTGGGGGGAGTTGTTGCCTGGGCAGCGGTGGCTGCCGCCGGCTACTTCGCGCCGGCTGTTCTCTTTCCGCTCTTGACGGGAGTGGTCGTCGGGGCGCTGATCGTCGCGATGGCTCGGGTCGGTCAGGTGGGCAATCGGCCGACCATCCTTGCCGGGCTGACGCTGGCGATTGCCGCGGCGGTGGTCGGCCAGCACTATGTCGGCTACCGGGCGGAACTGGAGCGGTCGAGGGAGGACTCGAAGACCTTTCTCCGAGCCAGTACTCTCTTTCCCGAACTGACCCGCGGCCGACAACCAGTTCCGCCGTCGAGCTTTCGGGAGTACATGCGGTGGCAGGCCGCCCGCGGCCGGTCGCTCAATCTCGGTGGCTTGGTTGCCCGTGGCCCGATTGCTTGGACGACCTGGGCTGTCGACGCTCTGCTGTTGGCCGTCGCTGCCGTTGCCATGGTGATTTCGGCGCTCGGCCAACCTTATTGCAGTCGCTGCCGGAGTTGGTACCGCACAATCCGCAGCGGCCGATTGCCGTCCGACGCCGCGATGGGGCTGGCAAGACTGGCTGGGGTGGAGATTCAGCCGCAGCCCGACTGGGCCCGGTACCGATTGATTCAATGCAACAGCGGTTGTGGTCCCACGGGGCTGCTCTTGTTCTGGGAAGATTCCCGCGGCGATCCGGGATCCGGTAAAGTATGGCTCTCCCTGCCGGCTCGCGATCGGGTTACGCAATTCCTCGACCGGGTCCGATCGAACGAACCGGGTTCGCAACGTGTAGACCCGGAAACGGAGGAGTGAACTCGAAGCCGGCCGACGGCTAACTCTCATGCACATCCTAGGAATCGGCGTTGATATCACGGAATGCCTGCGAATCGCCCGGATGATCGAGCGATACGGGGATCTTTTCATCAATCGCGTCTACACGTCGGAGGAGGTCCGCTATTGCCAGAGTCGGAAACAGTCGACGCAGCATTACACGGGACGTTGGGCAGCCAAGGAAGCCGTGCTGAAGGCTCTGGGAACCGGCTGGATTCAGGGGATCCATTGGCGAGACATCGAGATTCGCAATGAACCTGGCGGAAGACCCACCGTTGCCGTTCGAGGCGGCGCTCAGGATCTGGTGGAGAGAATGGGCGTGCGGCAAGTGCTCGTCTCCATCTCCCATTGCCGTACGCACGCAACCGCCTACGCGATGGCGCTGGCCAAGGAGGAGGGGACAGGAGAGTAGCGGATATACGAAAGGTACCGCCCCATCATTTCAACCTTCCCGCGCCGCATCACCCCTGCACCCGGTCACTCCTCTCCCCGCTTCGCCGACTTTTTCGCGGCTTTCTTCTTTGCGGCTTTCTTCTTTGGGGCCTTTTTCGCCGTGGTCTTCTTCTTCGTTGCCTTCTTATGAGCGGCCTTTGGGGGCGCCTTTTCCGCCCGCGCGGCCAACAGATCGAGCGCCTGCTCAAACGTTAGTTGTTGCGGATCGGCGCCTCGCGCCAGCGATGCGTTGGTCTGGCCGTCGGTCACGTACGGACCGTAGCGGCCCTCGAGCAGTTTAACCTCCTGCTTCGTCACCGGTGACTCGGCGAACACTTTGATCGGTTCTTTGCGTGCCGCCCCACCGCGACGAGCTTTGGGTTGAGCCAATAGCTCAAGGGCTTGCGGGAGGGCGATATCCAACGGTGATATCTGCTCGGGCAGCGATCGCGTCTCCTCGCCCGACTTCACGTAGGGGCCGAACCGGCCGTTATGCACCATCACCGGTTCGTTCGACTCCGGATGACGGCCTAACTCGCGAGGGAGAGTCAGTAGCTTCAAGGCGGTTTGGATGTCGAGCGTCTCGGGCGTCATCCCTTTGAGCAGTGAAGCATTTTGCTTGTCTTTGTCGTCAGCGTCGCCGCGCTGGACATAAGGCCCGAATCGGCCCGTCTTCAAGTACACGGGCTTGCCGGTATCCGGGCAATGGCCGAGCGGTTCATCGCCCAGTTCAGACTTGCTCAGCAGTTCGAGAGCCTTTTCCAAGCTCAACTCGTCCGGTGCCACGTCTTCCGCGATGCTCGCCCGTCGGTCCCCCTGTTCGAGAAAAGGCCCGAACCGTCCCACGCGGACGTACACCGGGCCGGAATCCCCCTCCGGCTTTCCGATCAACACGCGGCAAACGTCGCGAGCGTCGATCTCGTCGACCTTATGGGCGAGTTGCTCCTTGAGGCCGGGCGTCTGGTTTCCGAAATAGAAGCCTTTCAAATAATCCAAGTGCGCCAGTTCGCCACGGCTGATGGCATCCAACTCGTCTTCCATTTTCGCGGTGAAACTGTAATCGACCAACCTGGGAAGATGAGCCTCCAGCAGTTGTGAGACGGCAAAAGCCACCCATGTCGGAATCAAAGCATTGGCTCGTTTCGTCACGTATTTGCGGGCCAAGATTGTGTCGATAATCGAGGCGTAGGTGCTGGGACGCCCGATCCCCATCTCTTCCAGCGCGCGGGTGAGCGTTGCTTCGCTGTAACGGGAGGGGGGTTGGGTCGTGTGGCTCTTTGCTTCCAGACCGCGGCAGTCCAACGGTTCGCCGACCGTAACTTGCGGCAGGATCGCCTCCCGATCCGCGAGTTCCGCTTCCGGGTCATCCGAACCCTCGACGTAGGCCCGCAAATAGCCGGCAAAGTCGATCGTCTTGCCGCTCACCTGAAAGACCGTCCCGTCGCCTTCCACGGTAATCGTGGTGCGCCGGCCGCGAGCGTCCGCCATCTGGCTGGCGATGGTCCGCTTCCAAATCAAATCGTAGAGGCGAAATTCCTCGGCCGAAAGACTGGAACGCAACGCGTCGGGCACGTCGAACGGGTGACCGGCCGGCCGAATCGCCTCGTGCGCCTCCTGGGCGTTCTTCACCTTCGTGCGATACAGACGCGGCTGATCCGGCAGAAACTCCCGACCGTACTGCGAGGCTACCAGATCGCGGGCGGCGTTGATCGCCACCGTCGCCAGGTTGGTCGAATCGGTGCGCATGTAGGTGATGTGCCCGTTCTCGTAGAGACTTTGAGCGACCTGCATCGTTCGCCGCGCCGTAAAGCCAAACTTGCGATTGGCTTCCTGCTGGAGCGTGCTGGTCGTGAAGGGGGGATAGGGCCTCGATGTGTACGGCTTCTCTTCCACTTTGGTAACGCGGAAATCGGCCGTTTGCAGTCGTTGACGCAGTTGCTGCACGGCTCGCTCGTCGAGGAGCAGGCAGGAAGCGTCCTTGAGTTTCCCGCTGGCGGCGTCGAAATCGCGGCTGGAAGGTATCTTCCGCCCGTCGGCCGACACGAGCGTTGCCTGGAATTTCTCGTCTGTTCTCTTGGCAAACTGACCAAGCAGATCCCAGTAGGTCGCGCAGACGAAGGCCATCCGCTGCCGTTCCCGCTCGACAATCAGTCGCACCGCAACGCTCTGGACTCGCCCGGCCGACAGCCGCGGACGCACCTTCCTCCACAGCAGCGGCGACACCTCGTATCCATAGAGCCGATCGAGGATCCGCCGTGTTTCCTGGGCGCGCACCAGGTTTTCGTCAATCTGCCTGGGATGTTGGAGCGAATCGAGAATCGCCTCTTCGGTGATCTCGTGAAAGACCAGTCGCCGAACGGGCACCTTGGGCTGGAGAACCTGGCAGAGATGCCAACTGATCGCCTCGCCCTCGCGGTCTTCGTCGGTTGCCAGGTATAGTTCTGCGGCGTCTTTGAGCAGAGTTTTTAGTTTCTTGACCTGCTTCGACTTCTCGGGAGGAATGATGTAAATGGGGTCGAAGTTTTCCTTGACGTTGACGCCCAAGTAGGCCCAATCCTCCCCCTTGTATTGCTCGGGAACCTCCTTGGCGCCCTGCGGAAGGTCTCGAATGTGCCCGATACTAGCCTCGATCATGAAATCCCGACCCAGATATCGACTGATCGTCCGCGCCTTGGCTGGCGACTCGACAATCACCAGCGACTTGCCATTTCCAGCGGCCGTTTTTTTTGCCATGGGTATTCCGTGGGTGTTCCACTACTATCAGCGATTGGAGCCCAGTTTCCGAAAAAACCACCCAACGGGACTAGGCAACCCGTTTCTTCGCTTCCATCGGTCGCAGTAGCCTGACGGACTGCTCACGTTCATGCTACCATTCTTAACGTCACCGACCACCTTTCGGCAAGACCGCAGTGCAAAACGCTCTCCAGTGGTGGTATATCTACAACATTTGAGTTAATCATGGGAGCAGCGGGCTCCACGCACCCCTTTTGGGATTGCATTTCCAACCAGTCCACTTAGAATTCCCCTTTTGCACAGTCCGGAATAGAACTGGATTGCGAGCCGCATATGTCGCAGTCTAAGCAAACAACAATCGCACCTGCCCCGAGGGCCTGTCAATTGAGCAGTACGCGGGGTATGTTAACCTGAGGAGGGGTTTACGTCTATGGCTAGTCCGTTTCGGGTCTTCCGAAAGCATCAGAAGGCCATGTTGGTCGTGTTGGGCCTAATGGCGATGATCGCCTTTGTCTTCCTGCCAATCCTCATGGATCAGATGCAGACACGATCCTACGCCGACCCCGTAGTGGTGACTACGGAATCCTACGGTGACGTTACCCGTAGCGAAATCGGCACGATGCTCAGTCGGCGGCAGGCGCTGTTGGGATTCCTGTATCAGGTTCAGGCGGCGGTGCAGCAGGCGGGCGGACAAGGGACGGAAGCGATGCGTCTGAGCCGGCAGATCGGCGAAGCCACGGAGGAAAACGTCGTCCACTCGTGGTTACTGACCCGCAAGGCCGACGATCTCGGTCTGGCCGTCGACGATACCGCGATCAATGCGGTTCTCAACTCGCTTACCGAACAACGGGTGCCGACTGAGCGAATCCAGCAGATCCTTGGCAACTCGCGGATGTCGCAGGCAACCTTGTTCGACGTCCTCAATCGCGAGCTTCTGGCGCTGCGGCTTCAGGACTTGTTCGGCGTGAGCCTCGTGGGAACAACGCCTGCTCAGGCATGGGATTATTTCCAGCGAGTGAATCGCAAGGCAACGGTCGAGGTGGCCGCCATCCCCGTCGCCCGCTTCACCAACGGCGTAAGCGACCCGGAAGAAGCGACGCTCCGCGAGTTCTTCGACAAGTACAAGGAGGACTTGCCGAATCCCGCCAGCCCGGAACCGGGCTTCCGCGTTCCCCGGCGGATTGCCGTCGAGTACGTCAAAGCCGATTACGAAAAGGTGCTCCAAACGGTCGAGGTGAGCGACGACGATATTCGCAAGTACTACGAGGAGCACAAGGAAAACTACAAACGCGAGGAACTCCCTTCGCTCGAGCCAAAAGCCGAGGAGGCCGCGGCGCCGAAGCCCTCGGCGTCCGAAGACGCCTCCAACTCACAGCCTGATGAAGAACCGAAGAAGGAAGAGAAATCGGACGCGGCACCGCCGACTAACGACGACAGTTCTTCCAGCAACAGGGTCTCGCCGTTCGCGCTGGTCTCGTATAGCGAGGAGAACGCGGACAGCGGCGATAAGCCGCAATCCGAGGACAAACCCGAGGACAAACCCGAGGAAGAACCCGCGGAAAAACCGGCGGCGAAAGACACTCCCACCGAGCGGAAGGAAACGCCCGCGAAGCCCGACCCGGCCGAGGCTGCCGCCGAGAAGCCCGAGCCGAAAGCCGACATGAAAGAGACTCCGGCGAAACCGAAGGAAACGCCCGCGAAGCCCGAGCCGGCCAAGGCTGCCGCCGAGAAGCCCGAGCCGAAAGCCGACATGAAAGAGGCTCCCGCAAAACCGAAGGAAACGCCCACGAAGGCCGAGCCGGCCAAGGCTGCCGCCGAGAAGCCCGAGCCGAAAGCCGACGTGAAAGAGACTCCGGCGAAACCGAAGGAAACGCCCGCGAAGCCCGAGCCGGCAATGGCCGCCGAGAAGCCCGCGGCCAAGACGCCGGCTGTGTCGGCGGAGAAGCCCGAAGAGAAGCTTGTCGAGAAGCCGGCCGAGACGCCGAAGAAGCCCGCGTACACCCCCTTGGAAGAAGTTCGCGAGGAGATCCGCCGCCAGTTGCAGCGAGAGCGTGCCCAGGCGAAGGTCCAGGAGTTGATCCAGCGGATCCAGGAGAAGATGGCGGTCTACTACAACCAATGGATCGTTTACGGCGCATCGGCTCAGCAGGATGCAGAGAGCGCCAAGTCGCCGCCGGCCCAGCCCAATCTGGCCGAACTCGTCGCGGGAACGCCGCTGACGACACACTCGTCTCCACTCGTTTCTGCAGTCGAGGCCGGCAAGCTCGATATTAGCGACTCGTGGAGCGGTTCGGATCCCTTTGCCAATTTCGCCTATGCCGGCAATCTCCCCAAGTTCAAGCCGGCGACTTCCCAGGACAACGACGGCAATACGTACCTCTTCTGGAAGACCGACGAGGCCGAGGAGCGAGAGCCGGAATTCAACGACCCACAAGTCCGTCAAAGAGTGCTGCGAGAGTGGAAGTTGGTCCAGGCTCGGGATACCGCTGTGAAGGAGGCAAACCGGCTGGCCGACGAAGCGAGAACATCGGACAAGACGTTCAAGGAGTTCTTCACGGCAAAGCCGGACACCACGGTCACCGAGGCCGGTCCCTTCTCGTGGCTGACCTACGGCAACATACCACCCATGTATTGGCTGCAAAGTCAACAGCCGCCCCAGATTTCCGATGTCGCCGGGGTTGATTCGCCCGGATCGGATTTCATGCAGACGGTGTTCGGGTTGGAAGCCGGAAAAATCGGCGTGGCGATGAACCTGCCGAAGACCGAGGTCTACGTCGTGCGGCCCATCGAGTTCAATCCGTTGCCGGATGTACTATGGACCCTCTTTTTGGAGGACAGGCTGAGCCGATTTATGGCGGTGTCGGCGGATCGCCGAGGTCTTTGGAGCGGATGGCTGGAAGGAATTAAGGAGTCGGCCGGATTCGAGTGGAAGGAAAAGCCCGAAAAGCAGCAGCGGCGAGCGTCGTGAACATCGCCGAAAAAGCCCGGCTTCCTATTGCCCGAACCTCGGCCCAGCGGGTACACTTCGCTGACTTGGCCCTCGGAAGGAGTCCGTGGGCCGCTGAGACTGTTACGCCCGAGGCGTGGTATCGTCTCCGCATGTGCGACAAGGAGGTCGCCTTTGTTTTCACAATGGCCGATCCGGGTCAAGTTTCTCATCGGCTTGACGTTGCTGCTGCTGCTGGTGCTGGTTCTCTCCGGCAGTGGGCTGTACACCACGTACGCTTACCGTAGCCTGGTGAAGACCCTCAGTTGGCGGGCGAGGGAGCTTCCGCCGGCCGTACAGCTCGGCAGGCAGGTGAGCGAGCTGCGGATCATCCTCAGCGAACTTCGCGGTCTCCGCAGCCAGCGACTTTCTGTTCCGGTGCAGGAAGAAATGCCGTTGCGAATGTGGGTCGCCCGCAACCATTTCCGCGCGCAGTTAAACGAAGTCGAAGAAACGCTCTCTCAGTACCGCGGCGAGTTGGAGACCAATGTTCGCGATGGCTCGCCGATCGGAGACAATCAGCCGGAATGGGCGACTTTGCACAAGATCGAGGCCACGCTCCGGCAGGTCCACGAGGCCGACCGCGACATCCACTGGATGCTCGACGACTCCAAGGTCGGCCGGCTCGATACCGAATTGGAGCGGCTCCAAGCCCTCTCGGTCGAACTGCCAAGTCATCTGCACAGCAAGATCGGCGGTTTCGCCCACGAAGTCCGCGCGAAGTATCGCACGCTCATCGTCGGCACTTGGATCGTCAGCCTGATCGCCGGCCTGCTCTTCTTGCTCCTGCTCCGGCTCTTTTACCAGTGGATCTTCCGCCCCTTGCGGATTCTCATCAGCGGTTCGCGGATGGTGGCGACCGGTGATTTCAACTACCGGATCCATTTGAAAACGCACGACGAGATGTCGGAACTGGCCGACGCCATGAACGACATGACCGAGCGGTTCCAGTTGATTCGCGACGATCTCGACCGGCAGGTGGAGGAACGGACCAGGCAGGTTGTCCGCAACGAACAACTGGCCAGCGTCGGCTTCCTTGCCGCCGGCGTTGCCCACGAAATCAACAATCCGCTGGCGTCGATTGCGCTCTGTGCGGAGTCGTTGGAGAGCCGCGTTGATGAAGCTCTCGACGTGGAAAACCAAGACCACATAATCATCCGCGACTACCTGCGGATGATCCAGACGGAAGCCTTCCGCTGCAAGGAGATCACGGAGAAACTACTCGACTTCTCCCGTACCGGGCAGGTTCGCCGGCAGATCACGGACCTCGGCGAGTTGGTGCTGGGCGTGATCGAAATGGTCGGCCATCTCGGCAAGTACCAGAAAAGGAAGATCGAACTTGACGTAACGGAACCGGTGCTCCTTTCCGTCAACCCGCAAGAGATGAAACAGGTGGTTCTCAACCTGCTCACCAATTCGTTGGACAGCATTGAGCCGGACGGGCTGGTGCGGGTCAGCCTCGGACGCCGCGGCGGTTCTGTCGAACTGGCCGTAGCCGATAACGGCTGCGGCATGACCCGCGACGTGCTCGAGCATGTATTCGAGCCGTTTTTCACGCGCCGTCGCACGGGCCAGGGGACCGGCTTGGGATTGTCGATCACCCATCGGATCGTTTCGGACCACGGGGGGGAGATTCAAGCGTTCAGCGCCGGACCGGGGCAAGGGGCCGTATTCCAAGTCCGCCTGCCGCTGGTCGAGAAGGAGCACGAAAATCACTGCCAAGCCGCATGATCGACTGAAGCTTTTGTTCGCCGACGATGAAAAATCCCTCCAGGAACTTATGCGCCTGGAACTGCCGAGGATGGGCCACGAAGTCACCGTCTGTCCCGACGGCCTCACCGCCGCGGCCGCCCTGGAGCGCAACACCTACGACTGCATCCTCGTCGACCTCGACATGCCGGGCCTGAATGGCATCGAGGTGATCGCCCGCGCCAAGCAACTTGCACCCGAGACCGAGGCCGTCGTACTGACCGGCAAGTCGTCCATGGAAACGGCCGTCGCCGCGCTGCGTCAGGGGACATTCGATTACCTCACCAAGCCCTGCAAGCTGGTCGAAATTCAGGCGGTTTTGAAACGCGTCGCCGAACGGCGCGAACTGACGCGGAAGTACCGCGCCTTGAAACGGCGGCTCGAACGGCTGGAGGGAACGTCCGAGTTGGTCGGCGACAGCCCGGGCATGGACAAGGTCCGCGCCATCATCTCCAAAGTGGCCCCGACAAACTCGACCGTCTTGATTCTTGGGGAGACCGGCACGGGCAAGGAACTGGTCGCCCGCGCCCTGCACGATCAGAGCCTCCGCGCCGAAATGCCATTTGTCGCGATCAACTGCGGGGCTTTGCCGGAGAACCTCATCGAGAGCGAATTGTTCGGCCATCGCAAAGGGGCGTTCACGGGGGCCGACGAGCACCGTGTCGGCCTGTTTGAAGTCGCCAACGGCGGCACGCTCTTTCTCGACGAAATCGGCGAGCTGGCCAAAGCGATGCAGGCCAAGCTCCTGCGGTTTCTCGAAAGTGGCGAGATCCGCCGCGTCGGCGAGAACGACTCGTTTACCTGCGACGTACGGGTTCTTTGCGCCACGCATCGCCACCTGGAGGAAATGGTCGGCGAGGGAGAGTTTCGCGAGGATCTCTGGTTTCGCGTCAACACGTTCGAAATCCCGCTGCCCCCGCTCCGAGAACGCCCCGATGATATTCCTCGCTTGGCGCGGCACCTGGCGGGCCGCTTTCGCAAAGTCCCTCCCGACGCCGATATCTTCGCCAAGGATGCCCTGGCGGCCCTATCGGAACACGATTGGCCGGGAAACGTCCGCGAGTTGGTCAATGTGATCGAACACGCCATGATTCTCTGCGACGACCTGCCTATCACGCCGGAGCATTTGCCGAGCCGCCTAACGTTGCGCAGGCCCCGCAGCATTGCCGGCGCGGTCCGCGTCGCCGACCACTCCACCAAGAGTCTCCGCGAGATCGAGATGGACGCGATTTTCGAAGCCCTCGAACGTTGCGGCGGCAACAAGCCGAAAGCCGCCGAGCAGCTCGGAGTCAGTCTCAAAACGCTTTACAACAAATTGAACCAGGTCAGTGGTTTGGAGAAGTCGGCGTAGCTCACCTTCGACTGCCGCGTGAGCCCGAATCGTCGACTTTGGCCAGCATCAGCTTGCCGTCGTTGCTATCGATCTTGAAGGTGAAGTGCTTGAAAAAACTCAGGCCCAGCAGCGGGGCGGCTTCCGACATTTCCCGCGGCATGATTGCACATTCCACGTTCTCCACCGTGAACCGTCCCACGCGGATTGTTTCGGCCAACACGAGTTTTCCGTCGACCACGCGGCCGTCGGCCATCTGCAACTGAATCGTCTGGTCGTCTTCCCCCGGCGCCAGCCCGACTTTCTCCGCGGTCTGCCACGGCAGGGCGACAATCGAAGCGCCGGTGTCGATGGCCATCTCGGTTGTTTCTTTGCCGTTGAACGTTACGTTCAACGTCCACAGATCTCCTCCGCCGCGACGCAAAGGGATCGAATCCGACAATACCGACTCCTCGAATTTCGCCAGGCGTCTGCCATTGCTGAGGAAGCTGGCACTTGGTCCCAGGGAATACGTCCGCTCGCTATCGGAATTGTATTGTTCAACCGCCCGGGTCACCGCAGGATCGGCGGCCAACTTCTCGTACTTACTAATTAACTCGTCATGAAGCTTCCGCGTTCGGAGGAGGTGCTCGATGTATTGCTCGGTCAATCGGCCCACCTCGCTCATGGCCGACTTCAACGCGTCTTCCTCCTGCTTCGATTCGTGCAGCAGCACAACCCGGTCGCCCAACTCATTGATCGTCAGCACGATGCGGTTGTGCGTTTCCACCGTCTTGGCGCCGGTCAACTGCGCGCGGAGTTCTCGTCGCTGGTGCAAATAGCCGAGCATCAGTTTCCGCTTGTCTTCGACCTTCTTCTTCAATTCCTCCGCGCGTTTCTGGGCATCGAAAAGCTCCCGCTTGATCGAATCCGCTTCGCGCACCTGTTTGCTGAATTCAGCCTCTTCCGGCAGAGCAAAACTGTTGCTGAGCCTGCGTAGTCCGCTGGACTGGAGAGGCGACTCGGCCGGGGCTCTATCGGACCCAGCCGCAGGGCTATCCAGCATCGCAACAAACGCCGCGATAAAGAAGCACAACCACCCGCCAAGAACGGAAGTCGCCCGAGGGCCACCACAGAGCAGCGGGCCAGCGTGACACAAACACGAGGGGTAGCCGTTGGGCTGCCCGGATTTCTGGCATTTTACCCAGTGGTTGACGAAACGATCGCGGGTAAACATTCACGCCCCTCAAACTTGTCTGGTTGTCCTGCCCAGCGACCCAACAGGCGTGCGTGACATCGGCTGGTCCTCCGGTCGCTTCTTCAATCATCATAGCGCATTCCTCCCCAGAGGGTCAACTCACGACGGCCGATCGCGTACACTGGGACGGTGCAAAGGCAGCAATTCGGCCCGGCTGCCGACCACGAGCGGTTCGTAAAGCCCTCTCGCCACACGATGGTAGCAGCCGAGCTGATCGGCGCAAGGAAGAGACCCGGTTAGGAGAAAACCTTGAACCTAGACAATCTCTCCCAGGACGAATGCCAGCGCTACGCCCGGCAGATTGGGCCGGGAGTGCTGACGCCGGAAGGGCAACGCCGTCTGAAGCAGTCCTCGGTGCTGGTGACGCGTGCCGGCGGGATGGGCGGTCCGGCTGCTTTGGCTTTGGTGATGGCGGGCGTGGGCCGGGTTGTCATCGCCCACGGCGGTAAGCTGATTTCTCCCGATCTCAATCGCCAAGTCCTCGGTTGTGAGCAGGCGTTGGAAAAGCCCCGCGCCCCTCAGTTTGCCGACTATCTACGGTCCATGAACCGGCATGTCGAGGTGGAGGCGATCGACCACGAACCCGACGACGAGCAGTCGCGGCAGTTGGCCGCCACCGTGGACGTCATCGTCTCGTGTCCTCCGACGTTCCAGGAGCGACTGCGACTGAACCGCGCCGCCGTGGACGCGGTAATACCGCTGGTAGACGCTGCACAATGGGGAATGTCGGGCACCCTCATCGTCGTCGCTCCGGGGCGAACTGCCTGCCTGCGGTGCGTCTACCCCGAGGATCCGCCGTTTGAAGAGTTGTTTCCCGTGCTCGGCGCCATCTCCTCAGCCATCGGATCGCTGGCCGCCTTGGAAACGATCAAGATCCTCTCCGGCGTGGGAAAACCGCTGTACGGCCATCTGTGGATGATCGATGGCTACCAAGGCAGGTCGTCCTCGATTACGCTGGAGCGAAACCCGAAATGCCCTTGCTGTGGCAATGTCGGAGTCCGGCATCCGAGAGAGACATTGAGGGGGTGAGCGGATGAACGTGCGAGTTGTCTTTTCCGGGCGGAATTACCACTGGGGCAGTTCCTTGCCCGAACAAATCGCGCTGAGCGACTCCACGACGGTCGATGAGGCGATTCGCGTTCTGGAAAGCGGGCTGCCCGATGGCCAACGTCTGCCCGGCAGTTGCCTGTTGGCGGTCTCCGGCGTGCATCTGGGAACCATCGCACGCCATCCGTCGCGGGAACTCCAAGACGGCGACGAGTTGTTGCTCATAGCGCCCGTCGCGGGCGGGTAGGGTGTCGCGTTTTCCAGCCTGACTCTGCATAACCGTGAGGCTGGCCCCTCCGGCGTACATGAACCGGCAGCCCGGCTGCTCGCTGCAGCCGGGCTGCCAAAACGCTTGCCTGCCGATCGTTCGTCACAACGACTCAGTATTCCGTCTTCTTCAGCCCGGGCATGGGGATCGGGTACTTCCCTTCCGCGTCGGCCTTCAGCGGCGCCGGCGAATCCATCGTGAACTTGTCGGCCCCCGGGGCATACTCCTCCTCAGAGTTGAGCATCTCGTCGTAGGTGATTTCCAGCCCCGTGTGAGCCGCCTTGCGGCCCAGGGAACTGACGAGACTTGCTTCGACGCCGCGTTTCGCCTCGTTGAAGGGCTTATCGTTGCGAATGGCATCGACCAGGTCGTCCCATTCGTTCTGATAGGGATTACGTTGGTCGGCAGGCACGTCCGACTGCCAAATCAAATCGGCTGATTCCGGGCTCTGCCCCCTGTAGGTGCTCGAAGGCAGTCCGCAGTCGCCGGCCTTGGAGACAATCGCCGAGCCCTTCGTACCGTGTGCGTAGCTGGAGTAGATCTGAGTGCAGCCTGCCATGCAGCGGCCGTCCATGATCAGCTTGGCGCCGTCGGGGTACGTATATTCCACCGAATACGCGTCGAAATTCTGATCGACGCACGGCTTGCCGTCCGGACTGAGGCGATAGTGCCGTCCGCCCAACGCCTGTGCCTTGACCGGCCAGGCGTCTTTCATCCAACAGCAATGATCGATGACGTGAATGTAGAAGTCGTTGAAACAGCCGCCGCTTGCCCAGAGGAAGCTGTGGAAACGTTGGATCTGCCAGAGCAATTCACTCGGCTCGCCGGGCCACTTTTCCGAGAACGCCGATCCCACCGGCCCCGTCATCCGGTAGGCCCGCATCGCCACGATATCACCGATCTCGCCGTTCTGGATGCGGTCGTGCAACTCCTGCAGCGCCCGGCTGTGACGGGACATCAGCCCAACCCCCACCTTGAGGTTCTTCGCTTCCGACTCCGCAGCCAGTTGAATCATCCGCCGAGACGTCGGGCCGTCGGCCGTCAGCGGCTTTTCCATGAAGACGTGCAGCCCCTTCTGGATGGCATAGGCGAAATGCACCCAGCGGAAAGCCAGCGGCGAGGCGAAAATGGCGATGTCGCCCGGCTTGAGACAATCCATCGCCTTCTGGTAACTGTCGAAACCAACGAACCGGCGGTCCTCCGGCACATCCATCTGCTCGGCGAAGTTCTTGTTCAAGTTCTGGAAACTGCCGGTGAGACGATTCTCGAACACGTCGGCCATGGCCACCAACTTCAACGGGCACTGCTTCACCGCCATCGCATTGGCTGCCGCGCCCGTGCCGCGACCGCCGCAGCCAACCAGAGCTACCTGGATGGTGTTTTCTTCCCCGGCATGAACGCGGGGAATCGCGGCGCCGGCCACCGCCGACGCCACGGCAATTCGGCCGCCGGTCTTCAGAAAATCACGACGGGATGTTCTGCCAAAGTTGCTTTCGCTCATGACGAGTTCTCTCCTTGCAATGGGTGGGGCATCTAGATGCCTTGTTGGGTATACTGTGCGTTGCCTCGGCTATGCGCGATTCGCATACCGCTCTGGCGAGATTAACTTCGACCGGCGCGAGACGCAAGTACCGCTGTCGGTTCTGATCGTTTACGATGAGAGCCGAGCGTTACGCAAATTCAACCCGTTGACACGGCGGTCATTGAAGAGGATCTAAAGGTCGTTGCAGATGATTGACTCAGTGGCTGCTCGCCGGCGACGCAGATCGTCCGGCATGAAGAGGCCGAAGGATACTACCGTTGCCTTGTCGGTCCGAGACCCTGGTGGTACTCGGTCCTGCATTTGCGAGAAGGCTAAGCATCTGCGGTTTCGGGGGCGGCTGAAGCGATTATCCGAGAAGTATGGCGAACACGAGAGTTCCCAGGCCGGCGACGATCGAAGGCCAAAGCCAAGGCGGCGCCGGGTCGTAGAAATGGTGGGTAGGGGACACTTCGCCTAGTTCGGCCAGCCGCAGGCGCGGTCGTTGGGCTTCCTCGACCACACGGTGGATTGCGGCGTTGACTTTCGCGTCGCGCAGGAAAACCGCCGCTTCGCGCGGAGAAAGAGCTTTCGGGCCGCGCGGCGCGCCGCCGGTATCCGAAAGCCGTACCCCCAGGGGTTCGGCAGAGATTGCCAACGCCGCTCGACACGTTGTGCAGAACACGCGTTTTCCAGCCAGTATCGGTGTAACGCGAATGCGCGCGTTGCAGCCCGGGCAGGCCAGATCGACGAAGATTCTCAAGGGGGACGGTTCTTCAGGCAGTCGCGACACAGCGATCCGTTTGCCGCAAATGCGGCAGGTGGCATGTTCGAGAATCTTCGCATCTTGCAGGGGCACAATGGCGCCGCAATCGGTACAGCGGATGTTCATGAGAATTGCCGGCGTCTTCCGATGCTCGTGATCGGGGCAAAGACTCTCCATTGTGGATTCCAACATCGACTCATGGTGGGTGACGGTAGTCATGGCTTCGAACGCTCCGACAAGGGTGTTTGCACAACGACGGGCCGCGGGCTGCCGTCGTATCCGCTATTGCACGTGAACGATATTTCGTTTCCACCAGTAAAAGCATCCTGCCAATAAAGAGAGCCACAATGCTGCCCCGGTCACCAGCAGCGGAGCCCGGCTCTCGAGTGCGGCGGCCGACGGAGGCTCGCGCCATTGGACGTGATCGAGGTCGATCAGGACGGGATCGACACGAACCGCGGAAGGCTGGGGATCAACGACAATCATGGGGCTCTCCAGCGTGCCGAGCGGCGATGCTTCCGAAGGCTCGTTTGCAACATGCGGCCCGGCGGCATCGCCATACGTGGGCACGAAGGATGCGGAGATTGCGGCGGCCAGAGCAAGGGCGAGCGTACGCATGGCAAGGGTTCCTTGTTGAGGTGGTTCGAGTCGGCGACGGCGGCTTCTGTTTTCGGCCGGGCGTTCAATGCGGAGCGGCGCTCTGCGTTCCCTCACGCATTCCGGACAACGCGACGAGCACGTTCTTGTCGATGTGCTTGGAAACAGCGGTTGCCGATCCGTCGGCGACGGCAAACTGCACGACGCCGGGATGGCAACTGTCGAACTGCCACCACTTGCCTTGGCCGAAGCCAAAGGCGGTGGGCATCGCGCCCACGCCCATCCAGGAGTAGAAGAACTCCGGCTGGGGCGTTCCGCCGACGGCTTCACCAAACATGAGGGTGTTGCTGGCGCCGTCGCGGATCGACGCGAAGCTGCTCTTGGAGCGATTGGTGAAGATTCCCTCGTGATTGTCCCAGGTCGGGCATCCCACGACACCGACCGCCCCGGCGACGCCGAGATAGTTAGTCCGGCCGAGATCGGCGGGCCGGCTGCAAAACCAGAGGATCGTGACGTTGATGCATCCGTCGTTCATCTGGGTCACAAGGCTGGCCCCCATGCCGTGGTTGGCCCGTGTGGATGTGTCATCCGGACATCGCAGCACGGCGACGCTCTCATGCGCCGTCTCCCATGCTTGCGTCCGGTTCCACCAGGGCGTTCCCTCCTTCTTCAGGTCGTAAAGGGAAATGTTGTCGTAGTCGGCGACCTTCGAGTCGATCGGGCGGTGAAGGTTTCCTTGTTCCAGATACGGCAACAGGAAGACCATCGAGCCGACATGCTGCCCTTGTTGGAGATTCTGGCTGTTGGGTGTCGGCGTTGGTCCCAGGAAGCCGGGCGGAAACTGCTTGAAGCTGTCGTGGAATTCGTGCGCCGCCAGAGAGATGTTCTTGAGATTGTTCATGCATTGCGTGCGGCGAGCCGACTCGCGAGAGCCCTGGACCGCCGGCAGCAGCATCCCCATCAACACGCCGATGATCCCGATCACGACGAGCAGCTCGATGAGGGTGAAAGCGCGGAACTCTCCTCCGCGCGATCGGGCACGAACCGACGAGACATGACATTGCTGGCGCATGGCTTTCTCCCATTTTCAGAAGGCGTTTGTCACCAAGGGTTTCCAACGCGGAATACATGGCCGGCCCGCACGCCGGGAACGGCGAATCACTGCGACGTTCCAGGCGGGCTTTGTTCTCCACCTTCATAAACCGGATTCGGACCGCTGACGGTGGAAAAAAGTTGGAGAATTTATCGCAAGGTCAGGACGTGAGCCAGAGGGGGAACCCGCGGATGAGATGGACGCGGCAGCAGTGCAGGACAGCACCGTACATTCGACCGCCGACCTTGTGTTGGTGGAGCGATGCTCGGGAGCTAAGAAAACGCTGACCGTTCACGGCGCGGCCGGGGACTGGTCGATTCGTCGGCAGGCCTGTTTGGATTAGCGTCGATTAGCGCGGATTAGTGTTCCCGTCGATTCTTCATGCAAATCGGAGAAGATATAGCGTTTGCATACGAGTCGCCCTTTTCGCCGGAAGTTGATCCGCGCCTTCGCACCGGCACGATAGGACGAAGAGAAAAAGAACACTAATCTTCAATAATCCTCGCTAATCTACTGGAAATGCGGATCGTGGAGAACGAGGCGTTGGGGCTCAGATAAAGCGGCCGCTGGTGCTCAGATAGACTGTTCCATCGGCTCACAGCGCGGGGAGGAGTGACGGTTGGTGAGCGGGGCGGTGGTAGCGGCCGAGGGGAGATAGGGTTGGGCT
>JAAYEH010000136.1 GCA_012728855.1 Rhodopirellula sp. | reverse complement strand
CCATCATGGCCACCATCCGCGCCGCGGTTGCCGTGGCGGTTGCGCCGCCGCCCACCGTGCGGCCGTCGCGGAGCACCGTGTAGCGATCGCTGACGGCCTGGACTTCCTCGAGAAAGTGGGAGATGTAGACTACCGCCAGCCCTTTGGCCTTCAGCCGCCGGATCAGCGCGAAGAGTTTTTCGATGTCCTGCAAAGTGAGGCTGCTCGTCGGCTCGTCGAGAATCAGCACGCGGCATTGCACAGCGACCGCACGGGCGATCTCGACCATCTGTTGCTGTGCGATCGGCAGCCGGCCCACCTTGGTCTCGGGCGACACTTCCGCGATGCCGATTTCTTCCAGGGCGCGGACCGCTTGCTGCCGCATGCGGGACCAGCGGACCAACGGTCCGACCGTCGGTTCGATTCCGAGGAAGATATTCTCCATGACCGACAGGTGTGGGGCGAGCGAGAGTTCCTGGTAGATCATGGCGACCCCGGACCGCCGGGCATCGAGCGGATTGCGCGGCATGTAGGTCGCGCCGTCGAGCCACATTCGTCCCTCGTCCGGCGGATGGGCGCCGGAAAGAACCTTCATCAGCGTGCTCTTGCCCGCGCCGTTTTCCCCCACCAGCGCGTGGACTTGTCCGGGCTCGACGGCCAAATCGACCCCAGAGAGCGCAAGGGTGGCGCCGAATCGTTTGTGGACCCCGCGCATTTCAAGACGCAGGGAGGGGGCGGCCGCGGGTCGAGGGCTGGTGGGCATCGGGAGGACGCGTACGTTTTCGGGGATTGTCAGAACCTGTTATACTCCATCGGGTGGCAATTCGGCTACCGGCATCAGGAAGGACAGCCAGGCGATCCCGGTGTTCATCGAGGTGGTGATCCGTCTTCTCGAACGACTCATTCCGCAGTTCCAATACGAGCCGTCTAAACCATTCTCTTGTCCGGGCTGGGTCGCTTTGGTAGCATGATCCGGACTTGGCACAAACGAGAGTGTTGGAATCCATGTCTGTCGTAAAACGTCTTCAGCGGCTGATGCGCGCTCCCGGAAAAATTCCGCAAATCGCGGCAGCGAGGAGAGAGTTTTGCGATTGGCCGTGGCTTGTCGCCTTCTACGCCGGCATTCGGACTCTGGAGGAGCCAGGAGAGTTTTGGCTGCGAGGTGAGGCGGCATCCGGTGTCCGCGTCTGGGAACATGGCGACATCCACAATGTCTGGGCGATCTTCTGCGGAGGCGAGTACCAAGTGCTCCCCTCCGACGCCGCCATCGTGGATATCGTAGGAAACGTCGGCATTTTGTACATCAACCAACACCGACTCCCATGATCGTCTACATCATCCGCCACGCCTGGGCCGGCCACGCGGGCGACCCGGCCTGGCCCGACGATTTCCAACGGCCTCTGACTCCCGAAGGACGAAAGCGATTCCGGCGGATGACGGAGCTGCTGGCGAGCCGTGGATTCAACCCGGAGTTGATTCTCACCAGCCCCCTGGTTCGCTGCCGGCAAACCGCCGACGTGCTGGCAGAAGTCGTTGCCAGGCAGCCCGCGGTCATCGAACGAGAGGAACTGATGCCCGGCGCGGACCTGGATCTCCTGCTGTCCTGGATGGAACGTGAAGTTCGGCATGGCGAACAGATTGCCTGGGTGGGCCATGCCCCCGACACGGGAATGCTCGCCTCGGAATTGATTTCGGGCGGCCGAGCCGGGCTGCGATTTGCCAAAGGCGCCGTGGCGGCCATTGGTTTCGACGGTTTTCCAGAGCCCGGCAGGGGCGAACTGCGCTGGCTGGCGACGGCAAAGACCGTAGGAGTATAGGCGAAGCAGGCGTCGGCGAGGCGAGGACTGTCAGGAAGATCGGTTCTGCGTCACTTCTTGCCGCAACGGGGCATGGTCCGTAGAATTGGGGGTAGAATTTCGTGATCCTCTCTATCTATATGCGTAATCGACTATGGCAACGAACGAAGAAGAACTCTATCAGGAACACATCCTCGATCACTATGAGGATCCCTACCATCGTGGGCGGTGCGAACATTGCACGCACTGCCACGAGGACGATAATCCTCTCTGCGGCGATCAGGTTCGTATGGAGTTGCACATCAACGACAAAGGTAATTTGAGAGAGGTCTATTTCGACGGCGATGGTTGCTGCATTAGCCAAGCGGCCTCCTCGATGCTCGTCGAACAGTTCGACGGCAAAACGGTCGAGGAAGTGAAGCAATTCTCGGCGGACGACATGCTCAAGCTTTTCGGGGCGAAACTGACGCCCAATCGGCAGAAATGCTGCCTGTTGCCTTGGCGAGTTCTGCAAGCCGCAATCTATTCCCCGATCGAGGGCGACAAGGCCGGCGCCCGTTTTTCTTCCCACGAGCAGGCATGACCCTTCCCGTCGAATCCCGCGATTTCGATCCGCACACCTACCGCCCCGACTTCCCGATTCTGTCGAAGCTGATCCACGGCGATATACCGCTGGCCTACCTGGACAATGCTGCTTCCACGCAACGGCCGCGGCGAGTGATTCAGGCGATGGTGGAGGCATACGAAGAGCATTACGCGAATGTCCACCGCGGCATTCACATGCTGGCCGAGGAATCGACGGCGCTGTTCGAGTTGGCGCGCGAAAAAGTAAGGGCTCTGATCAACGCCCCCACGGTGGAGCAAGTGATCTTCACCCAGGGCGCCACCGCGGCGATCAATCTCGTTGCCCGCAGTTGGGGCGACGCCCATGTTCGCGAAGGCGATGAGATCCTGGTTACCGAGATGGAGCACCATGCGAATCTCGTTCCCTGGCATCAATTGGCCGACCGGACCGGCGCCACGATTCGCTTTATTCCCCTGACGGATGACGGACTGCTTCGTTTGGAGACTCTGGCGACGCTGCTGAGCCAGCGGACGCGTTTGGTGGCGGTCACGGCGATTTCCAACGTACTGGGAACGGTCAACCCATTGGAGGAGATCATCTCTCTTGCCCATGCCGCCGGGGCGGTAGTTCTTGTCGATGGGGCGCAAAGCGTGCCGCATCAGCCGACCGATGTGGCGGCGTTGGACGCGGATTTCCTGGTATTCAGCGGTCACAAGATGATGGGGCCGTCGGGTGTGGGCGTATTGTATGGCAAGCAAGATTTGCTTGAAAGCATGCCGCCGTTCTTGGGCGGAGGAAGCATGATCCGGCGGGTATGGATCGACAGCTTTACGCCAGCCAACTTGCCCTACAAGTTCGAGGCGGGCACGCCGCCGATCGTTCCGGCGATTGGACTGGGCGCCGCAATCGATTACCTGAACGAGGTCGGCTTTGAATCGATCCATCGCCACGAGCGCCGCCTCACCGAGCGGGCGCACGCGAAGCTCGAAGCGATTGACGGCGTTCGCATCCTGGGCCCCAGACCGGACCAGAAGGCGGGGATCATCAGTTTCTCGATGAAGCGAATCCACGCCCACGACGTAGCGCAGCGTCTGGATCGCCTCGGGATCGCCGTCCGGCCGGGTCATCACTGCGCCATGCCACTGCACAAGCGGTTCGACTTGGCAGCCACCGCTAGGGCGAGTTTCTATTTCTATAACACGCTCGATGAAGTCGACCGACTGGGCGATGCCGTTGCGGAGTGCAAACAGTTCTTCGCCGGCCGCCGCCGCACTCGTGCCGAGCAGGCGCCGTCAGCGGAAAGCGTGAAATCGGAATCGGCGTCTTAATCAGCCCAAGTGCTTGGCGCCGTGTCTGTGATCGCCAATCGCGTCATCGGTGTCTGTGTGACTCAAACTGTGAGTGCGGCAGCCCGGGAAAGGGGACTGGCTCCGTCGCAAATGGAGGTTTTCCGCGAGGTTGGAGGATGCCGCGACGGTGCCTGTCCCCTTTCCTGGGCGGACCAACTCGATGGCCCGTTGAAAAGGGGACAGGCACCGAGCGGCAGGCGTTTCCTCGGCAATTCAGGGCCAAAACCACGCTCGGAGCCAGTCCCCTTTTCAACTCCGTTTACAGTTTGAGTATGTGAGATGCCCTTTGTATGCCAGTCACCCCACCAGCAAGACGATCAATCGCTTCGGTCCGTGGACTCCCAGGATTAGGATCTTCTCGATATCCGCCGTGCGGCTGGGACCGGTAACCAGTACGAACTCGCCGCGTAGATTGGGGTCGGCCGACCGCGAAGCAATCGACTCCCACACGGCGGGAAGATGTTCGACGAGCTGATCGGTCCGGGCGATGACGATGCATACCGGCGGCAGATAGCACAACAACCGCTCCTGCGGGGTGCCGCAGGCGATCAGACAACTGCCCGTGTCGGCCAGCAGAGCGTCGGCCGGGACGAGACCGGCCGCCAGTTCGCACATGGTGCGGGCCGTTCCGCCCGCTTCGGGCCAGGCAAGATGATCCGACGGAATCTCGGAGAGCACGTCGCGGCAGATCGGGCGGTCGATGGCGCCGAGAAGGTCGCAGGAAAGTTCGTCGAGCAGTTCAGCCAGCCTGCGGCGGGCGTCTTCCATGGTGGCCGCGCGGTGGATTTCTCCGCTCACCGCCTGAAGCTCCTCGGCAAAACGGTCGGCCATCTCTTCGACGCTCGGATTGCCCGGCGGCCAGACTTCCGGGACGGGCGGGCGCTCGACCGGCGGCTCGCCAGAGAGTGCGGTGCGGATTCGGCTGAGGATGGTGTCGCGGCTGCTCATGGCGCGTGTCATCGGTTGGCTGCGGGGGGAGTTGTCGTCTTCGGTTTCACCTGCGTGCCGTTTTTCCGCCACCAGTCGCGGAAGGGCGGTCCCTCGGGCACGCGCGGCAGTTCGCGTCCTCGCGTCCATGCGCCGAGCTTGCCCGGGTGCCAGGGGAGAAACTTCGACATGCGGATACCGAGCTTCACCATCGCCATCGCCAGCCGATAGCGCTTCGGCCCGCTGAACCACCAGGCCCAGACCGCCCATGTCAGGCGTTCCAGCGCCGAATTCATGGGTGAAGGCTCGTTGACGGCGCGATGCCGCATGTGGACAAGCTGGTGCGGGATGTCGATCTTCACCGGGCATGCCTCGCCGCAGGCGCCGCAGAGCGAGGAGGCAAAGGGGAGCTTGCCCGCCTTGTCGATGCCGATCAGATGCGGAGTGAGCACCGCACCGATCGGCCCGGGATAGACCCAGCCATAGGCCCAGCCGCCCGTGCGGCGATAGACCGGGCAGGCATTGAGGCACGCGCCGCAACGGATGCAAAATAGCGCCATCCGGGCAGCCGGATCCTTCAAGACATTGGTGCGGCCGTTGTCCAAGATGATCACGACCATTTTTCGGCCGGGGGGCGGGCCGTGGAAGAGGTGCGTATAGGTGGTGAGTTTCTGACCGGTGCCGCTGCGGCCCAACAGGTTCAGGAAGACCGGCAGGTACTGGATGCCGGGGATAACCTTCTCCACACCCATCAGCACGACGTGGATGGGCGGGGCGGAGGTCGACAGGCCCGCGTTCCCCTCGTTCTCGACCACACAGATCGTGCCCGTATCGGCCGCGGCGAAGTTGCAGCCGGAGATCCCCATGTCGGCCGTGATAAAGTCCTCACGGAGATGCTTGCGGGCGACATTCGTCAAATGCTGGTGCTCCGCGCTAAACGGCTCCTTGAGCTTGTCCTGGAAGAGATGGCCGACGTCGGCGGCGGAGAGGTGCAAGGCGGGCGTGACGATATGCGTGGGCCGTTGCCGTGCGAGCTGTACGAGATACTCGCCCAAATCGGTTTCCACCGGCCGAGCCCCGACGGCTTCCAGGGCGTGGTTCAGCTCCATTTCCTCGCTGACCATCGATTTCGATTTCACGATGGTCTTGACGTTGTGCTCCTTCACAAGGTCGAGGATGTACTGGTTGGCCTCGTGGGCGTCGGCTGCCCAGAGCACGGTGGCGCCCCGCGCGGTGACGTTCTGTTCGAATTCGACCAGCAGCTTGTCGAGGTTAACGATCGAAAAGCTCTTGATCCGGTTGGCCGCGTCGCGCCACTCTTGCCAATACGGGATCGACGCCGCGATCTCGGCGGTGTGCTTGGCGGAACGTTCCGCCGATTCGCCCAGAGCCTGAAAACCCTTCGGCTCGGCCAAGCCAACGGTTTCGGCTTTGAGGAATTGGGCGCCTTCAAGGGGGATGGTGTCGTGCGACATAGTCGGTCTTCCGCGTAGTGGCTCAGGTCAGGGGCCGTTGTCTTTGGCGGCCAGCACTTCCGCGATGTGCATGGCACGGATGTGTTTCATGGCCGGGTCGCGCTGCATGATGCCGTGGACGTGCATCAGGCAACTGATGTCGACCGAGCATACCACGTCGGCGCCGCTCTTAAGGATATTCTGCGCCTTGGTTTGCCCCATCGCCAGCGATGTGCCCGGCATTTTCACACTGAATGTGCCGCCGAATCCGCAGCACTCCTCGATGTTGGGCAGTTCGCGGTACTCGATGCCGCGAACATTCCGAAGCAATTCCAGCGGCTGCTTCAACAGCCCCAACTCGCGGCGGCCATGGCAGCCGCTATGCATCGTCACCTTCTGCGGGAAGACGGCGCCGGTGTCGGTCACTCCCAACACTTCCACAAGGAATTCGGTCAATTCAAACACCCGCCGGCCGACGCCGACGATGCGATCCGCGGGATCGACATGCCCGAAGAACACCCGGCACATCGCCGTACACGATCCCGACGGGCAAACAATGTAGCGGTAATCGGCAAACACGTCGCAGAAATGATGGATCACCCGCCGCGATTCTTCCCAGTAGCCCGAGTTGAAGGCCGGCTGACCGCAGCAGGTCTGCTCTTCCGGGTAGACGACCGGCACACCCTGATCGGTGAGGAGCCGGGCGGTGGCTTCCGCTACTTTGGGGTAGAACTGATCGATATAACAGGGGATGAACAGCGCAACGGGCTCACCGGGCTCGTACCTCGGGTAGTTCCATTGCGGCGGGGAATGGTGCGGGGAGCGAATCATGAGGCAACCACTTGAACCGGGCCAATTTCACCTGACTTGAATGGCAGCTCACCGGGGCGCTTCCGCGGACGCAGCCACCACGGTATTGTTATACCGGACTTTGAAAGGCGGTGCCAGTTCCCCCGCTTCTCAGATGGCTTTTTGGGGTAATCAATACTTGGGCGGCTGATCCGCGCCCGGCTTGACAGGCCACTCGGGAAATTTGGCCACGCCAACGAAGAGGGATTAAAGGTGGTTGGTCGGCAGCCGACACGGGGATAAAATGGGCACATGGCCGAAGCTCATCCAATGACCGAAGCGGACATCCTGGCGGAAGTCGTCGGCCCCGGGTCCGCAGACCTCAGTCCCGAAGCAGCGCGCTCCATTTTGGAATTGCGGTTTTCCGAGCGGGCAACCGATCGAATGCGAGAATTGCTCGACGGCAATAACAAAGGGACTATCGCGTGCGACAGCAGGTGTGGGAACGAGCGGCTGGCTGTTGTGAGTACTGTCAGATTCCCCAAGCTAATACCATTACGCCGCACGAACTCGATCACATCCGGTCGCAGAAGCATCACAGTTCAGCTCCCAATGTACTTCGCGTAGATAGTCCGTGCCTTCGATATATCGTCCGTCCCGGAAATGATGGCGCGACCGTCGGGAAAGACCGTTAATTCGTGGCCTTCCACCTTCAGCCGCAGGAGAAACGGATTGCGGCTCACTTCGCCCACGCCGTCCAGCTTGCGGGCCAGTTCTTCCAGGGATACACTCGCTCCGACGTGGGTTAGTTGCACCGCATTGCGGCCGCACAAGACGGCGGTATGGCTACCCCGCCGACCCAAAAGCCAAACATGCTCGCCTCCTTTGCAGGCAGGACAATCCACCTGCTCGCGGAGTCCGGAGATATCGATCTGGCGAATCATGTTGTCCCATAGTTCCACGACGGTAAGCATCCGCGAAACCGCTTGACGATGGCCGCTGAGGATCTTGATCGCCTCCAACGCTTCGATTGAAGCAATGACGTTGACGATCGGCCCCAGGATACCGGCGGTGTCGCAGGTGGGTGTGCTGCCCGGGGGCGGGCATTCTTGCATGAGACAGCCCAGACAGGCGGTCTCCCCCGGCAGGATCGTCATCGTTTGCCCCTCGGCGCCCAGACAGCCGCCGTAGACCCATGGGATATTCCGCTTCAAGGAAATATCGTTGATCAAAAAGCGGGTCTCGAAATTGTCGGTGCCGTCGACGATAACGTCGATGCCATTGCAGAGCCGTTCAATGTTCGTCGCATCCACGTCGGCCACAATCGGGTCGATTTCCACCTCGGAGTTGATCCTGCCGAGCCTGCTGGCCGCTGCGATCGCCTTGGGCAACTGCTCGGCGACGTCCTCCTCGTCGAACAGCATCTGGCGCTGCAGGTTCGTCGTCTCGACGAAATCACGATCAACGATCCGCACCAGGCCGACCCCGGCCCGCACGAGCGTGTTCGCCGCGACGCTCCCCAGCGCCCCGCAGCCGACTATGAGTGCTTTGCCGTCCATCAGCCGCCGCTGCCCGTCTTCGCCTAAGCGGGCATAGCGGACTTGGCGAACGTAGCGAGCGAGATTAGTGGGCTGGGACATCAGTTCCCTCCTCCCCGCAGCGCCTCGGCCAGATACCGGCCGGTGACCGACTCGGGGTTATGGGTAATCATCTCAGGGGTGCCTTGGACCACGACTCGGCCCCCTTCGTCGGCGGCGCCGGGACCGAGGTCGATGATGTAGTCGGCGGCCTTGATCAATTGCAGGTTGTGCTCGACAACGATGAGCGAATGGCCCACGGCCAACAGCGCGTCGAAACAGTCGAGCAATTGTACGACATCGGCAAAGTGCAGGCCCGTGGTAGGCTCGTCGAGGAGGAAAAGGCTGCGTCCTCGCTTGACGCCGGACATATAGGCGGCCAGCTTCAGCCGCTGCGACTCTCCGCCGGAGAGCGTATTGGCCGGTTGCCCCAGACGGATATAGTCGAGCCCGACGTCGATCAGCCGTTTGAGGCGTGCCTGCACTTTGGCCCTGCCACGGAAGAAGGTGAACGCCTCGCGAACCGTCATCTCGAGCACTTCCGCGATATGGCGGCCGCGGTAGGTGACGTCGAGGATTTCAGCGCGGTAGCGGGTGCCGTGGCACTGGCCGCACTTCATGTAGACGTCGGCCAGAAACTGCATGTCGATCTCGATGCAGCCGTCGCCATTGCACGCCGGGCAACGGCCGCCGTCGACATTGAAGCTGAAATGACTGGCCGTATAGCCGCGGGTTTTCGCCTCGATCGTTTCGGCGAAGACCGCCCGGATCTCGTCAAAGACCTTCAAGTAGGTCACCGGATTCGAACGGGGCGACCGGCCGATGGGACTCTGGTCGACCATGATTACGTCTTCGATCTGGCCGTCGCCGAAAACGTCGTCGAAATCGTGCGGCTTGGGGGCCTCTTTGCGCAAACGGCGGCAAAGGGCCGGGTAGAGCGTGTGCTCGACCAAGGTGCTCTTGCCGGAGCCGCTGACGCCGGTCACCACGCACAACAGCCCCAAGGGGAACTCGACCGTGATGTTCTTGAGATTGTTGCCTCGACTGCCGGCCAGCCGGATCCAGCCGTGATTGGGCGGCCGACGCCGTGCCACCGAGCCGGCGCCGCGGCGGCCGGCAAGATAGTCGCCGGTGAGACTGGCAGGCGAACGTTCCATTTCCGCGGGCGTCCCCTGGAAGACGACCTGGCCGCCGCGGTCGCCGGCGCCGGGACCGATCTCGATTACCTGGTCGGCGGCGCGGATCATCGCCTCCTCGTGCTCGACGACGATCACCGTGTTGTTGCGATCGCGGAGGCCGAGAATAGCGTCGAGCAAGCGTTGGATGTCGCGAGGGTGCAGACCGATCGAAGGTTCGTCGAGTACGTAGAGCATATTGACGAGACTGTTGCCCAGCGCCGAACTCAGCGCGACGCGTCGAATCTCGCCACCGCTGAGGGTTCGCAGGGTTCGGTCCAGCGTCAGGTATCCCAGGCCGACCTTTTCGAGGTAGCCGAGCCGAGCCTGGACCTGTTGGAGCATTTGCCGACCGACCTGACTCTGCCACGGGGTCAGCCCGAGATGGCGGAACAATTCGGCGGCATCGCGGATCTTCATCGCCGAAATTTCCGCGATGTTGTGACCGCCGACCCGAGTGGCCAGCGCCGCGGGCCGCAGCCGAGTCCCGCCACAGTCCGGGCAGGGGCGATAACTCCGCCAGCGGCTGAGAAACACCCGGATGTGCATCTTGTACTTTCGCCGTTCCAGCCAGGCGAAGAACCCGCTCAATCCGCCGAAATTCCGCTCCGGAACTCCGCGGGTAATCAGTTCCACCTGCTCCGCCTCGAGCTGGGAGAAGGGCACGTCGACCGGCAACCCGTAGTCGCCCGCCAGGGCCAGCAGTTCCTCTAACTCATGGGCGTATGCCGGCGTGTTCCAGGGGGCGATTGCCCCTTCGCGGAGCGTTTTGCGAGGATCGGGAACGATCAATTCCATGTCGACGTCAATGACGTTCCCAAAACCCTCGCAACGCGGGCAGGCGCCCAGAGGGCTGTTGAAGCTGTAAAGCCGCGGCTCCGGGTCCGGGTACTCCAGACGGCAGTCTTCACAGGCCAGTCGGTTGCTGAAGCCGATCCGCCGCCATGCGCGGCCGTCGATGGTGGTGGCGATCCCGCGGCCGTTGACCGACAGCGTTGCCGCATCTCCCTGCTCGACGATGGCAAACGCCTTGCCCCGCCCCTTCGCCAGCGCCGTTTCCAGCGAATCGCGGACTCGTTGGTCGGCCGTCTCGCCGGCACTCAAGCGATCGACAACGGCGTAGCGATCCTCGGACGGCGAGCCATCGTCCGACGGCTGGCCGAGCGGCTCGGCAGTTAGGTTGACGATTCGACCATCCGTTACCACGCGAATGAAGCCGTCTTCCACCAAGCCGGCCGAAACTCGGGGCCAGTCGCCGTCGCGCGGAATGGCCAAAGCGAAAGCGATCAGGTAGCGGGTTCCCGGCGGCAGCCATTGGAGCAGTTCGGCGGCGCTCTGCGGGGTATCGCGGCGGACCGGTTGCCGGCACTCCAGACAGAAGACCTCGCCGATCTTGGCGTAGAGCAGTCGCAGGTAGTCGGCGGTTTCCGTGGCCGTGCCCACCGTAGAGCGGCTCGATCGGCCGGCGTTCTTGCTGGTAACGGCGATGGCGGGCGGAATGCCGTCGATGCGATCGGCGTCGGGCTTCTCCAAACGCTGGAGAAACTGCCGCGTGTACGCGGAGAAGCTCTCGATATAGCGTCGCTGCCCTTCGGCATAGAGTGTGTCCAGGGCAAGACTGCTCTTGCCGCTTCCGCTCACACCGCAGAGCACGATCAGCTTTCGGTGGGGGATATCCAGATCGATCGATTTGAGGTTGTGGACATCGACGCCCCGCAGAGAAATAAACCGCTCCGCTCCCATCGTTCTCCCAGCCGTTGTCGATCAGGGGAGGCAAAACCCTCATTCTAGCACCCGCCGCTCGGCCCGGCCAGCCTGAGGCTCGACGCTGCCATTCAGGCATGGTTCAAAAACGGGGACTGGCTCCGAGCCAAATAGCTTCTTCCGGAGAAAAAACACGGTTCGGCGAGGTGCCTGTCCCCGTTTTTGAACCATGCCGCCATTCAGACGCACGCGGCCGAGTTCAAAGAAGGCGAACAATCTCCTCCTTGCTCTGAAGCCCGTGATGACATGCTGGCATTCCCAGGGAGAGCCGGATATCCTCTAGGAACCGACTTCACTCTGCGACTGCAAGGAGACCGATCATGTTCGATCCGGAATTCTGCGAAAAGCGGTGCCCGATCTGCACGAGGGCCCGGCAAGGTAATCCGTTGGCGAAGTTCCTGCAAAGCATCGAAATGGTCGTGACCCTGGGCGGGTGCCCGTGGGGGCGGGCACGGCAGAGGAAGTACGGCGTGAAGCCGAATGAGCCGGCACCGTCCGAACCGCGAGCCGGCGATTCACCTTAGAACATTCTCGCGCCTTTGATCCCGTTCTATCGTTGCCTGGGAGAAAGCCATGAGTCATCTTGCGACCTGTTGGCGCCGTGTTCTTGCTTCAGCCATTCTTCTGCCGGCGGTGGCGGCGGGAGAAGATCAGAATAAACCGAAACCGTTTGACGTGCCGATTCGCAATCCGTCTTTCACCGAAGGCGTTGACACGAGCGGCCTGCCCTTGGGCTGGTTCCGGTATGGCGGGGGCGGCAAGGATCAGACGATCACCGTCGTCCAATCCACCGGCGACGTCAACGCATTGCGTATCGATGACGGCGACCCGGAGAAAGAGATCGGCGTCGTGCAGACCGTCCCGCTCAAGGGCGGAGAAACGTACGAGGCGACCGCCAGAGTCCGGGCGGTTGAAGGCGATTCCTCGGCGGGAGCCTACCTGCAGCTTCGTTTTCTCCCTTCCCAGGAATACGTCCAGACGAGCTTGTATGCCCGATCAACGAGCACGTACTCCGAGGTCGCCGTGAAGGGAAACGCTCCACCCGACACTACCAAAGCAGTGCTCTATCTCTACACGCACCGCGACCCCACTCCGGCCCTGCTCGTTACCGACGTGAAACTCGTCGGCGGCCTTCCCCCGCCCCCGCCTCCCCCTCCGCCGCCCGTTCCGCCGCAGTACGACACATTGAAGGCGCTGCACCTGGAAATCCCGCTGGTTCAAAGTGGCAAGCCGGCTGCCGCGATCATTGCGCCGGCGTCGGGCATTTACCAGAGGGCGGCCGAGGCGATCCAGAAAGCGATTGAAAACCGCACGGGAGCAAGGTTGCCGATTATCGAGGACGGTACCCCGCAGGCCGCCGTGCCGATCGACGGCAATCTCATCGTCCTGGGCAACCGCTCCACGAACAAAACGATCGGCGCTCTCTACGACCTCTACTATTGCCTCGTGGATCTCAAATACCCGGGGCCGGAGGGTTACGTTCTGCGGTCGATTCACAATCCCTTCGGCAACGGGCACGGCGTGCTCGTCGTGGGAGGCAGCGACGGGGTCGGCGTCGAGGCCGGCGCCGAGGCGTTGGTGGCCGTGCTGGCGAAAGGGCCCTCCGCCCGGGGCGAATTGTCGATCGGGTGGACGATGGAAACCCGGCTCGGCAGAGGAGTCGCGCCGCCGACGGACATCAAGCAGTTCGAGACCTGGGAAGCTTCGAAAGGCTACGGTTCGGTGGGGTATTTCGGGTGGACGAGCATCAGCAAGCGGATGGCGATGTACTACATGACCGGCGACGCCAAGAGCGCCCGCGAGGTGGTCCGCCTCTCTTTCCCCGATCAGCAGACGCTGAAGGAGATTGAAGAGATCGACGGCGAACGGATCGAGAACAAGCACGATCCACTGGCCGGGTTCTACCACTACAACGCGCACATGGCGATCCTCTTCTGGGATCTCATCGAAGAGAGCCCCATCTTCAGCGATGAAGAGCGACTGAAGATCACCAACGCCTTTGCGCGGCAACTCAACCACCGCAAGAATGAGGGCATCTACGGCCTGCGGCAGCCGCCGGCCTGCGTCGGCTCCCGGCATGGGCAGTGGTCGGCGATTTCGCTCTATTGCCTCGGCCGCTACTTCAACAAGGACTATCCCAGCCCGGTGTGGGCCCAGTGCATTCGGGGCGGCGAGTTGGCCTTCCACCCTTTGCACGAACACACCTGGATCGCCGGCGAGAGCGACAACCTCTTCTGGTACAACACGGGCATCGCGCCGATACTGACCTACATGGTCCTCACCGGCGACCGAAAGCCGCTGGAAAACGGCGTTCTCGGCGATCTGCTCCACGGCCAGGAGATTCTTATTTCCGGGCGAGTTCCCGATTGGGCCCTCGGGTCCGCTTCCATCGGTTTTCTCAACAAGGCGGCTTACCTCACCGGCGACGGACGCTGGGTCGCCTACCGCCAGCGAACGGGCGTCGATACCGACGTTTTCCGACTCGGCCAGTCATTCTGGCCCGACGAAACCATCCTGCCGCAACCGCCGACCGATCTGATCGGTAAGTGGGGCGTTCAGCGGCTATCCGAGCCGGCTTGGAGTGCGAGGGGAAGCGGCCTGCCTTGGGAAAAATCCTTCTACTTCGCCAGTTATCGCAGCGCGGCGGATGCCGGCGGAGACTTCATCCTCCTGGACGGCTTCAACGGCGCCTCGCGCAATCCGTACCATACGTTCGACATCCTCGAATTGCGGCTTGCCGGACGGACGCTTCTTCAAGGCTATCACAACCAGGTACTCACCAGCGCCGACGGCATGGTCGAGCCGAGCGTGGCAATGGACGCGGCCTTGCTGCATTGTGACGTGCTCGGCCCCACGGCAACCGCGGTAGGAGAAGTGCCCGCGGCGGCCTTCTGCAAGTGGCGACGAACCCTCATGCAGCGGACCGGCCGCTACGCGTTGGTCGTCGACGACCTTACCTTCGACGAGGACAGTCAGAATATGAAGGTGACCACCACCTGGCAGACTTCCGGCGGGGCGTGGAATGCCAAGCGGCAGGCGATCGGTTTCGCTGCCACGGATACGTCGCTCGCCGTGCAGATCCAGCCGTGCGACATGCAAGAGGCTCGCAGCGGCGGCGGTATAACGCAGTTGAATTGGTACGGTTCGGTCAAGCCGGGTGAGCATCGAGTCGCGATTTACCTGATCGGTCCGGCGCCGCCCGAAGCGTCCGCCGCGCCGGCGTGTAGCCGCGTGGCCGACAACGCCGCGGCGCTGGCCGTGCCGCAGCGGGCGCTGGTTGTCGCCGGCGAATTCGAGGAAGTGAAAGGCGAACTCGTCGTGCTTGCCGAGGATCACCTGTACGGGCATGCGGCTACCGAGGCCGTGCTGGTGTCGGCCGGGGAACCGTTGGATTTCGATTGGGACTTCGCCGGCGGGTTGCTCCACGTCACGGCTGCCAAACCTACCCAACTGAAGCTGATGTTGGCATCCGCGGACGATCTGCGGCTCGACGGCGAAGCGGCGAAGGGAAGTTTCCAGCAAGGCGCCTACACGATTTCCCTGCCTGCGGGCCGGCACGAACTAACGCAAGCGATCCCCTCCGGCGAAGTTTTGTCCAAGCTCGCCGGCTACCTCGAACGTACTCAAGCAACGGGCCAAAAACTCCGCGAGGAGGCGACGACCGCCACCGTGCCGGCGACGCCAACCGCCGCGGACCTGTCTGTGGCGATGAACGCACAGATCGGCGGAAAGGCGGCGGCGATGATCGAAATGGTTTCCGCCGCGGGACCGCAGCTTTGCGTGGCCGCGGGCCGTACGATCCATGTGCTGTCGCCTGATGGAGAAGAGATTCGCCAACTGAAGACCGATGGCGACGTTCGCGTGCTGTATTGGTGGGCGGAGCCACGTTTGCTTCTGGCCGGCTGCGTGGACGAGAAGGTCATTGCGTTCGATGCCGACGGCGAGCGGCGGTGGGTTTTCTCGTCCCAGATGGACCCGGCCGTCTATGAAGCGGCGAAGACGTATTGGTTCAAAACGGCCCCCGGCCACGAAGGAATTCACGGCCTCTACGCCGGTTCGTTCGACGAGGGCAAGAACCGCTGCTTTGTCGGCAGCGCCTGTACGCTGGAGATTCTCGACGAGAGCGGCAAGCTGGTCAAACGGATGCCAATTTTCTGGGGCCCGGGGCGGAAGTTCCTGCTCGTCGACGGTCCGGACCAGAGCAGAAATCTTCTCGTCGCTCGCTGGCTCAACGGCACGGATACGCTCGCCGTGGTCAACAGCCGGACGCTCACGGAGACGGGGCGAGGCTACTACGGCGTGCCGGCGGGACATGCCTATGTCGGCGGCTGGTCGGCCCAGAATCGCACGGGGCTCTTCTACGAGGATCTCGATGGCGACGGCAGCAAGGAGGTCGCGACGGCGATCAATGGAACCTGGAACCGCGTGACGGTCTACTCCGACGAGGGGCAGGCGATCGACAATGCCCAGTTCGGCCCCGGTGCCAGCAGCGCCGAGCGGGCACAAATGCGAGACATGGCCGTCGCCGATCTCGACGGCGACGGCAAGAAGGAGATCGTCGTCGGCATCTCCGAAGGGCTGGTGGTGGTGTTGAACTCACACTGTCGGAAGGTCTGGGCGACCCGCTTGTCCAGTCCGCCGTTTTCCGTGCGGTGCCTCGCGCCGCGCGGCGGAAGGCTTCCGTGGGTTGTGGCGGGCTGCGAGGACGGCACGGTTGCCGCGCTGGACGGCAAGGGGAGGATCGTCGGGCTCGGCAAGGTCAATGGCCGACCGTTGTTTCTCGAAGGGATCGAAAGCGAGACCGGGCCCCTGGCGGTATTTGCGACCGACAAGGGCGAAGTGAAAGCGTTTGAGTTGGTGGAGCAGAAGACCGTCAAGTGATGCAAGCGGAATCATAGGTCCGGTGCCATAAGGAGCTTCGCAGTGGACGTCGTGGTTGGCAATTAGCAGCGATCTACACGCGCTTTCCGCCGGACTGCTGGCCACTGCCCTGGTGCCGCATCCTGGAATGCCCGTGAAATGCCAAGTTCTCAGCGGCCATGGCTGAGCGTGGCGATGGCCTGTCGGAAGGCCGGCTTGAGTGTCTCCCAGTCGGGCTCGCGGCAGCAGCATACGATGGTGATCCGCCGGTCGACCCCGAGTGCCGTGAGGCGGTAGCCGTGCATCTTTCCGCCGAACCCGCCGCCGCCGGTGAACTCGGCCAGCCGGCTGTCGCCGAAAACCGTCTGGACAGGAGTCGGCGGGCTCTCCTGGAAGTTGGAAAACTCCTCGGCCATCTTTTCCTTGCCCATCTCGTGAACCTGGTAGATCGCCTTGAGTTCCTCGGGCACTTCCTCGCCGGACGAGGTCTTGTTGGGGTCCATGATCGTGCCGAACAGAGAGCCGACTGTATCGGCGGTGACCTTGATCGACGCGCTGCCGCTGGTAAAGCGGGCGCTGTAGAAGCCGGACTGGCCGCCGCCCACCGCCTTCCAGGTATCGGGATAGTCGATCGCGAAAGACTGGTCCTTGGCGCTATATTTCGTGAACGAGGTGGGCACCGCGACCGGTCCGCTGCAACCCACAAACAGCACTGCCGCCGCGCAAGAACCGATCAGGACAACACGGCTGAAATCAAACATCGCCATAACGTCACTCCATGATTTCATCGTTCAATCCGACCACACCCGCCTCTCGGAAAATCACTCATCTTCGTCTTCGTCGTCGGACGCCTTCTGAGCCCACCATGCCAGCCGACCCAGCAGCCGCGCATAGATGAAGAGGATCGTCACCAGGATCGGACCGGACAGGCCGGTTATGAAAAACCCCTCATAGGGAAAGTAGTACAGCGCCCATGCCAGCCAAGCGGCGAACATCGCCGCACTGAGTGTGTAAACAAGGAGCCACCCCCACCACAAATCGACGCAGGTCCGTAAAATGGGACGTGAGACGAAGCCCAGCACGGAACCGCTTTCCATGGCCGACAAGAGGAGAACTGGGTAGACAACAACCCCCACGACAACCGGCACCGCTATGGATTGTCGCAGCGTCAGCCAGTGGGCGGCCGTTCCGACCAGGGCCGCCAGCACCAGCATCCCAAACGGGTATCCAAGCGAGAAGAACTGGTCGCGCCAGTCTCCCTTGGGCCAATCGGTAATCTCATCGTAGCCGTTGGCCGTTCCCTCGATGATTGCCAGGAAGCAACCCGACAGATACGACAGCGAGAAGACGATCACCCAGCAGATGCTGAATCGCATCGCGTAGGCCGCCATCGTCAGGCCGTTGTCCACTAGCCAAAAGCTCAGCAAAACCCCTAGCAGCGACAGCGCCAATCCGAAGGAGCAGAAGAGCCAGGGCGTCAGCGACTGGATATACCAAGGAAATCGGAACACGCCGGAAAGGAATGTCGTCGGAGGCGGAGGCAACTCGTCGAGAGGATCCGGCGGAAGATGGTGGCGCTGGAGGATCTCCTCAATTCTGCGGTCCACCACCTCAGGCGCGGACCGTTCGGTCGGCGTGCTGACTGCGTAGGTCTCTCCGTCGTCAACCGGCAGTTTAACGCCCCGCGTCATACCCGCGTGGTTGGGTTCCGCCATGGCAGACTCCCATCCTTGCCCAGTTCTATAGCCTGCTTAACATCCTAACGAATCCCGGTCACTGCAACAGGTAATGTACCCTGCCGCGTGTGGCGGAGTAGTAGCCGCTCAGGATCGGCGATTAACTATATGTCGAAAAGCGGCAGCGGGGAAGAGGGAGAGATTCCTTCTTCCGTGTCGGCCAAGCTACGTTTTCGCGTAGGAACAGAACTTCTTCCGGCGGACACGGGAAACGATTCCCGACCCCCTCGGACTCGCTAGCCCCGGTCAATGCGACACTTGTTTTTCGCCGATACTATGCCTCTTCAATCAGTTCCAGCTTCAGCCGACTGCACAGTTCGGCGACCGGCTCTTTCAAGTCGCCGTAGAACGTGACGCGGTGCCAGCCCATCCGCCAGGTTTCCGTGAGCTTCTCGATGTCGCCCTTGACGATCCCTTCCAGCTTGGTGCGGCAGGCCATGTCGCTGGGATTGTTGCCCGCGGATTTCGCCTGGTGGAAAAGAACTTGCCGAGAAACCGGATTGATCTCCAGCGTCGTGGTCATGTAACCCTCCGGCAAGAGCGATTGGATCGCGACGCCTTTCCGGTCTTCGGAGTGGTTGCGGATTCGGTAAGGGTTCGAGGCTCCTTCCGGGCCGAACGGCTTGGTCATGGCCACGCAATGCGCGTAGATAATCTGGTTCTTCGAGGTGTCGATGACGGGGTCGGAGATGTATCCCGGCCGCCCGACCAGCGCGCCCATCGTCGCCATCGTCAGCGCCGACATCTGATCAGCCTCGCAGCCGCCGACCAGCCCGTCGTTGTTGAGCTGGCTGAAGCCGAGGCAGGGGTAGGCCTCCATATGACCGCCATAGAATCCACCCAGGCAGTTGATGCTGATGCCGCAGGCATCGTGCTTTTCCAACAACTGCTTCATGGCGACGTACATCCGCCCGGACTTTTCGAGATCCTCTCGGCCCGGTTCGACGACCTCCTCGGCGGCCTTGCTCCAGCGGTCGGCAAAGGCTCGGCCCGCGTTCCGGTCGGCCGCGGCGTAGGCACTGCTCAGTTCCTCAAATGAGATCGGCAGCAGCTTCACGCCCACCACTTCCTCCGCCGCTTTGCGGAAGGGATCGCCGCCCCAACCACCGCCGACTACAAGGAGTTTCGCCTGGCGGAGCCGCTTCATCGCTTCGTCGAAGTTGGGTTGGGGTATCGCGTCGCTGCGGCAAGTCCAGTCGGCGGCGGCGGGAGTACGCTCGCGGCGGGCCGCTCGAAAAGCCGCAACGACGTCCGCGGGAGGCTTGCCCTGTTTGAGCGACGCGAAGCAGCGGGCGGCGGCGACAATGTCCTGGTCGTCCGATGAACTGACCCAATCGACCGGCTTGCCGGAACTCATGATCTGCGGCAGCCGCAGCAGGAAGAGGCCCGAGCCGCCGAAGAGGTTGTCGACCAGCAGCGTCGGTTTGCCGGTTGTGCATAACTTCACGGCGTCGTTTCGCCAGCCCAGACCCTGCAGGCATACGAGGTAGCCGTCGACCTCATCGTCCTTCTGCAGCACCGCGGCCGCATCTTCCGCTTTATCCATGACCCGGGTTTCCAGCAACTGCACGTCCGGGCATCCCGCGGTGAGCGCCTCAATCAGCCGTTTGCGGCGGGCATCGAAGTCGTAGCCGACGTTGGGCCAGATCGGCTTGTCGTTGCTGGTCTCGCAGAAGACGAGGCGGATCTTCGGTTTGGCGGCCGGCGACTCCACGGCGACCGCGCGGTGAGGACGGAGCAACGCTCCTCCCGCCAGGCTTCCGGCACATGCCGCACAGCCGGAGAGGAACTGGCGGCGGGAACAAACCGTGGTCACGCAATGACGGCACATGGAATACTCCTTCACAAATGGCGGGCAGCGAGTTTCCGGGGTCGCCGCCGTTTATAGCACAACGCGAGGAGCGGGAAAACACGCCTACTCGACGCACTTGGCGATGTAGTCTACCGCTCCGCCGACCGTCTGGATGGTGAGGGCCTCGTCCTCGTCCATTTCGATGTCGAATTCACCTTCAAATGCCGCCACGAGTTCGACGGATTGGGTGCTCTCCGCTCCCAAGTCAAACACAAAATGGCTGCCCGGTTCGATCATGCCCTCGTCCACATCGAGAACGCGGCAGACCACTTTCGTCACTCGCCGCCGGATTTCATCGCGATCCATGGAAAGAACCTCCCGTTATCCGCCCAACCGGATCCGCGCGTCGGCCACCGTGTTGCCGATCCGCGCGGGGCCGGTGATCAAGGGGTTAATGTCCAACTCCGCAATCCGCTCAAAGTCGCCGACAAGCTGTCCTACCCGCCGCAAACACTGCTCCACTCCCGTCACGTCCGCCGGTTCGCCGCCGCGCAGTCCCCGCAGCAGCCGGCCCGCCTTGACCTGCCCGATCATCCGCGCGGCGGATGCCGGACTGATGGGGGCCAGCCCGAACGTCACATCCTCGAACAACTCCACGAAAAGACCGCCAAGCCCGAACATCAGCACCGGGCCGAAGGCCGGATCGCGCTTGGCGCCCAGAATGACTTCATGCCCCGCCGGGATCATCCGGCGCACCAAGACGCCTCGGATCGCCGCGTCCGGCGCCGCGGCGGCCACGCGGCTGAGCATTCCGTCGTAGGCCCGGCGGACGGCGCCATCGTCGGTCAGATCGAGTGCTAAGGCCTTCCATTCCGACTTGTGTACGATCGACGGACTGATCACGCGGAGCACCACCGGATAACCGATCTCGCCGGCAAACGCCGCCGCCTCATCGGCCGTGCTTGCCAGCAGATGCTTTGGCACCGGCAACCCGTAGGCGGCAAGTACCACTAGCGCCTGATCCTCGCTCAGATAGCCGGGCCCGGCTGCGTCGATCACCGCCCGCGCCGCGGCCTGGTCGACCGAGAGCGGCTCGGGTTGATCGAGGGGCTCCTCTCGCCAGCGGCGGATCCGCCCCACGGCCGCCATCGCCGTGCAGGCCCATTCCGGCAGGATATAGTGCGGAATGTTCGCCGACTGGAGCAAATGGATGCCGGGGACAACGTCCGTGGCCCCCATGAAGGAGCAGGCGATCGGCTTGGTTGCGCTTTGTGTCGTCTGGACAACACCGCGGGCGATGGCCTCGATATCGGTCATCGATTGGGGCGTGAGGATGACCAGGGCCTGGTCGATCCCGGGGTCGTCCAGCACGGCTTCGAGGGCGGCGACATAGCGGTCCGCACGCGCGTCGCCAATCACGTCGACGGGATTCTTCGTGTTGGCCGCGGCCGGCAGGACCGCCTTAAGTTTCGTGCGGGTCGTTGCTCCCAGTTCGGGCACCGAGATGCCTCCGCGGACCGCCGCATCGGTGGCCATCACGCCGGGGCCGCCGGCATTGGTGACGATCGCCAATCGGTCGCCGGCGGACATCGGCTGGTAGGCGTAGAGGATGGCGGCGTTGAACAGCTCCTCGATGCTGTTGACGCGGAGGATGCCCGCCTCTCGGAAGATCTCGTCGCAGACCGCGTCCTCGCCGGCCAGCGATCCGGTGTGACTGGCCGCCGCATCGGCGCCCTGCGTGGTGCGGCCTGACTTGATCGCCAGGATCGGTTTGGCGCCGTCGCCGTGCGTCACCCGTCGCGCCATCTCGATCAGCTTGCGACCCTCGCGGATCTCTTCCAGGTAGAGGAGGACGGCGTCGGTCTTCGGATCCTGGTGCAGGTACTCGATCAGTTCGATCTCGGTGACGCCCGCCTTGTTGCCGAAGCTGACAAATTTGGAGAAGCCGATCTGCTTTTCGCGGGCGTAGTCGAGCACGGCAGTACACAGCGCGCCGGACTGACTCAAGAACGCGATCCGCCCCGCGATCGGCATCTTGCGGGCGAAAGAGGCATTCAGGTGGACTTTGCGATCCGTGTTGATCACGCCAAGACAATTGGGTCCGACCAGTGAAATCCCATAATCCCCACAGATGCTCTTCAATCGCTGCTCGCGCTTGCGACCCTCGACGCCGACCTCCCGGAAGCCGGCGGAGATGACGACGACCGACTTGATTCCCTTTTGGCCGCACTGTTCGAGGGCCCGGTCCACCACGTCCGCCGGAAAAACGATCACCGCCAGATCGACGTCGTCGGGGATGTCGACGACATAGCGGAAGGCTTTCACCGCCGCGATGCTCCGTTTTCCGGGAGCAACCGGGAATACCGTGCCTTGATACCCGGCGGAAAGGATGTTGTAGAAGATATCGTAAGGGACGGTGCCGGGTGTGTTGGTCACTCCCACGACGGCCACGCTCTTCGGGCTGAAGATGCCGTCGAGAGGATGAGGGACTGTCTTCTCGTCCGATTTTTGCGACGTCAAGGAACGATCGGATGGGGTATGCATCGACGACTCCTTCGTTGCGACGGCTCTTCCCGTCAAGATATCGCAACGCAGCAGCAACAGAACCCCCTCTTTAGGACTGATTTGCGAGAAAATACTAGCTGCAAGCGCAGGAATCTCCATCTCGGGCCATTTAGTACAGAGAGGTTCATCTGCCAGAGAGGACGACTTCCATGAACAGACGTAATCTTTTTTCAACCACCCGCCAGAACATCAATCCGCCCGGCTGCTACCATCGGGCAACTGCCAGACGCTACGGGAATCGGATGGCCAGCAGCCGGGCTGCTCTGCTTCTTGAACTCTTGGCGGGTCGTCGTCTTTCTTCCCGGCGGTTTTCCGGCTTTACGCTGGTCGAGGTCTTGGTGGCGATCGCGATTATCGGGATGCTCGTCGCTGTGCTCTTGCCCGCCGTGCAGGCGGCCCGCGAAGCGGCGCGACGGGCTCAGTGCAGCAGCCATCTTCGGCAACTCGGACTGGCGATCTTGCAGTACGAGAACACCAACCGGGTGTTTCCCCCCGCCTACGCCCGAGTGCCGCGGCACAACATGCTGACGTTCATCCTGCCCTACGTGGAGCAGGACGCGGTCCAAGACCTTTACGATTTCACCCGGCACTGGTCGGCGATCGACAACCGCCCCGCCACCCAAACGGACATCGCCGTCTTCGTCTGCCCCAGCGCCCCGGGTGGCCGCGAGTACGTCACCGACTACGCCACCTGCGAGGACTTTATGCCGGTCGCCAAATCGATCCTGACGGCCCACGGTGTGCCGAGTCGGTCGAACTGGGAAGGGCTGTTTCGCGGCAAGCTGTTACCGTATTATCCCAACGCCCGGCCGACGAGAATGGCTGACGTGACAGACGGACTCTCCAACACCTTCATGCTCTTCGAGGATGCCGGCCGCCCGCAGAAATGGGTCGCAGGCCGCCGGGGCGATCCCGATGCGAGCCCCGTCGAGCCGATTTCCGGATCGCGTTGGGCTGACGACGAGGCCGAGTTCTGGATCCACAGCGTCTGCGGGACGACGCAGGTGATCAACTGCAGCAACGCCAACGAGATCTACGCCTTCCATCCTGGCGGCGCCAACTTCCTCTACGGCGACGGCTCGGTCCACTTTCATCCGGAGACGATGGAGGCAGACGCCTTCGTTTCACTCTTCACCCGCGCAGCGGGGGATATTGCCGCGCGATGAGTCTTCCTGAAAAATGGATTGGCCTGGCTCGAACCAGCGAGTGATTTCCGACAGCACATTGCTTAGGGTAAGCTGTTGCAGCCGCATCGAAAGGCTGCGGGGCTCGGGAAACGAAGACCCATCCGAAGGGGTTTTTCTCCGACTCGACTTTTCTGCAAATCACGTCGGGCGAGGTGCTCGGACGCAAACAGGGATCAACGCAGGAGTTGCATTGCAGGTCATGCATGCAAGCTCGCACCGCTCGAAAGTTGGGTGGCTAAAAAGTCAAGAGTTGAGAGAGGAGAGCCAGAAGGGGGAAGTCGGAAGTACGGCGAGTATTGAATTGTTGGACGAGGTTTGCTGCCGTCGATTTTTCTCCGACGAGTCACCTGCTCGGAAGTCGTGCAGTGTACTGGGGTTAGGCGATGGAGTTGGAACGTAAGTTCGTGCCGTCCGAAGGGCGGCCGTCCAACAATTGGCAGTGCTTTCCGGCCGTGCGGGGTAGTGCTGGTTATCAAATCACTGGCATTTCGTTCTGTGTCCCAAGAAGGACAGCGATCTTTCCCGGTTCACCGAGTGGATAACGCTGACGCACATACAACGGATGGTGAAGCGGCTTGGTCTGGAGACGACGATGCGCCCCCGTGGGAGACCCAAGAAGGCGAACAAAGGTTCCTGACACCTTTCGCGTTCCTGACAGACCCTTGGATGGTAGTCTTTCGGCCGTTAGCTCCGGCCACAGAGAAATGGATCAACGCACCGGAGCAACCGGTAAGCACGAGTATATCCGATGGGCGCTACGAGCCATACACCCGCAGATTGTCTGGCGGCAAAGTCGTGTCGGCTTGGGGCTCACATGCTACTTCGTGGAACTTGATCTTACCTGCTTTCAGTTGAGCTTCAAGACGCGCGGCGTTTTGCCGCACTGGGGAATCTTGATTACCGCCGCGGAAGCGGCTTCGTCCCATTGATATTCTTTCACGGCAACACCGTCGAGCGTAACGGTTTGCGGCCGGCCAGGCACATGGACCGTTGCGGTGAAGTCCCGCGTCGCGGGCATGCCGGCATAGCCGCCTTCCCGGCTGCCGATGGTAAGGGTGACCGTCTTGCCGGACGTTTTGCAGGCAAGCCGGGTGCGGGCATACTCGCCCTTGCGATAGCCGAGGCTGCCGCCGTCATCCTCGTGGAGCGTGAAGACGCTCTCGGCCGCCGGATAGACGAGCAAACCGACTTGAGGCGACCAGCCCTTCTCGACGTGATCGCACGGCGGCCAGGTCGGGATTAAGGCGCCCTGCCTGACCAGCAACGCGCCGCCCTGCGTGGGAGTGACCTCCACGGGAAGCGTTGCCGGCCCGCGATGGGATTTGCCGCTGAAGAAGTCGATCCACGCCCCTTCCGGCAGGCGGACTTCCTTGACAAACGCCGAGACGAGGAAGAAGTCGCCCAGCATATATTGCGTCCGGCAAGCATCCCAGGCCGGGTCATCCGGGTAGGCCAGCGACATCGCCCGCATCACCGGGTAGCCGGTGGACGCGGCTTCGGCGGCCGTCGAGTAAAGGTAGGGCAACAGCTTGTAGCGGAGTCGTGCGTAGTGGCGCATGGCGGCCGTCTGAGCCTCTTCCAGGTGCCAAGGCTGATACCAATAGTCCCAGTTGTTCTGCTGTGCCCAGGTTTGCAGGAAACCGAAATGGATCCCTTCGACCAGGGAGACGTCCATGTCGCAGGAGTGGTTCGAGTGCCCGGAGAATCCCATGTTCAGCATCGAGGCCAGCGGCTTTGCGCCGCCGCCGGTATCCCCGGCCCAACTGGCGACGAACTGCTGCATGCCGGTATAACCGCCGGCGGTATAGACCATGGCCCGGCGACCGGTGTGGCTCTCGAAGCCGCGGGCCATTTGCTTGGCGTAAATCACCGGGTAGAGGTTGTGCATTTCCTCGTCGTTCATACGGTTGCCCCACTGCCGCTTCGGATGCTCGATCACCTGAGCGGAGCCGTCGAGCTTGAAGGCCGATGCGCCCTGATCGACGAACCTCTTGAGGTGCTCAAACCAAGGCTCGGCATCGGCGGGCGCAGCCGGCTTGGCCGCGGGCGGCGTTTTTTCGCTGCCGGGATTGCTGAGGCGAGCATCCTCGAAGCCTTCCAGCACGTTGACTGCTTTCCCTTGCGCCTTGGCAGCCGGTCGGCGCGCCGGCGCTTGGTCGGCGACTTGCCGTTCCTCGTAAACTCCCAGGTCGTAATCGCAACAGAGCCAGAGGCTGAGCTTGAACCCTTTGCGGGCCAGCGCCCCGAGAAACGTGTGCGGCCCCTTGGGCGCCCAGGAGGGAATCGGGAATCGCTCCGGATGCCAACGCTTCTCCGTGCTGAAATCGTAGTTCTTCGACATCCAGCCGGGCTCAAGGCCGATCACGTCGCACGGCAGGCCCTCGCGGCGGAAGGTGAGCGCCTCGTTCAAGAGGTTGAAGGCGTCGATGTTCTGATTCGCCACATAGGTGAAGGCGTAACCCCAAATCGGCAGCAGCGCGGGCCGCCCGCTGAACGACGTATACGTTTCCAGCAGGCTGCGGTAGTCGGGACCGCAAAACAGGTAGTAATCGAGATCGCTGCGAGGCGCGGTGCAGATCATCTGGTTCGGATCGGTCTTGGCGACGTCTATGGTGTTCCGCCAGGTGGTGTTTACCAGCAACCCCCAACCACGATTGCTCAGTACCATTGGAATCGGCATATAGGAGGTGACGTTGCGGATCCATATTTCATAGACTTCGCCACGGCGCATGATGTTCTCGCGGCTGACGTCGCCCAACCCGTAGAGCCGCTCGTCCTTGTTCAATGCAAAACGGACGTCGTAAGCGCCGCCCGTCTCGAAGATCGGCGCGGCCTGCCGGGTGAGCGGCTTGCCATCGGCGGTGGCCAGGGCGATGGTCCCGTCCCGGCTGTCGACACTGAGCCGTGTCTGCCGGGTCGTTATCGTATGAACGCCTTTGGTTTCCGATTGTTCGAAGGGCGTCACGGCAGAAGGAGCCTCGAGCACGCCGTAGCGATTCAGGGCGGACTCGGTCCACTTTCCGGTCTTGCTGTGCCGGACGCGGAACAGCCGCTCCCCCAGAATGTCGACGCGGACCGACGCGCCTCCGTCCACGGCGAAGACCAGATTCTGCTTAGTCAAGGGAGCGGAGTCCGGCCAGCCTGAAGCCGCCCTGGCGGCCGGGGCTTCGCCTTCGCCGGCAAACAGCGGGCTGGAAAGAACCAGGCAGACGAAAAAGGTGTTCATGGGAGACAACTCCTTGGCAAAGTGCAGGTTTTCCGAAAATGCTTCGTTACGATTCTCAAACCCGGATGAAGGTTTTTTTGCGATACATCCAATAGAGGATCAGCCAGATCACGATGAAGGCCGCCAAGGCTTCGACAAAGTTGCTCCACGGCCCCGGCCCGACCCAATCGCTCAGGCCGCCGACAACACCGACATTCTGATTGGTGGTCCAGCCTTTGACAAATATGTTCCCGATATTCCGGAAATCAAACAGGTGCGCCGCCATGTAGACCGCGATCGAGTTGCTCCCGATGACCACGAAAAAGAAAGCCCACTTCCGAAAGCCGCCGATATCGATGATCAGGTAAAGCAATGCCAGGATCGCCGAGCCGACCGCCCCCACAAACAGCACCCAGGAACCGGTCGTCACCGCCACGATCATCGGATACCAGCGACTCCAAACCAGGCTGAGGACCAGATAGCCCAGGGCGGCGGCCGAAAGCCATCCGACTTTGGCCCACGGTTTTTTCGCCGACTTCAGCAGTTGTCCGGCCAGGGCGCCTAGCAACACGATGCAACTGGAGGCCATCGGCAGACTGACAATCCAGGTGAAGGTCCACTTCACGGGACGCAAGTCGCCGAGAACGACGTCGTCGACGTAGCGGGGGAAATTCACATGAGGCGTCAGAACGCCCGCGCCGTGACCGGGCACGGGCGCCAGCAGAATCAAGGCCCAGTAACCCAGCAGCAGAGCGGCCAGGGCGGCCAACTGGCCACGAACACGGAAGTTCAAGATCACGAGCGAGGCAACCAGATAACCGATCGCGATCTCTTCGAGGACGTTGTTGAAGAGGTAGAACTTCGACGGGTCCAACCGAAGCAGGTGACCGCCGGCAATCGTCCCCAGGAAGAAAAGAATCCCCGTTCGCTGGAAGACGTGCAGATACAGCCGCCGCTTGGTTTCTCCCAGGCGGAGCCGGTTGCCAAACGCATAGGGCATGGCCACGCCGACGACGAAAATGAACAGCGGCCGGATCAGATCCTTGACGTGAATCGCGTCGCCCCACTGCGAATACCGCAACTGGTGGCAAAGAGCCTGGGCCCAAGGCTGATCGATCGCAGCAAACAGCGCGCTGAGGACTCCGGCGTGACCGATCTCGCCGTCGGCGAGCAGCAAGAACATGACGAGGCCCCGCATCACGTCGAGCGATCCCAATCGGATTTTGGCCGGTTTTTCTTCTGCTATTGGGTATTCCATGGATGCACATGCAGGTTGAAGTTCTTATGTTTTAGCGGGGCCAGCCCGGCTTTCGAGACCGTCTGCCGGCCCTTTCAGGAACCTTCCGTCGCTTTGAAGCCGAAATCTTTACAGAGCCTGGCAGAAATCGTCATGGATACGGAGGAACGTCCCTCCGTCCGGCGCCTTTCTCGCTCCGAGGACCGGAGCACCGCTCGTGAAGGATTCCGCCGTCAACGAGAGTATCCAACGCAAGCACCTTGCACGCTTCGGCAGAGATAGTCCAATTGCGCGAGCTGACAGCGCCAGACCTCCCGCCACTGCTTGAAAGACACTTCCGCGTTTCATGATTTCGACTCTCCGAGTAACTGAAAACCACGATGCCGTCTTCGACACGGATAATGGCTGCCATGCGATTGCGTCCGGAAGAAGCCGCCTTGTGTGCAGCCCTACAGCTTACCCACTCCCGTCACGGCGGTCGAGAGGGGCCCCGCTGCCGATACGAAAGCAAGGTTGTGTAGACTACCGGTATCCATTTCATTAAGATGACAGAATTGTCTTTGGTATGCAAATGCATCTCTTCATGAGCATTGGCCGTTTACAGAATGAAGGAGAAATGAACATGGCGGACGACCATCTTTCGCGGCGACGTTTTCTCCAGGTCGGCACGGCGTTCGGCGCGGCGGTTTTGGCCACATCGCCACGCGTTCACGCGGCCGGAAGCGATGTATTCAAAATCGGTCTTATCGGCTGCGGCAGTCGCGGACGCGGTTCCCTTGTGGACTCCTTAACAGCGATGCCGAACTCGCGGGTCGTCGCGCTGGGGGATCTCTTCCGGGAGAAGGCAGTCGCGACTCGTGCCGCGATCGCCACGTCCGAGATCGGCAAGGGGCGGATCGACGTTCCCGACGAACGTATCTTCTCGGGTTTCGACAGTTACAAGGGAGTTATCGCCGAAAGCGATATCGTGCATATCGCGCTTCCATCCCGATTTCATCCGCCGTACAATCTCGCCGCGGTTCAGGCGGGGAAACACGCTTTCACGGAAAAACCGAACGGCATCGACGCCGACGGAGTTCATGTGACGATCGAAGCGGCGAAAATCGCCCAAGAGAAGAGACTCGCCAACGTCTCCGGTCTCTGCTACCGCTACGACCTTCTCCGTCTTCAGGCGATCGAGCGGATCCACAACGGCGAGATCGGCGAGATCATGGCCGTGCAGTCCGATTACCTTCGAACGCCGTACAATCTCATTCCGAAAAAGCCGGAATGGTCGGAAACGGAATATCAGATTCGCAACTGGGAGCATTTCACCTGGCTCAATGGCGACGAGATCCAGCAGTCGCTCCTGCACAATCTCGACTCCGTCCTGTGGGCGCTGGAGGATGTGTTGCCGGAGACCTGCTACGCGCTCGGCGGCCGTTCCAGCGTTTTCAGCCCGGCGCTGGGCGACCTGTTCGACCACGCATCGGTGATCTACGAGTACGCCGACGGCAAACGCATCTACGGTGCGACCCGGACTGCCGAGAACTGCTTTTCCAGGAATATCGACGTCTTACACGGAACGAAAGGACGCATGGTCTTCAACGCAACCGGAATTCCGCTGATGACCGACACGCGGGGAAACGAACGATGGCGCGGCGATCGTAGAGACCGGGTCCGTTCGATGTACGTTCAGGAGCATTATGCCCTCATCACTTCCATTATGGAGGGCAAGCCGATCAACGACGGATTCCGCATGGCGAACTCGACGATGGTCGGCGTCCTGGGCATGATCGCCAGCTTCACGGGCAAGCGGGAGTCGTACAAAGAACTGTTCGAGAGCCGGTTCAAGATCGAACCAAACGTCGACAACCCGTCGTTCGACATGCCGGTCGCGTCGCCGGACGCCAGCGGGCTCTATCGAATTCCCGT
>JAAYEH010000135.1 GCA_012728855.1 Rhodopirellula sp. | reverse complement strand
TTCCAAGCCGTTGATCTTCTCCTTCGGGATGTGCTCGGGGTGCGTGCTGAATTGGCCCGGTTCCACGCGCACATGCAAAGCGATCTGTTCCATGCGTGCGTTGAAGATCCGCACCAGCCGCGTATCCGTGCTATCAGAACGACGACGGAGTAGCACGGATGGCAAAGCCGGGGCACGGATGAGGACAGAGGAGCTACCGGACGCGAAACCGAAGGGAATCGATCCCGGCCCTCAACTCAACCGCACCTTGTCGGCGAATTGATGCAGATCGTTCCCCTTGAGAACGGCGGCCAGCAGGTCGGGCAGGCGGTCCGGTGTGCAGCCGAAACAGGGCATCCCGAGCTTCGACAGCTTCTCGGCCAGATTGGCGTTGTAGGAAGGCTGCCCCTGGTCGGAAATGGCCAGCAGCGCGACGGCGTGAACGCCGCTTTCCAGCAGGAACTCCATTTTCTTGACGAAGCGGTTCTCATTTGGGCTGGTGTCGTAGAGATCGCCGATGAGGATGTAGAGCGTTTTGGCGGGCGTATGCATGAAACGCTCGCAGTAGACGGTCGCCTTCCAGTAGTCTTCCGCGCCGCCAAGCTGCACGCCGAACAGCAGGTCCACCGGATCGGCACACTGCTCGGTGAGATCGACCACTTCTTCGTGATTGAAAGCCACCACGTGGGTCTCCACGGCCGGCATACTGGCCAGAATCGCACCCATGATGCCGCCGTAAATCAGCGACGTCGCCATGGAGCCCGACTGGTCCATGGCGATGATCACGTTCCACTCCTTTTGACGCTGCTGCCTGCGAAAGAACGAGATCTCCGCCGGGATGATGGTCTTGATCGCCGGGCTGTAGTTCTTGAGGTTGCGGCGGATGGTCCGCGGCCAATCCAGGTTGGGAAGAACTCGAAACGGCGAGTGCCGGCTGCGATCGAGCGAGCCGCGAATCGCTTGGGCAAATCGCGATTCCAGCCGTCTCCGCAGCTCTTCCACGACCCGCCGCACCAGATCGCGGGCGGCGGCCTTCGCCTTCTCCGGAACGAGGTTTTTCAACTCCAGCACCGCGCCGGCCAGGTCGATCGAGGGCTCGACCTTGGCCATGATCTCCGGCTCGAACAACAGTTCTTTCATCCCCCGCCGTTGGATCGCGTCCTGCTGGAGCAATACCACGACGTCCTTCGGGAAGAAGTTGCGGATTTGATCCAGCCAGCGGGCCACCCGCGGCATCGAGCGGCCTTTGGCCGCGCCGTGCGGCCGTCCTTCGGTGGGCGACTCCCACTCGCTACGGCTGATCTCCCGTTCGGAATCGCTCCCGTAGATCGCTTCGAGCGCTTCGTCCATCTCCAATTGCTCGGCGGTGAGCAAGCAGCCGGCGGCCGACATCCCGGCCATCGACTCCTGCGAGTCCTTGCCGAGGATCAATCGCCAACGGGCGAGCTGTTCCTGACTGAATTCAGTCATGGTTTGTTCCGGTTCACAAGTCGTCGAAATCGAATTCGTTCAGGTCTTTGAGAGTCTCTTCCTCCTTTTCCGTCAGCGACTGTTCGATCAGCTCACTGGCGACATCCGCGTTCAGTCCCCAGGTCTCGCCGAGGTTTTCGGCAATATGCCGCTTCTCCCGGGCGCTAAACGGCCCGAAGGCCCGCCGCAGAAACACCAGCGCCCGCCGAAACTGCTCTTCGTCGAGCGACTGGATATACTCGGCCAATTGCTCCCAGAGCGTTTGCCGTGCCAGCAGCGCGTAACGGTTGCGCTGGGCCAAACCCTCGAACCAGCCGGCGCCGAGATCGGCCGGCACGCCCGGCGAGATCCGCCGCGATACTTCTTGCGCGAGCGTTTCGTTTTCGATCAGCCCCCGTTCCAGCAGGATAGCGCAGGCGTATCCCGACAGGGATGGATTGCGGTCGTCAGCATCGGACAGTCTCCGCAACTGGCCGATCCACAGCGGCTCTTCGAGGCGGTCGTGGAATTCCAGGCCGACCTTGTTCAACTCGTCGATCGCCTGCATCAGATCCTTGACCGCGCGGTCGTCGCAGTTGGCCGCCGCGAACAGCGCCAGAGTGGCCTGCACGAACAGCTCTCCAATCAGTGGAATCAGCGGTTCGGCGTCGAAGCGGCGGACGTCGCCGTAGCGAACTACGAGGCTCAGCTGCCAGGCAGCGGAGGCCAACGCGACGAACTCGCTGCTGGTGGCGGCCAGTTCCTGCAGGCGGCGCCGCGCCAGTTCCATCGACTCCAGCAGACCGCATTGACAGGCGTCGTGAACCAACCCAGCCGCTTCGGCGATGGAAGGGCAGGTTTCGAGTTGCGACTTCAACCGGTAGGCGGTTGCCAACTCCACGGTTTCGCCGAGGAGCACCGCTTCGACCAACTCGATTTCGCTCTCCGGCGTCCACTGCAAGGACCACTTCTCCGCCCAGGTCGCCGACTGCTGGCGGGCAGTGCCCGGCCTGGCGAAGGCGATGCCCAACACCCGCAGACGGTGGAAAAACGAGGAGCGATTCAGGTCGAGAAAAGCTGCCTCCTCGTTCTTCACCCGCCGGTTCTCACGCAGATCGAGGTCCAGTTCCTGCCGAACCGTCGTGCGGTATTTCTCCAGCTTCAGCCGGCGCAACTCACGATCGAAATCGGACTGGATCGACGTCTGGCTAACCCCCTTGGGCAGTTCCCCAATCGCCGTTCCCACATCGACGCGAGCGAGCGCCTCCTTGATGGCGGACAGTTCGCCCCGGCCGAGCAGCGTGATTGCCGCGTCGCGTAGATCCGCAAGGGTCGGGGCGATCCCGTTCTTGAGCGCGGAGAGCGTCTCGGCCAGCCGCACGCCGTCGATCACTTCCGCCGTCGAGCGATGGGTTCCCGTGTCGCGCAGGCACCGCGCGACCAGCGAGAGATACCGCCGCGATAGGTCGCTCACTCCATTCTCGTGGAGCGATTGCCACAGCAGTTCGAAATAGGCGGGCGCGACGTTGCCGGCTCCGTAGCCGGATTGCGACGACAGCTTGAAATAGGAGTACGGCATCAGCGTCAGTTTGCTTGCCCGGCGCGGCAGCGAGGCCAGTTCTTCGTCGCTCATCGCCGGCAGGCCACCTGTGAGCACCGGCCCATGAAAAGCGCCCACCACGGCAACGATCTTTTCCGGCCGGTATCCTGCCCCGATCGCTTCCGCGACACGGCGGCGCATGTAAGCCTCGCGGACGAGGTTCTCCGCCCGCCACCGCGGTGCGTCTTCCTCCAAGTCGCGAATCGCCCCTCCCAATTCCATGGCCGCCCGCTGGTAGCTGTCCGCCGCCGCGTTGTGCTCGAAATGGCGTTCCCAGTAGGTATCGTAATCCCGTTCGCCTGCCAGGTCGGCAATTCGCTGATACAGCGACCGCGGCGGTTCGGGGACGTTCACTGACCGCGGCGGCGCGTCACCCGATAGCGGCGGTTCGCTTGCCTCGCGGCGTCGCTGCTCGGACCGCTCGATCTCGGTGTCCTGCAGACCGAGGAAAACGTCCGAGGGGAGATCGAAAAACTCCGCCTGGGCCTTGTTCTCATGGGCCCACCGGACCGCCTGATATTCCGGGCTGTACCTGGCCAGCGGGTAGACCAGCGTGCGAACGGGCAGGCTGTCGGTATAAGCCAGGATGGCAAGCGGTGGCCGGGTTTGCACGCGGGTGATGTCGGGCAACAGATCGGTGGCGTCGTCGAGTCCCTCGATCAGCACCAGATCGGGCCGGACACGATCGAGCAGCATGCGCAGATGCCACGCCCCCATCGGCGACAGGTGGCGGACACCAAAGACGTGAATCTGCCAGGTCACTCGTTGTGCTCCGAGCAAGCGGTGTACAGCGGTCGCCATTCGGCCCCGCGTTTCTTGAGCACGTTCGTGAGGTACTCCTTCCAGGTCGTGCGGTCTTTCTCTTCATCCCTGACGATCGACCCCTGCAAGCCCGCGGCAAGATCGTCGGCTTTCACCGCGCCGGAGCCAAAACTGCCGGCCAAGGCCATGCTGTTGGCCAGGACGGAGATCGCCTCCGCCGTGGAGAGCACTCCGGAAGGAGTTTTGAGCTTGTTCTTACCGTCGAGCGTTTGTCCGAGGCGAAGCTCGCGGAAGATCGTCACCACCTTTTCGATGGCTTCGTCGGCCGGTATTTCCGCCCCCAGCGCCAGACTGCTCGCCAGTTCCGTGACCCGCTTTCGGACGATCTCGACTTCCGTCTCCAGAGATTGCGGCGTCGGCAGGACGACGATGTTGAATCGCCGTTTCAGGGCCGCGGACATGTCGTTGACGCCGCGGTCGCGGGTATTGGCCGTGGCGATCACCGAGAAGCCCCGCTTGGCGGCGACCTCGGTCTCCAATTCGGGCACGGAGATTCGCTTCTCCGACAGCAAGGAAATCATGGCGTCCTGCACTTCCGAGGCGCAGCGGGTGATCTCCTCGAAACGGGCCAACGTGCCGCTTTCCATCGCCCGGAAGATCGGGCTCTTGATGAGGGCTTCCCGGCTCGGCCCCTGCGCGATGAGCATGGCGTAGTTCCAGGTGTAGCGGATGTGCTCCTCCGTCGTGCCCGCCGTGCCCTGAACGACCTTGGTCGAGTCGCCGTTGATGGCCGCCGCCAGATGCTCCGACAACCAGCTCTTGGCAGTGCCCGGTTCGCCAATCAGCAATAGTGCCCGGTCGGTGACCAGTGTGGCGATGGCGATTTCCACCAGCCGCTCGTGGCCGATGTATTTGGCAGTGATCGGGCGTTTCCCAGCCTTGCCACCGCAGATGTAGGTGTGGACGGCCCGCGCCGACATCCTCCATCCCGGCGGCTTCTCGTAGTGGTCGTCCTGGACGAGCGCCGCAATCTCCTCGGCGAACAGTTCCTCCGCCGGCGCGCGGAGAATATCGTCCGGCGCTTCCGCTTTGCCCGCCGCAACCTTGCTCTTGGCCATCTCGGTCTCCTTGGCATCGGCGAAAAGACAGGTGTCGTATTTCGCGGGGTGGCGTTTCCGCCCCCGTTCCCGCGCCGTTCTCGTGACAACGATTCTCTCGCCGACGCTTAGTGCCTATCCCAAAACCGTCGGGGACTGGCTCATTTTGCGGAGTTTTCGGAGCAAAATGTGCCTGTCCCCTTCTCCTTCGAGGTTTTGGGATAGGCTCTTAGGGCGAATTCTTCAACTCCGTCACATAATCGAGCAGCTCGTCGACCATCTTCTCCGGCAACGTGGTGATCAACGCTTCCAGCTTCGGCACGGCTTCCTCCTTGGGCAATCCGGCAATTAAGTGGCCGAGCCAATAGCGGCCATAGCTCCGCCTCGCTTTGGCCTGCCTTTTGAGAAGGTCGATGGTGGCATCGGTCGCCTTCGGATGACGCATGCGGATCAACGTGCCCAGGATGCCGAGCAGCTCGTAGTCGTCGGCAGACTTGGCGAGCCGCTGCCGGAAAACTTTCAGGAGCATGCCATTCGCCTTCGCGTGCCCCGGCACCACGAGCGTTTGGACGAGATCGATCCGCTCGAGCTTCACCCCCAGGTCGAGCCAGCGGGGGTCGAGTTTCGCCACGAGATCGAACTTCTCGGCATCGCCATCGTAAGGATCGCCATAGCACCGGTTTCTTCCCTGCACGACAAGGCCCACAATCGCCTCCCGCTTTGCGTACGCCGTGTCGCGATGTTTCTTCTTTTCGTCGACCTTGGCGGTGAGGTAGGGGCTGAACCGCTCAAAGACCTCCGCGGGATTGCGGCAGCGGCAGGCAGCGACGAAGGCCACAACGAGACTCTCCGCCGGCAGCGTCTCGTGCGCGTCGACCAGGACCGACTGTGCCTTGGGCGATGCAGTCGCCATCACCGACACCAGCCGTTCGACCACGTCCTTGCCGCTCGGCTCGCCCTTTACCGCGGCCAGCCCTTCAACCTGAGCGAACAGATTCAATAGGAGCTTCTCGGTCTTCCTGTCGTCGCGTCCGCGGAGGCACTCGAGAATCATGGCCATCCGCTCATTCAGCTTGCCGAGCTTCTTCGCATCTTTTTCTTTGCTGATGAAGAGCGCCTGGAACTGCTTGTCGGCCGTTTCCAGCAGAAAGTCGGTCAGCGCGGGATTGCGGCTGGTTCGAATGGGCTCAACCGCCAGGGCAAAGTCGGCGCTATCGATGGCATGGCAAAACACCTTGACCGCGTCGTCGGCATTGCTGCTGCCCAGCGCCCTCAAAGCCGCGGACCGGACGTCCTTCGCCTTCGCTCGGACTTGTTCCAATAATAAAGGAAGATCCTCAGGTGAATCGCCCAGGCACTCGATCGCGGCGATCCGCACTTCCTTCGATCCATCGTCGAGAGCCCGTTTGACGATCTCGCGTGCGCCGTCCGGATCGAGCTTGTGGATCAGCAGTAGCCGCCGCACGTGGCCCGACCGCCCTTTGGGATCGAACTTCGCGAGTAGCTCGGGCAGAATCGCCCGACCATAGAGCGGCAGGACATTTCGGGCGACGAAATCTCCAATCTCGGCGTACGTGTCGTCTAGCGCCGTCATGGCCGGTCCGATCAATCGCAGATCGCCGAACGCCCCACGTTCATACGCGTCGCGGATGACCTCAAGCCGGCCGGACCCGGTGGTCGTGAGCGCTTCCAACAGCGGTTTGAGCACGCGGGCGGAAGCCTGGGTCTTGGCCAGTCCCAAGTCGGTGGTCTTCACCGGCTCCAGTTCGCCTTCGATTCCGGTCTCGCCCAGCGTGTAGAGGATGGCGCCGACCAACGTTGTCAATTCCAGAAGCGCTGCGGCGGAGGTTTCTTCGTTGCTCTCGACCAGGCGGCCTGCCGCCTCGGCGACTTTCGCGAACACGGGGGCCTTCGCGCCGGCTTGTTCGAGCTGGGGCAGCAGTTTCTTAAGGCGAAAATCGCCCGGCGCGACGACGCTCCCCGCAATCGCCAGCCGCCGCACTTCGTCGTAAACCTGCGTCAGAACAGGAATACTCATGCTGTTCGCTCCAGTGGGGGAAACGGCGCTTCGGCGCCCTCGGCATCCGTTCCGCCCCTCCTTGGCGGAGGGCGCGGCCTCACAACGTTAATCGGACAATATCCGTTTTGGCCACGATACTCAGCGGCTTGACCTCGAGCTTTCTCGTATCGAGGTCGTGCCGGAACCGCGCGATAAGCGTCTGGCCCCCGAGATACGGCTTCGGTAGCAACGACAACAGGTGACTACTACGCGGCTCCTCGGCCACGCCCGCGTCGGTCATTACCAGCCGCTCGCCTTGTGCGTCTTCGACGACCAACCGGCTCCCGACGGTTCCGATTCGCCGGTAGTTCAGGGCGAAAATCGGATACTTGTCGGCCAACGGCCCCTTCAGGTGCGACTTGACCTCTTTGATAATGACCGCAAAGTCATCGCGGCCGTGTCGACGAATTGTCTCCAGGTCTTTTGGCTCGATAGGCCGGGCCAGCATGCCTTCCCAGCGGACGCGGGAATTCAACTCCCCAGGGTAGATGCACAGTTCGCGGATCCGGGCGACCTGAAAAAAGCTGTCGTCGCTCTTGATGTACTTGACGGCGTGATAGGGCCGGTAGTTTTGCGTGACGTGAATGCGGCCGTTACCCAGATGCATCCAGACGCCCGTGTCGACAAACTCCCGGCGAGCCCGATCGTCGTAGGAGTTGAAGGTTAGCTGCACGAGTTCGACGTCTTCTTCCACCAGGCCGGCGTCCTTCAGTTCCCGAAGCTGCCACGCGTGCCCCAACCAGGCGGCGATACTCGTGCCCGTTTCCGGCGCCAGCTCCGGATCCTCCAGCCGTCGTTGCAGATAGACGCGGCCCTTACCGACCAAGGCATGCAGGCGGCCGACTTGGTCGAGGGCTTCGCTGTAGACCGACTCGCGGCCGGCCGCCGTCAATTCGTCGCCATCGGCCGAATAGAACAGTTTGCTGTAGTTGCGCAGCGCCGTCTGGGCGCCCGGCAAGTAGGCGTTGCCGAGTTGCTTGCCGTGCTCCTCCAGTTCCCGGGCCGTCTTGGCGTTCATATTGCCGATGCCGAGGCGAACGAGATCTTGCGCGAGTCTCTCCAGCAGGTCGATCCCATCCAGTTGCGCCTTGATCTTCTTGGCTAACGCCGACTTGTCGACCTTTCGCGGCGGCGCGACCTCCGCCTTCTTCTTCTCGACGCGGGCGGCCGCCTTCTCGCGCTTGGCTGCCAGTTCCTCCGGCACGTCGGCGGCGGTAAAGCCCTTACCCTCCGCAAAGGCGTACATCAACCCCAAAGAGTGTTTGCAGGGGAACTGCCGGCTGGGGCATGTGCAGCGGTACACGGGCCTGTCGGGCGCCGCGAAGTCTGCCGAGCAGAGGTACGGGGTCCGGCCGCTGCCCTGGCAATGCCCGAAGAGCAGCGTGTGGTCTTCGGAATGGTGCAGGGCCACGAACTTGTTCTTCAACACAAGCCCTCGCCCATTCTTGGCGGCGTCGGTATTCGGCGCCGCCGCCAAGATGAATTGGTCGTCGATCGAAATCATGGAAACCGGCCCCGATACCCTTGCCGCAGAATCGCCCGAGGTTCCACGCTCCGTTCAATGTAGCGGGACGGCAATGGGTGTCAACAACCACACGTTGGGACGACCGGGCAAGCGATTCCCAACTCCCTTATGCCTGGTGTCCAAGGAATGGACGTGAGCAGTTTGCCGGATCGCAGCGAGAACCTTCGTCCGTAGAATTCCTTGTCGAAGGTTGCCCGGATGAAATCTGCCGGGATCGACAGTTGCAGGGTGACCGGTTCGCCGCCATCGTCCGACACCTTGCCCACGTAGCATGCCTTGCCGGGATTCTCGATCTCGAGCACCTCTCGGACTCTTAGCATTCCCTCTAGCGGCTCGACCTCAATGTCGTGCCGCCGGGCCAGCAGCGGGCAAGGGTCCGTGAGGGGATCGCAGACCTCCACTTTGACTCCGGCCACCGGCCGGCGCTGTGTCAGTTGGACCTCTTCTGCTGGGTAGTACAATCAGTTTGCCGAAGTAGACGGTCGATGGCGGAAGGGGGTAGGTCCGCAGACTCTCCCAGCAACCTTCCTCGCGCTCCAAGAGAAAAGAACGGTCCAGCGCCAGTGTGCCTGCAAAAACCGTCGCCAGCCAGAGGAAGCCGCTGACGAGCCGTTGATTCATAGCGCAATTGCGACCATGGCAATTATTGTCTATATTGACTGTAACAAATTCCGCCAAGCGTCTTGGAGGCTCTGACAAAGCGGGGACCGGCTCCGAGCCAAACAGTCGCAAATCACGGAGAATAGTCGCCCTCACGAGGTGCCTGTCCCCGTTTTGTCAGAGTCTTTTCGTTTTCGCCGGAAAACACGCGTAGACGCTTCCCGAACACGAACAAGGAACATTCGATGGCGTCTTCAGGCGATCCCGCCAGGCCCCGCACCGCCGAGGCCCACCCCCTGGCCGTGATCCTTCGCTGGTTGGCTTCCCTGAAGTTGGCCGTGATCCTGATCGTGGCGCTGGCATGCGTGCTGGCATGGGCGACGATCTTGGAGTCGGCCCACGGCCGGGAATACGCGCAGTGGTATGTCTACAAGAGCACTTGGTTCATCGGGCTGCTGGCCCTGCTGGGGGTCAACATCCTCGCGGCGACATGCGTCCGCTGGCCGTGGACGAAGACCCGTAGCGGGTTTGTGATGACCCACGCAGGGCTGCTCGTGCTCTTGGCAGGTTCGGTCCAGACATTCATGGCGGGCATCGACGGCCGCATGATCGTCGAGGAGGGCCAGACGGGAAACACCGTCCTGCTGACCGACCGAAGCCAGCTCACTGCGATGTGGCATCAGGATCGCGGCATCCGGCCGGCTGCGTTCTCGTTCAATGCGGGACCGGTGGACTGGCCGGAGGGAAAGAGCCTCGACATGGGCGAGCTGGGTGGCATCGAGGTGAGGATCCTCCGATTTCTACGCCATGCGCGAACAGAAGAAGCTTGGGTTGAAGATCCGACCGGCGCGGGCGGACCGGCGCTGAAGTTCGCCTTGATCGGACCCGGCGGAACGTCTGCGGGCGAAAAGTGGCTCGCTGGCGGCCCGTTCGGCGGAGAGGCCGCCATCGGCCCGGCAACGTTCGAACTGCACCGCGCCTCCGAGGCATCGCTGCTGGAAGACTTCACCGACCCGCCTGCTGCCGAGGGTATGGACGAGAAGGGGGTTCTCTCGTTGCATTACCAAGGCAAAATCGAGCGATTCGCGGTGAGCGAACACTTGGGTAAGGAAGTTTCACTGGGCGAAGGCGCTCCGCGAGTCGTCATCGCGGAGTATCTGCCCGCCGCCCGCCCCGGTGAAGGTGGTAAGTTCGTGTCGCAGGGCGACGATGCGCAAAACCCGATGCTGGAACTGCAGGTCTACCTGCCGGACCGCGAGGAACCGGTGCAGCAGATCGCCTTCGCCCGCCATCCCTTGCTGAACCTGGATGCCGTCCATGCCAAGGCAACGCCGATCAAGTTCTGGTATCATCATCCGGCCGTCAAACCCGCGGCCGGGACTCAGTTTCTGCAAACCCCCGATGGAAAGCTTCACGCGCGTACCGCCGGCGAAAAAGGCTATCAATCGCGGGAAGTCAAAGTCGGAGACACGATGGCAACCTCCGCGGGCTTCCAGTTGCACCTGAGCGAGTTTTTTGAACACGCCCGCGAAGAGGTGCTGTTCCGGCCCGTCGAACTCGCTCGCGGCGAGATGTCCGGGCCGGAAGCCGCCGTGCTGGTCGAGGTCACCGCCGGCGGGAAATCGCAGCAGGTCTGGTTGAAGCGCAACGACGATACGCATGGCTTCCAGATACTCGAAAGTCCCGAGGGGCCGCTGGCGATCGGTTTTGGCTATGAACGCATACCTCTCGCCTTCTCGCTGAAACTGCACGAATTCCAACGCACCAGCAATCCCGGCGGAATGGGCGACGCCTCGTTTGCCAGCTCGGTGCAACTGATCGATCCGGTGGAGGAGATCGACGCCGGGCGGGAAATCTCGATGAACGAACCGCTGGTGCATGGCAAATACACGTTCTACCAGTCGGGGTTCCACGAGATGCCCGGCGGCAAGGAGGCGACCGTGCTTACCGTCGCCTACGACCCCGGTCGCTTTCTCAAATACCTTGGCAGCTTGATGATCTGCGTCGGTGTGTTTTTCATGTTCTACACCAAGGCCAACCTCACGCGGAAGCTCTGGGATACGCTCATCGGCCGTTGGTCGAAACCGCGCCGGAAGAATGAACCCCCGTCCGGCTCCCATCGCCCCATTTCACCGCGAGAGGACCACGCTGCAGAGGACGCCCTCGTCCACGCAGAATGAAGAGTGGAGTGTTGGAGTGATGGAAGGAAGGCGCATCACTCCATCAATCCAATACTCCATCAATCCAACACTCCCTTCCTCCCTTCCTCCTAACCACGGATCACAGGAACGAATCGATGCGCAGTTTCGCGACACTCTTCGTGCTCTTGGCGACCGCTTTGCCCAGTTCCGCTGGGTCGCCCACCACTCGGAACTTCGACTGGACGGCCTGGCAGCGTCTGCCGGTCCAGGAAGGCGGCCGTTACAAGCCGCTCGACACTCTGGCCTGGGAGACATCGCGGCTGTTGGCGAACCGGACGAGCTTCACCGCTCCGGACACGAAAGAGAAGCTCAATCCCACGGCCTTCTACCTGGCGCTGATTCTCGAGTGGCCCGGTTGGGACCAGGCGGCCGACCCGCACGCCTCGGCACAGCACGGCATGCATGGCGGAATGCCCGCGCCACCGGTAGAGCCCGACCACTGGGACAAGGCTCCTCTGTTGCGAACGGATTATCTCGAGCTGCGCGAGGCCCTGGGGATGCCGGCGGACCAGAAATACGTATCGCCGCTGGAGTTGGGTAAGGCGGAAATCCGCGATCCGCACACAGGAAGCACGAGCCTGTTCGTGACCTGGGCCGGCAAGCTTGCCATGCAACAAGACCAGGGTTTGACGACCTTCGAGAAGAAGGGGTTGGAACTGGCCGACAAGTACTGGGTTTACCAGGCCCACCGCTCGGGCAAGCGCCTGGAGATCTTGCCGCTTGCCGGGAGCGACAGCGATGAGTGGCTCTCCCTCGCTTCGCTGGTGAAGGGGAAATTCAACGGCGAGAACGACGCCAGTGGCGAATTGCGAAAGCTCCAAGAGAGCTTCCAAGAAGTACGCAAGGCTTACCTCCAGCGGTCTCCGCAAGCGTTCCGGGAAGCGTCGGATCGCTTTATCCTCGCGGCAGGACAGTTGGGCCCTCGGCTGGGCGAGTATCCCGCGGCCTCGACCATCTCGCTGGAAGTTGCCTACAACCGCTGGGCGCCGTTCCGGTTTGCCTGGGTTTTCATGCTGCTGGCTCTGCTGGCGGTTCTCCTGAATCTGGGAACCGGTTGGAGATGGCTCTACGCAGGCAGCTTCCTCTTCTACGTTGCCGGCACCCTTGCCATGCTGGTCGGCTTCGGCATGCGGATGGCCATTTCAGGCCGCGCGCCGGTGACGAACATGTACGAGTCGGTCGTCTACGTCGGCCTCGGCGCGGCTCTGTTCGGGCTGGTCTTTGAACTGATGCAACGCAGGCGCTATATCCTAACCGCGGCCACCGCGGTTTGCACGGTGGCGCTGATCCTGGCCGACAACGCGCCGGCGGTCCTGGACCCGAGCCTGCGGCCGCTGCAACCGGTGCTGCGGAGCAACTTCTGGCTTGTGATCCACGTGCTGAGCATCACGCTCAGCTACGCCGCCTTTGCCTTGGCGCTGGGGATCGCCAACATCACGCTCGGCTACTACGTCGTCCGTTCCAAGGACCAGGACACCGTCACCTCTCTCAGCCGCTTCACCTACCGGTCGCTTCAAGTCGGTGTGCTGCTGCTGGCGGCCGGAACCATTCTCGGCGGAGTGTGGGCGGACTACGCCTGGGGCCGTTTCTGGGGATGGGATCCGAAGGAAGTCTGGGCCTTGATTGCGCTGCTCGGCTACGTGGCCCTGCTGCACGCCCGTTATGTCGGCTGGATCGGCCAGTTCGGTCTCAGCGTCTGGTCGGTGATCTGCTTCTCACTGGTCATCGTTGCCTGGTACGGCGTCAATTTCGTACTCGGCGCCGGGCTGCACAGCTACGGTTTCGGGGGCGGCGGACAGAGCTACGTCGTCGGCGCCTTGGCCGTGCAGTTTCTCTATCTCGGCGTCGCGGCGCTTCGCGCAGCGCCGCAGGCGTGGTCGGAAGAAAGGGCCGAGACGGTCGCCGCGCAGCCCGCGGCGCTTGGCCAGCCCGGCGCGATCATTCCGAACGTAAGCCATACTTCTTGATCTTGTTGTACACCGTCACCCGGTCGACCTGCAGGATTTCCGCGGCCCGCGTGACATTGCCGCCGGTGTGCTTGAGCACGGCGGCGATATGGCGCTTCTCCATCTCCGCAAGAGAATGCTCGGCGGCGGCGTCCCTGGCGGGCGCACGCAGGGGAAGGTCGTCGGGGCGGATCATCGGCGGCCTGCCGACGACCATCGCCCGCTCCACGGCGTTGGACAGTTCTCGCACGTTTCCCGG
>JAAYEH010000001.1 GCA_012728855.1 Rhodopirellula sp. | reverse complement strand
CTCGCGACGTTGGCAAGACTTCTGAGTATGTACGTATTGCCGTCGACTGGCGTCCATGTGAGCGAACCACCCAGCCACAGCCTTGGTGCGTTTCTTTCGGGGCATCCCAATCTCCAATGTTTGGTAGGTCGCGTACATCACCCGTCCGAACGTGGATCGTCCTCCAAGGTCTCGATCAGCACTTTCACCGTGAAGTACGGTCCGTAGGACTTCATCAACTCGTGCTGGCAGACTTGCGAATCGTCCCTCCAGACCACGCCCGTCAGCGCGTCTTCGACTGCCCTCGCTAGCTTGAGCGTATCGGGTTTGGCTGTTGGCAACAGTGGGGCACTGGCCTTGAGCCGCTTGGCGTTTCGGCCACTGCCGAAATGGCTGGCTGGACGAGGACGAACAAACTGCAGTCGAAGCCTGACTGGGCAGGTTAGCAACTCGCCGTTGTACGCTTCGCGGGCGGCCGCCGCGACCTGCTGCCGCCAGACGGCGGTCTTCGGGCTATGCTCGCGGACGACTACCAAGGGATTGTTCCGGCCGTCCAAGACCGGCACACCGCCCTTGCGGCGGATAAGCTGTGGCACCTTACTGCCCTGCGTAGCCGGCTGTCCGATAACCTCGAACTCGATTCGCATGACTCTTCCTTTCAAAACTCGATTAGTTTCCCGACAAACGCTTTCAGCCGTTTCCCGCTCCGTGGCCATCCGTCGGCAACAATTTCCGAATCGTCGCGAGAGACTTGATGGCCGTGAGCATCCTGCGATGCGCGCGGTTACGCATACCTCCCACGTACTTCATGTCGCGGAGGTTTTCTGGGCCGACCTGGGCCAGCAACAGATCAAGATGATGCACCTGCAACCAAGTCAGCGAAATCCGCCGGACGAGCAACCGCTCCAGGGGACCGGAGCCGTCCATGCCCAACTCCGCCTCCATCGCCCGCAGCTTCGCCCGTAGCGACTTGCCCAGCGTCTGGTCTCCGCCAGTGACCGTTGCGATGTACGCCGTTTCGGTCGCCTCGGCCAGGTCGACCGCGTGGTGACAACGCTGTTCGTCCTGGACCGGATCACCTGCAGTCGGCAGAGATGCGACGCGGGCCATCGTGCCATTTGTCATTGATTGCCTCCGTCTTCTTCGCCACACGCCGCGGTTTGGTCGATGGAAACCTCGCGATGCGAAGCTGGCCTGCAGCAGCACATCCACCGCGGCCGTGAAACGCTCCACGCGGCCGTCGACCTCCTGAAGTTGCTCTGCCACCGCCTGCCATCGCTCTCTGTGGGCGCGTCGCCGGGCACGCCGGGCGGCGTGTGCGTCGGCGACCAACTGGCCGAGTGCGCCGGCGCCGAGATACTCGGTGCGCACCTTGCCCCCCTGGCGATAAGAACGATAGTGATAAACTCGGTCGTTTGGGCGTTTTTTCGTGGACATCGTAGCTCCCTCGTTCAGCGACGTTAGCCGTGCCAAACGTCGGTAGACAAGACAAAAACAAGACCCGAACCGGCTCGTATGATCGTGTTGGACTGAAAACCCTTGGTGCGGTAACATCCGGAAGAGCATTAGCTTGCGACAGAACACGCCCATTGGAATCGTGGGTTTCTCGCTGGCATTCGGAAGGTTTCGACAACGCTTCTGTCCTACAAATCTTTGGCTGCATTACCGGTCGCATCCGCCTGCTTTGCCCGGGGATCGCGTCTTAGCAGTTCCAGGTATCCGGCGGGCAACTCGGCAAGCGTGGCCCGAACGCCGGGTAGCGGGTCGATCACGGGGCCGGCCTGATGTTGGCGCCGCCGCTCTCGCTCGTCCATCTCCATCAAGTGCTGTGCGGCGCGCATCAAGCGACGGGCAACGGACGGCTTGTCGATGCGCAGCAGCTGTAAGGCCAGGCAGGCCTTTCGTCTAATAGCGGCGGTCGCCGACTCGTTGAAGAATCGCTTCACCGCGTCCGCACTCGTGGGCTTTGGCCCTTGGGTGATGTCATAGATGAGTTCGTCCAATACCAACGGGCCGGCCCAATACCCATACATTTTCCAGAGTTTGCCGAGCTGTTCGAGCGGCTCCGTGCCAGGGTCATCCTGCAGTCGAATGACACGGTGTGCGATCCAACCCGGCGCCTCGAGTCGGTCGCCAATGTCAAAGTAAAGCGATTGGAAGAGCGTGATGGATTGAGCCGAACACTTGAGCTTACGCACAATGTCCGGGATCGGCTCCTGTGCCAACAGTCGGGCCTCGATTTCCAAAGTCGTGGGGCGATGCTCGCGGATCCGAACGACCTCGTGAACGTAGGGAAGCCAGATCCTCAGCCAACCGCGGTCGCGATCGGATTGACAGCGGGGGTGAATCAGTTGGTAAAACCATGCCAGCAAGAGATCGTCGCCACAGGCTTGCGGAGGAGGCTCCTCGACGGCCGCGTAATGACCGGCCAGACGCCACCGCCAATCGACCGGCCGCCACGGGTCGTCGGGGCGAAGATCCCAGAGTTCCTCCGGCGAGAGCGCCGATGGCGCATCGGCGCGAGGAACTTCACGACGTGGTCTGCCCGGTCGCCGCTTGGGCTTGGGCGGCTTGTCCACCTTGCCATTTCCGTCGGAAGCGAATCTCCTCGGTCGAAATTTCTCGGGCAGCAAGTACACCGGGGCCGGCTTCGGCATTAGCCCCAAGGCGGGGTCGGTGTTCGGCGGCGGTGGCGGCATCGGGATTCTCAACGGCCGGCCGTCGGGAATCCGTATGCGTGCGAACAATTGCTCGCAGCCGGTAGATGGATGATTTGTCGACATGCTTATCGACGTGTCCTTCGGAAAGAGATTGGAGATGTCCCGTCAGATCATCCCGCCTTGGCGTCTCCGACGGGCCTGGATCACTTTTTCGAGCTTTTCGGGTGACAGATTGTCTCTTATGACTCGTTGGAGCATCTGCTCGCGGTAGGATTCATCCTCGATCGGCGCGATCCGCACGAGATGCCGCGCCGTGATGTTCGGGTGGCTGCAGATCGCGTCGAACGCCGATCGATCCCAATGCTTGACCGCCGTCCAACATGCGATCAGCTCCTCCGTCGGAACTTTTGCAATCTTGGCCACGTGATTCGCATAACGTGCCTCGTCATAGCCTTCGAACCGCAGCCGGAGCCGGTGGCTTGCCGCCTCAAATCCCTCGGCAACAACCTCGCCGAAGTGGTACAAATGATTCAGCCCGGCGAGGCGATATTGATCGCGCATTGTGTCGAGTTGTTGACCAACCGGCTCGAACTCCTCGGGCGTGAATTCGTGATGCAACGGGGCCAGATGGACCATGGTGTGACCTCCTTTCAGGTTTTCATAATGAAAGCATAGCAATTCCGTCTTGAAGGGCGATGATGAAAATGGTGTACGTTGGGACTCGGCCCAGGTGGCGGTTCGAGCGACAGGGCCTTTCCCACGATGTAGCGCTCTCGTCGTTCACCGGAAGTGGCTGTTCCGTCAGTCCGGCGGCGCGGGAGCATACTCGTCATCCGTCCCGTCATTTCGAGTTCGCCGTTGAAACACTTTCTCGATCTGTTTAACGGCCTGATCGCATTCCTTCGTCCGTTTCAACACCGCCAATGCCTCTACGACCTCCCGCAGCGCCACACGTCCCGTCGCGCGAGCCTCGTCATCCCGGCTGAGTGCGATTGTCTCGGCGGCGTATCCATTCCGGTTCGCTACCATGATCGCTTCGGCAACCGTTCCCGCTTGGCGGTACTTGATCAGTTCCGCCACGACGAGTTGTTGATCCGGCTTCAGGTCGCTCAGTTCCCACAGTTCCCAGGTGTTCCGTCCGAGGGGTATGTCGAGCAAGACTTCGCTGACCACAAACGGATCGAGACCGGGCATTGCCAGAAGCTTTTCTTCAAGCTCTCGGCGCCGCAGCTTCTTCTTGGCGTTGGCCAAAGAGAGGCCGCCCAGGCGAACCGCGTTGGCCAGCCGCCGATCAGCCTCCCAGATGACGATCGCATCGCGGACACGTCGAGGATTGACGTGGGCGAGGGCGTGACCGGCGTTCCGCCTGCCTTTTCTGTTAAGTTGGGCAGGCTGTCGGAATTGAGCTAGGTAAAAAATGGCCTCTGTGTCACGCTAGGGTTGTGTCGTTCGGTATCATTCCAAACACCCTGG
>JAAYEH010000134.1 GCA_012728855.1 Rhodopirellula sp. | reverse complement strand
CTGCCGCACGCCGGCCATGGGCACGTACACCCAGCAGTGCGACCACTGCGAGGCGGAGTTTTTCGGCGGTTACAACTCCTGCCGCAACCGCTTCTGCCCAAGCTGCGGCGGGCCGACCCGGGCCCGCTGGCTGGCACGGCTGCGGGAGCGGATCCTGCCGGTGCCGTACTTTCACTTGGTGTTCACCTTGCCTGGGGATCTGTCGCTTCTGGGGATGGCCAATCGCCGTGAGGTATACAACCTGCTGTTCCGCACGGCTTGGGAGAGCATGGCCGAAATGGGGGAAGATGAGTGTCACCTGGGCGGCCGGACTGGGACGCTGATGGTGCTGCACACATGGGACCAATTGCTGGATCATCACCCGCACGTCCATTGCGTGGCACCGGGCGGGGCGTGGTCGGCAGACGGCCGCTGGATCGCGGCGTCTGAGGGCAAGAAGCAAGGCCGGAAGCGGAAGGCGTTCTTTCTGCCGGTGAAGGCGCTGAGCCGCTTGTTTCGCGGCAAGTTCTTGGGCGGGCTGAAGAGGCTACACGCACAAGGCCGGCTGAAGCTGGAGGGCAAGCTGGCGCACCTGGCCGACCGCGAGGCATTCCATCGCTGGTTGACTCCGTTGTATCAGAAGGAGTGGGTGGTCTTCTGTGAGGCAGCGCCGCACGGTTGCGACGGGCCGGACGCAGTGCTGAAGTACTTGGCGTGCTATGTGGCCGGCGCGGCGATTTCCGACAAGCGGCTGATTTCGCATGAGGGTGGGCGGGTGACGTTCTGGGCACGGGATCGGAGCAAAAAAGGGAAAGGCAAGAAGCGCCGTCCCCACCGCCTCGACGGCGAGGAGTTCGTCCGTCGTTACTTGATGCACGTCTTGCCGCGAGGTTTTCAGCGGGTTCGTTACTACGGCCTGTTCTCCCACCGGCATCGCGCCACGCAGGAGCAGGTCCGCGCGGCACTCGAAGGCGTGGATACGGTGGGTACCGCCGCCGATCTGGCCGTGCCGGAGGCATCGGAGGCAGAACAGCGGTTGGCGAAGACGTGCATGGCCTGCGGCCAGGGCACCTTGCAAGCGAGGGTGAGTAAGGAGACGCCGCTGAGTTGGTTCGAGGTTCTCCTTGCTTCACCGTACGCCACGGCGGCGGATCGTGCCCAATGGGAAGATCGTCCCTGCCGTGCGCGTCCGCCGACGAGCGGCCCTCAGACGGAGGCGGCACGATGAAGCCCTTCGCACAGGACCAGCGACGTCCGAAACGAACCGCTGAGCTGGTTCGGCAGCAGCGGTGTGTGCCGGGGAAGGGGCGGAGCCGTGTCCATCGGCATCACCGTCAGGAGCCGGCGTGGGTTACCGGCAGAGTGAATGCTTGCACGTCGGTGAGGGCGGCGCTACAATGCTCTTCGGTGCCTGGGGAAGCGAAGCAAACACCCTAAGCAGGCTAACGCGTCGGGTGGCGGTTTCGTTCAACTGGGTTTCTATCCCGCCCGCTTTTGGGTCCTTCGGCGCTGCGGTACTCTGTTGGAGCGGGCGGGATAGAAACCAATTCGTTGGGCGAGAGAATATGCTTCTGGCCAATGTTGCCTTACCGAGTTTTATCGGGCACTGGATTCTTTTCACGGTTCTCTTGCCTCTGGTTGCGACCATCGAGGCGATTGTCCTTGCGCACGTGTTGAGAATCCCCCTTTTGAAATCGTTTGACACGGCTGTACATGCCAATTGGCGATCCACGGTGGCGGGCCTGCCTGCCGGGTGGTGCATGGCCTTGGTGGGCCTGGTTCCAGCCGGGATACTGGCATGCCTCTTGCCGCCGAGGTATCGCGATCCCAGCTTTCAGATTCTCGCATTCACCGCGTTGACTGGCGGCATCATTCCAACAAGGTTCACTATGATAGCGATGGCCGCGGGCAATCTCCTCATCTTGATTCCCTACTATATCGCGACCGTCCGTGTTGAACGCAAGATCGTCGAGAGTCGTCATCCGGAGCTGGATCCAAAGCTGATTGCTTTCGGTGTCCGCTCGATGAATCGGATAACGTACTCGGTCCTTGGTATTCTTGTACTGTGGTGGCTGGTGACGGCGATTGCCAATTATGGAACCGGGCTGAATTAAGCGCTGGACCGCTGGACTGGCTTGCTGCGGCGCGAGTAAGCACGACCATTCCGGCCCAGAGCGCCCGTTGCGCCAAAAGCCGCCACCCACAAGTTGTTGCTGCGCGGTGCCACTGCCGGTTGCGTTCCAGGCGGTCCGCGCGTAGGATATATCGTGGGGCGTCGGGGGTCGCCGGCGGAAGATATGCGGCTGTTTTGGCGGCGGCAGTGCGGTCGAGGAGCAATCCGAAATGGAAATCCGCTTCTACGAGGATCCAGACACCGGACTGCCGCACATCTACGAGCATGACGTCACCGAGGACGAGGTGCGGCAGGTCCTTCGCTCGCGCGGCGAAGACCTTCCGGGAACGCGGGATTCCCGAATGAAGCTGGGCCAGACAGCGGCCGGGCGCTACCTGCAAGTCATCTACGTACCCGATGAAGACCCCGACAGTGTGTTTGTGATCACGGCCTACGAACTTCGCGGCAAGGCGAAAACTGCCTATCGCCGCCGTCAACGGAGAAAACCCAGATGAGCAAGCAGAACTTTCCTCCCGGTTGGGACGAACAGCGAGTCCGTGAAGTGCTCGCGCATTACGAGAACCAGAGCGAAGATGAGCAGTTTGCGGAAATTGAAGCCGCCAGAGAGGCGGAAGAGATTACTATGATGGCGGTGCCGACCGAACTGGCTCCGGAAGTGCGAGCATTGATTGCCCGGAAGCAGAGTGCCTGAAACCAGCCAACCCGAACCACTCGCTGCAGCGGATGCGGCCCGCCCGTAGTGGTTTTGGAAATTCCTCAATTCGCTCGGCGGGCCGCACCGCTGAGCTTGGTCGTTCGGCGGCAGGAGGGCGTGCGGGTGGCAATTGCTCTCGAGCGGTTCGATCAGGTCTCGGCGCTGCTCGCGGCTCCGCGGGCTATTGTCTTGGTCACGGTTGCATGGTCGCCATGGCCAAGCCGATCGCGGCACGTGTTGGGCGCGCTGGAGGAAACCCAAGACCGTTGGTTGCCGGACGCGCCGGTCACGTTCTTCGACCTTTGGCCGGAGAGGGAGGCCGAACTCGATCGATGGTACGAGGGACTCTGCGCGACGTACGCGCCGCGCTTCGAGTTACACGGGCACGGGTACGGGCCGCTGTGGTGGCTGGCAGCGGGCGCGATCGTGGATTGCCTCACGAAGCCTTACCTGTACCCGCTGGCGGAGCTCCAAGAGCGATCGCGGTCAGCGTTCGGCGGTGGCAAGATTGTCCCCGGAGAGTAACGCGAGCAACGCCGAACAACGGCATGCAAGCCAACCGGGCACGCGGTTGGCTTGTTTGCTAAGATCCATTCAGTTGTCGCGTGCCCGGCGGCTGATGCGTGTCGATCGGCGAGGCGGAGGACTTTGGTGTGGCGCAGTCACGATGTCCGGTCTGCTACGCGCCGCTCGGAGTCCGGGACGTCACCCCGTGCTTCATCTGCGGTGGGTGGCCCGAGTCAGTTGCGCGGTTCAATTCGGCCGCCGAAGTCCGCGAATGCCGATTGCCTGACAGCCGAGTAATCGTGATGTGTCGGGCGTGCGAGTTGGAAGAGTTTATGGTGCCTGGGGGCTGGGGCTACCAGCTTACTCCGGGCGAGAGACTACCGGTCAACCTCCTGCAGTCGGTCCGAGTCGTTGCGCAGCCGCAGGTGGGACGAATTCTGCTCCTTCTGCAACCTCCGGCTTGCATTCCTCGAGATGCTCGCGGAGAATCAATCTGACGGCCGTACCTGACCACAGCCGCCTCTGTCGTCGCGTGAGCTTCCGGAAGAGGAGACTGATCACCCGCTGTCCGTTGAGCAGAGGACGGGCATTACCAAGGAACGCTTGCAGGAGATTGTCCGTCTGGTTGAACGCGGTCGGCAGTGAGTCGAAGAACCGTATCCCGCAGAAAACCGTGGCAATACGGCTACCTCGGTACTGCCGCTTGGCCATCGCGAGCGGTTCGGGTAAGATATCCGGAAAACCCTGGCGCAGTGAGGAAGGCATATGGTTATCACTCTCGACCCCGAACTGGAGGCGGCGTTAAACGAACTGTCCCGCCGGCAGGGGGTTGCCCCTGAGGCATTGGCCCTCAGTGCCCTGCGGGAGAGGTTTCTCTTGGCTGCCGTCCTGCAACCGCGGGATGAGTGGGAGCGAGGTCTGCTTGCAGTGGCGCGCGACTGTGGCGTGTCGTTGCCCGACGCGGCTCTCAGCAGCGAAGGGCTTTACGATTAGTGGCCTACCTGATCGACACCAGCCTCTTGGCCCGCCTCGCGAATGCGACGGATGCTCAGCACGCCGTTGCGGCCCGGGCTGTATTGGAATTGCACCGTCGCGGCGAAGTGCTGCACGTCACACCGCAGGTCTTGATCGAGTTCCGCAATGTCGCCACTCGCCCAGTGGCGGTGAATGGGCTGGGGCTCTCGACCGTGGACACGGAGGCTCAGGCAGCGACGTTCGAAGCAAGGTTCCCTTTGCTGGTGGAGACACCGGACATTTACCTGGCATGGAAGGCTCTGGTGGAAGCAATGGACGTGATTGGCAAGCGGGTCCACGACGCGCGTCTGGTCGCCGTCTGCCACGCTCACGCGGTAACGCACCTGCTCACGTTTAACGTTGCGCATTTCGTTCAGATGGCGGGATTCGGACCGGGTCTTGTTGTGGTCGATCCACCCAGCGTGTGAGGGCGGTGCCGAACTATCGGATGCAGTTGACCGGGGACCGCGGTCAGTGGTTTGCGAGAAGTTGCGATCAGTCGCCGCGGTCCCCGGCAACTGATCGTGGTCGTTCGGCACGCGCGGAGTGAGGGCGAAATGAGACGGCTCGCGGCGTGGTTCTTTTCCTCCCCTCGCCTCCCGATCAGTCCATGGAGCACGATCGTTTGGTGGGAGTTGCGCCGGATCCCGTTCAATATCCTCGTCGCTGTCTACGGCACGGCCTGCCTGATTATCTTCTTCTGGGCGATCACGACCAGCGGACAACTCGGTCCCGGGGAAGACGCGGTGGAACCCGTGGCCTTATTGGCAACCCCTCTCGTGATCAACGCGCTTTATACACTGGGCTGGCTCGTGGAGGTTCCGGTTCGCTGGTTTGTGCCAAGTCTTTCGAGCCGGCTCGGGCCAGTGTTGCTGAAGGTCGGGCTCGGCCTGGGGACCGTCCTGATTTCTCTTCCTGCCGCGATCTGGATGGGCTATCGCATTGCGCAACTTATCAGACTGGCTCCATGATAGGCCGCGTTCGGGGATACGGAAAGATTTGCTGCGCGGCGATGCGCGTGGCGCAGAGTTGGCATTTGCATGTGAGCCAAACAGTGCCGCGACAATCGAACGCGACGTGACTCGCCCCGACGTTCCGCCTCTGGTGCAAGTGGGGGGGAGGCGGTAGAATGCAGGTTGGCTTGTGGAATACTGCCACCGGCGGAGGCGCCACAGAAGGTGCCGATCGTATCACGTTGAGAAGGAGGAGAGCCATTGCCATGAGGTTTGCTCGGATCACTCACGACCCGGCAGTGATGGGCGGTAAGCCGTGCCTTCGCGGGTTGCGCGTAACGGTGGGAATGATCCTCGGGCTGCTCGCCTCAAGCGAGTCGCGCGAGCGGATCCTGAAAGCGTATCCCTATTTGGAGGCGGCCGACGTCGATGAAGCGCTTGCCTATGCAGCATGGCGGCTGGAAGAGCGGGAGGAGGATCTGGTGGCCCCATGAGTCTTCGGATCGTCTTGGACATGAACCTGTCGGTGGAATGGGTGCCGCTGTTGGAGCAAGCCGGTTGGCACGCAGTCCATTGGTCGGTGACCGGTGATCCTCGCGCGGATGATGCAACGATCATGGGATGGGCGTTGGAGCACGGATACCTGGTGTTCACACACGATCTGGACTTTCGGACTACCTTGGCGTTGACTCACGCGAGAGGCCCGAGCGTGATCCAGGTTCGTGGCCAGCGGGTACTGCCGGAACACATCGGTGCTACGGTGCTGGCGGCATTGAAGCAATACGAGGCAGAGTTGTCCGGCGGAGCACTTGTGGTTGTCGACCAGGCAAAGAGTCGCGTGCGAATTCTGCCGCTTTGAGCCGTGGCCGAACGACACGCATTCAGCCGACCGGGGTGGCCGGTCGGGCGTCCATCGCAAAGGAACGTCGGCCGTCGGCCACCCCGGCGGCTGATGCGTGTCGTTATTCAGTGGCAGAGTCGCCTACAAGGATGATTTTCGGGATGCGATTGCTCCCTCGCGTTATAATTCAACAACTCTGGTGGTGGTATCGACGCCAAAGGAGATTGGCCGGGAATGGCGGCTGGTTGTCGCCCGCGATGAGGTTGTCGCGGCAAGCCAATACCGGGACCATGGTGCCATCAGCGTATTACGCGGCTGTCCAGAAGATGTATCTCAATTCGTGGCCGATGTCCTGAGCCGTGTCCATTGGCGGCCCGACAGCGTGTTCATGATGGACGTGCGTGAATCAGAGGACAGACTTTGCGTCCTGGAATTGAACAGCTTCAGTTGTTCGGGATTGTACCATTGTGATCTGGCCGCCGTCGTTCGGGCAGTCAGTGAGGTAGCGGAGGAGGAATGGACAGCCAGACGCGTCGCGTAACTGAAAGCTGGACGGGAGCCGCCGATCCGGTCGGATGGAAATGGCGAAAGGAAGAACCCAACGACATTGATGCGGTTGTTCTGCTTCCGCCCGATTTCGAGAGGCAAATTGCCGACGGCGTTGAGCCCGCACTGGAACTCGAACAGATGCTTCTCACACGTCGCCCGGAGGAGATCTTTGGTGCGGAGGATGAGGCCGACTGGAGTGAGTGGGTTGAGTTTTTTAGCCGCACTCGCGAGGCGGATGGACGGCGCAAAGGGCTTGTGGAGATTCGATTATGACTGCCAACCCCACGGAATACCAGAAAGCGCAGGACGAGATACGTGCCCTGGAAGAGCGATTGCAGCGATTGCAGCAGACTGATCCGATCGGCGCAAAAGGATTCACGAAAGCCGGCATTCGCAAGATGATTGCCCGGCTCCACGAAGAACTCGCGGTCTATGAAGGCAGCGAAGAGGCGAGGCAATCCGGCTCCCATTGAACGGATCGGGAGATCTCGCCGAACGTTGGCAATTACTTGGAGCGGGATCAGTTTTCCAAACCAATCGAGATAGCAGACGAATGTCTCCAGGGTGACTTTCCTGCCATCGGCCAGAATCGCCTCGGTATCCACAAGGGATTGTAGCTTGAGTTCTTGACTGAGCGGCAGGGGGAACACCAAGTGTCCGTCGAAGGCTGTGTCAATCCACGCCATCACGCTGGTTCCCTTTGAGTTCGGAGTTCGCCGCACTTGACTTTCGATCCGGATAGGCGTTCTTGGCTGCCATTGCCGCATCGGTGAATTCGTCGCCCAGAAAAAATGACTCCGATACCGGCTCGATGGCCACGAACCGGTCGCGGTGCTTGGCTTCGAGTTCCGTTTTCAGGCGGGATTCGTAAACACGTTTGGCCTGCTCTGCAACGGACATGGCTTGTCCTTTCACGTTTCCTCGGGCGCAATGCCTGATGCATTCCCCGCTACTTCATGGTATCATTCGGCCCGGGTGGAATGGACTCCGCCCTACTTGGATCCCGCCGCGGCAACGGCCGGGTAGTATTTGCCCAACGGAAAATCGCTTCCGCTCATCTCGGAATTGCACCAGGTGAGTATCCGCTGCCGAACGTCCTCCGGCACGTCTTTGTGGCGGTCGACTTTGCCGCTAACAAAAAGGGCCGAACGGCTCTGAAGGACGTGGGGCGGGTTCATTTCAAACAGATCCTCATGGTCGCGCATGTAGCCGAAGCCGCACTTGTGGGCGATCTTCCCGATCTCCTCCTCGTTAAGATCGCGGATCTCCAGAAGATCGGCTACCCGCCGGATCGTTGCGGGCAGATCGGTTTTCATTTCCTCGAAGGAAACGAACAGCACGTTGGAATGCTCCTGCGACCGCTTCCACCAGCCCTGCACGTGCGCAGGCCATGTGCCCCACCACATGTACGTTTCCGATCGGAACCATGTCTCGATCGTCTCCAGGTCCGCGGCAAAGGCGCCGGCGTTGGTGGCAAGAAAATCGGCGCAGCTTGCAAAACACGACACGGGATGGCGAACGACGTAAATGTACTTCGCCTCCGCGGCGTAGGGACAAAGTTCGACCGGCATGTGGGTCTTGATGATCCGCGAAGGCCGCTCGGCGCCGACCAAGGGGGCATTGTCGATCGAGATGCTGCGGAGCGATTCGATCCACGGTGAAAAACTGTAGAGGGCCGTTTCCGATTCGACCAGGTCGCCGGCCCCACGCGTCAGCACCTGGTAGACGACGTGCTGCATCCAGGTTGTGCCGCATTTCATCTGGGTGGCGACAAAAACGTCGCCCGCGCGAGGTTGACGCTCGGCCGCCTTTTGGAAACTCTCCGGCGAGCAGGTTCCCAGCGGACCGGCCACGCCGCGGTAGGTAAAGCCGATTTTGGTAATATCGAAGCGGGCACCGCGACTGAGCAGCGCGATCACCGGACTGAGGATGAGGCGGTGATAGTAGAGCAGCGTTTTGAATCGCTGCCGATCGGCCGGCGAGAGGCCGTAGTAATTCGTCCCCCTCGTCCGTACGTCGCCCCAGGCGAGCACTGCGTAGAGATGGATCATTTGCAGGACGAGAAACGCGACCAAGGCGCAAACGAGCACCGCGATTGCCTTGGCGACCGTCCACAACGAGATGGCGAACAACGGCGCTGCGAACATCGGCAAATCCTTTCTGGTTCGAGTAACGCGACAGACTGGTGCGCCGCGCCCTATTGCCACGGGTCGGCCGGCGGAATACCTGCCGATTCGATCGCTTCTGCCAGGCGGTTGCGGTAGTCATAGAGAATGGCCGGATCCCGAGTGTACTCCGTCAAGCTCTTGACCACCTCTGCCGGTACGACAAGAAGCGGTTTGGCTGCCTTGAGCCAGGCGTCATACCGCCGGCGCTGTTCGTCCGACGACTCAACCTTCGCAACCGTCGCCTCGAGAATCCGGAAGTAGGCGTAATCCTCCAGTCCGTCGCGGAAGTTCTCCAGGCGGATCGTCGACAAGGGGGTTCCGTCGGGGCCGACGCAGGTCCAGGAACCGTCGCCGTGGTAGCTGGTCCAACTTCGAGGATCCCAGGCAGTGAAAGGGCCGGATTCGATCGGGCGCTGGGAGTTCCAGATGCTGATCTGATAGTAAAGGAATCCATCGGGCCGGTATTTCGCCGTCATCGCACCCATCAAGAGTCGGCCTTCGATCGCCGGATATTCGACGAACATGTTGGCGTGCGGATGGTGCGGACCGCAGCAGATATACCACCAGACCTGCCGGCCTCGTCCACGGGCCTGCTCGGCTTTCGCCAGATCGAAACGCGGCGTCAGCGGACACCAGGCATCGATCGACTGGATGACCGAATCCAGGCCGTAACTGTGGTCATAGGTGGTGGTCATCACCGGCACGTCGGGAAAGGCGGCCTTGATCATGGCCGCCGTCCGCTCGACTTGCGGAAAGACGTCGGCGGGGTTCTCGTCGCAACCGTAAATGTAGGCGTGGTCGAGCAGGCCCAATTCCTTAGACTTCTCACAGCGAGATCGAATGCCGGTGATCCACTGGGAAGCCGCCGCCGGGTTCTCGCTGAATTTGTCGAAGTAGCCGAGGTTGAACCACCCCAATCGCCCTTCGGCCTTCAACTGCTTGAGGATCTCGAAATCCGGTTCCTTGTAACCGTAGAGACTGTCGTAGGTGATGTAGTAATCGGCCAAAAAATCGGCCCACTCGGCCTTGTGCTTCTTCCAGGCGTTGATCGGGTAATCCGCGGACTGCCGCCAGGCCGATTGCCGGTCGCGGGTTTCCGGCGTCGGGTGGTCGTGGGGCGAAAAAGTGATCGCCAGCGGCAGCGGCGAAGCGTCGGGCGTCTGGAATCCATAGATACGGACCGCCAGGTCGAAGACAAACAGAGGTGATCCGCCAGCGAGAATCGTCAGCTTTCCTTGGTACACTCCCGCGGACTGGTCTTTCGGTGCGTGGACGCGGACCCAAAACGCCTGCGCATCGCCAGCGGCGATGTCGACCGCCCTCAGGAAGTCGAGGATCGGGTCCGGCCACCAGCCGACAACCGTGGAACCGTACGGTGGTACATGCTTCGTCTCGACATAGCCGACCGGAACCGCCTCGACGTTGCCCACGGAAAGCAATGCTCCATCGGCGCTCTTCAGATCGCTCACCTGCACCTCGACGGCCTTCAGTTCGCGGCCATGAGGGATGACGACGGCCTGGAAGCTCTCCTCTTCGTTGCGGGCCAGGGCCAACTCCACGCGCGACCGGGCCTTCACCGACACGGCGGCAGCCCGCGGCAACACCTTTTCCATCGACCCGGCGAACCCAACCACAGTGTCCGTGGCGGCGGCCTGGTCCGCTTGGACCGTCGACCGCACTTTCTCGAAATCGAGCCGGAAAGCGAGCATCGATTCCAGGTTGGCCAATGTGTTGTCGATGCGGGCCAATTCAAGGGGCGCGTCGACGACGGAAGGTTCTGCCCGCTTCAGCCCCGCTGCCAGATCCGCAACCTGACGGTCAAGATCGGCAACCGCGGCGGCCGCCCAGCGGGCGACGTTGGCAGAGCCTGTCGTCGCGGCCTTCAAACGGTCGGCCGCCGACGCGAGCGTTTCCCGCATCGACTCGACCGCGGGCGTATACAGGGCGGCGATTTGCCTGAGATAGCCGGCCGGCAGCGGAGGCACCTCCTCACCCGGTTCCAGAAGAAGCATTCGGTCGAGGAATACCGCCATATCGACAGGTGGATCCTCCGTGTAGAAGTGCATGACGTGGATGTCTCTTGGGTCTACGTTCTTCTGGGCAAACTCCTGCCGGACGGGGAAAATCATGCGGGTATGGCTTCGCGGCGCCAATCGCTCGGTGTGGTGCGCACCCTGGCGGGTCGGCCGCTTGCTGTCGGAGACAAACAGGCTCAGTTTCTGGCTGGACGCCGTGGCATTGACGACCTCGATGACCAGCCGGTCGAATTTCGACCAATCGGCAATCGGTGGTTTGCCTTCAAAAGCCGGCCAACGCTGTTGGCCGCCGTGCTCCTCGGGTCGCCACGCCGGGGTCTGGAATTGCAGGGAGAAATCGCCGGAGGCGGTGAATCGGTCGATGCGACGGAGTTGTTTGTCGCCGGCCAGGGAAGTCTTCCCCTCATCGTGCCAGGCGGCAATATCGGCTTCCGACTCAAAGTCGAAGAGGGTAGTTTCGGCCAAGCCCTGGAGCGATGCGACGCTCCAAAAGCAGGCACATAAGAAGAGTCGCGTTCGCATTTTCACTCTCCTTCTGACAAATCGAAGCAGCCGTCACGCGTCATCCGTTTTCCCGAGAAAACGGCGCAAGACTTGTATGGCCCGCTGGGCGAGAACGTCGCCGGCCGGTTTCTTGTAAGGCGGGCGGAACTTCGTATAGCGGTAGAACGCGCTCATGTACTCGCGGTCGCCCGTGTTGGGTCCGTCGGTCAGGTAGCCGTAACGGTTGTTCGTATAGCCGCAGGGGATCACCAGCGGCAGCGGCGAGCCGGCGCGAATCTGCCGCCCAATTCCTTGGAACGGCTCGAACGGCATACCAACGATCCCCACGTCGCCGATGCGGATGACGTAGATTTCCACCTCGAACAACTCGGGCACCTTGCTCGCTCCGCCGGTCTCATGCAATGCAAGCGCCCACTGGCTCCAAGGCAGAATGGCCTCGACGAGCTTGCCGCGGTAGGAGGGAGTCAGTTCGGTAGGGAAGTTCAGGCCGACGCAGTGAAGCGTGGCCTCGTCGCCCGCGGCCCCTCGGCGAATGAAATCCTCCATTTCGGCAATCTCGGCCCGCAACACGTCCGCCGGCGGCAGCGGCGCCAGGGGCACGCCGACCTTTTCCACCGCATAGTCGAAACCATCGCGACCGGACGGCTTGAGGTTCTCCAGGGCCGCAATGTAGCTCCCGGCCAGCATGCGTCCGAAGCGGATCGAGTCCTCCACTCCGCCGCGGAACATCCCCTTCGAATTCACATCGCCTGCGCAGCCCTGCAAGAATGCGACCGGCACTTTGCCCGATGGATCCAAATGCTTCGCTACCAGGTCGCAGGCCACGCGGGGCCAGTCGCCGAAGACGACCGGCCGTTCCGGGTGATAGCAGGTGACCGGATGTCCGGTGAACTGCGCCAGAGCGGCTACCGTGTTGCCCTGTTCGTTCTTCAGCACGACGATGGGCGCCTGTCGGTCGATATCGCCGTTGAAGTCGACGCCGATCAGATCGCGATCCTCTTCTCGCATCAGGTACGTCGATCCGTCGGCGCGGCGGCCCTTGCGGTTGTAGGTAATCCGACCCTCGCTTCCTTCCGCCCACCAGACGGTAACCGGCTGGAGCATTTCGGGCAGACGCCGCGCATGGCTGCGGCATTGGTCGAGCAGTTCGCGGCCGACCGGCGTCCAGTCGGGCTCGGGTACGTCGTCAACTGGCAGATAGGTCTCCACGGTGCTGGTCGAGAGTGCCGTATCGCTGTGGTTGTGCGAACTGAATAGCAGCACATTCGCCACGGACAAGTTCAACTCCGCCGCCACGCCGCGGCGGAGCGCGGCGCTGGTGTTGGCGGAGAGCATCGGGTTGAAGTCAGTGGTAACAAGGCACAGCCGCTTGGCGCCGTCGTCGAACAAGCTGACGACGCCTTTCAGCGGACCAGCCACCTTGCGGACCTTGGCATCGGTGAATCGACCGGTATAGGCGCTCGGGCCGCCCGCCTCGACATGGACGGCGAACTCGACCGACGCCGCGCGGAGGCGAGGCCGCTCTCTGCGTGCATTTTCCGACGCATCCTTCGCGACGGCCACCAGGGAACCCGACCACGCGACGGCCGCCATGCCGCCCGCTGCCTGAAGCATCTCGCGCCGGTTCGGTTGTCTTGCCATATCGATCGACCTCTTGGTTTTTGCGCAACTGATCCGCAATCAAACGAGCCAAACATGCCGGCACGGCGCGTTGAAGTTACGGGCAAAGGCGCTACTTCTTGGCCCTCCCGGCAGTAATAAATTCCTCGCGATTGACCGATCCGTCTTTGTCGGAATCGAACGCGATGAACCGCTTGGGTGCTTCGGCAGGGTCGGGCTGGCCGGTAAGAAACTCCTCGCGTGTGAGTTTGCCGTCGCCGTCCTTGTCGCGTTTATCGAACATCGCCGCGCGGTCCTGCTTCGGATTCGCGCCGGATTTCTTTGCGCCCGGCTGCGCGCCGGAACGGACCTGCGGTTTGGCTTCCGGTTGCTGAGCGAGGAGGGCGAGAAGCTCGGCGACCACCTCGGGTTTGTCGGCGGCGAAATTCTTCGTCTCCTCGGGATCGGTCTGGTAGTCGTAAAGCTCGAGCACCGCGGTGTCGGCCGGCTCGCCGATTTCCTTCCATTGAACGAGCCGGTAACGGGCCGTGCGGACGGCGCGGCCCATCATCTTGCTGCGTGGATAGGCGTGGAAAACGGCGTTCTTTGCCGCGGCGCTCGGGGACTTCAATACCGGGACGAGGCTCGCGCCGTCGAGCCCCTCGGGCGCCGGCAGGCCGGCCAGTTCGCAAAGGGTTGGGTAGATGTCGACCGTCTCCGCCATCGCGCCGGTCGTCGCGCCGGTTTTCGCCAAGCCTGGAGCGACAACGACCAAGGGGATGCGGGCGGCCTGTTCGTAGTTGGTATGTTTGCACCACATGCCATGGTCGCCCAGATGCCAGCCGTGGTCGCCCCAGAGCACGATGATCGTGTTCTGGGCCAGTCCGTTCTGATCCAGAGCATCGAGGACGCGGCCGAGTTGAGCGTCCATGTAGCTCACCGCGGCATGGTAGCCGTGTATGAGTCGCCGTTGTTCGTCCCGGCTGAGCGGGCCGAGTTCGGGCATGTCGCTGTACTGGCGCAGTTCGCCCCAGGTGGTCGGGGCAAACTCCGGCGCACCTTCCGGCGGGCTCTGCAACGGCGGCGTTGCCAGCGATGCGCCGCGGTACAGATCCCAATACTTCTTGGGCGCGACAAACGGCAAGTGCGGCTTGAGGAAACCGACCGCGATAAAGAACGGCACGGCGGGCTTCTTGCCAGCCGCCTGCAGCCGCGAGATCGCCTCCTCGGCGATCAGACCGTCGGCGTAGGCGTTGTCGGGCACGTCGGCGCATTCGGTGGCGGCACCGCGCGGACCGCCGACACGGGCAGGCCGCGTCGTTGCGGTGCTCTCGGGGAGCTGGTAACTGCCGACTCTTGGCTTCCAGTGCGGTATCGACCACGATGCCTCGTCCTCGAAATTGCCATGACCGACGTGCATGATCTTGCCCATCGCCTCCGTGCAATAGCCGTGCTGTTTGAAATACTGCGCCACGGTAACGGCATCAGGGACGGCTCTGCGGAAATTGGTGGCCAGGTCGTAAATGCCGATGGTTTGCGGGCGGAGACCGGTCATCAGGGCATTGCGCGACGGAGCGCAAACCGCCTGGTTGCAGTAGGCTCGCTCGAATAACACACCACGCGACGCAAGCCGGTCGATATTGGGCGATTGGACAACCGGAACCCCGTAGCAGCCGAGCAACGGCTTCAGGTCGTCGACGCAGATCAAGAGGACGTTCGGTTGGTCGGCGGCTGCGGCCGGGGCGATGGGGGCCAGCAGCAGAAGGACGGGGGCGAGTAGTACGGGTTTCATGGAGTTGACGCCGGAAGGGGTGAGGGGAATGTGTGTAGGTAAACCGCACGATATTGGCCGGAATCCGCGATCGGTGGGCAGCCAGCGCACGGGCAAAAATGCAGCGTTCGCCGATCACCATTCTATTCGGGCGCACGGTTGGCGAGCAACTGCCTTGTCGATCCCGCTTGCCGAGCGGGATCGTGCCAGCTAAGCGGCCCTTACCAAAGTGCCGCAAGCAAGCAGCCCGGCTGCTACCATCAACTGCGATGCGGGAATTGCAGCGGCCGATCGAGAGCAGCCGGGCTGCTGATCGCCGCTCGGCCCGGGGTTGGTTCATGCCTCTAAGTTCCGCCGACCGCACGGGTTCCGCTCGGCAAGCGGAATCTACCAGCGCATCAGAACGGTGCCCCAGGCGAGGCCGGCGCCAAAACCACTGAAAAGAATATGGTTGCCGCGATCGATCCGCCCTTGGCGGTAGGCTTCGTCGAGCGCCAGGGGAATGCTGCCCGACGATGTGTTGCCGTAGCGTTGGAGGTTATTGAAGACTTTGGCCGGGTCGATCCCCAGGTCTTTTACCGCCGAATTAATGATCCGCATGTTCGCCTGGTGGAAGATGGCCAGATCGACGTCGTCCATCGTCATGCCCGCGTATTGCAGCACGTCGGCGGTGGTCTCCCGGAGCATGTTGATCGCCCACTTGAAGATCGCTCGGCCGTCCATGTACATGTAATGCAGTCCGTTGCTGGACGGATTGTAGTTGAACGGCATTCGCGAACCGCCCATCTTGCGGCATAGCAGGTTGGTGCCCGAGCCGTCAGCCCCGATGGCGAAGCCAAGCAACCCCTGCTCCGCAGAGCCCGGCGCGAGCAAGACGGCCCCGGCGCCGTCGCCGAAGATCGGGTAGGTCCGCTGATCAGCCGGGTTGACGACCCGCGAGTTGCAGTCGGCGCCAATCACCAGAACCAGCCGGCTGCAACCGGTGGCAACGTATTGCATGCCGGTGAGCATGGCGAAGATGAAACTGGCGCAAGCCGCCTGAAGATCCAGCGCTGGCGCGCGGAGGCCGAGACGATCCTGGACCAGCGTGGAGGTGGCGGGCAGAGGCATGTCCGGCGTGAAAGTGCCCAGCAGCACCAGGTCGATATCCTGCGGGTCGACGTTGGCGTTTTCAATGCACCGCCTGGCTGCCTCGACGGCGAGGTCGCCAGTGGCGATTTCCGGCAGCGCGTGGCGGCGCTCGAGGATGCCGGTCCGTTGCACAATCCAGTCAGCGTCGTAACCCAGCCGAGCGAGGTCGTCGTTGCGAACGAGATTTTCCGGCACGAAGCTGCCTACGCCTACGACTTGAACCCCCATCAAATGTCCCAGCCGCGAACGCGCGGTGGAAGCCGCGGCTTCTTTCGGTGCGGAAATCTCGCTGCTCATGGTCCCTCGGCTCGGACACGGTTCAAGAAAAGCGGCGGTCAGCCCGCCAGGATGGGCTGCATAATTCCATTCGGACGGATGACTTCGGGCCGGTTCTGGTTTCTTTGACGATGCCCCTTGTCGCCGTCCCGGCACAGCCTGCCCAGGCAAGTCTGCCTGGCTCTGCCGGCATGATGCGCCGCGTGTGTAAGCATGAAGCGTACGGGTTTTCTGGAGTTTTCTCAAGCCCGGCTGTTCGCGATTGAGCTTTGGTTGGTTGCCTGAGGGAACGTCTGGTTTCCGCCAGAATCGCTTGCGAGCGATGCTTGTGCCGGGGCCTGGGGGTTTCGTTCCATATCGGGTGGTTCAGTTATAACCCGAGTTTTTCTATGGAATAATACGCTGTTAGGGGGGTGCAATTCCGCAGTCGGACCGGATAAGTTAGCGGATTAGGGAAATCGGTTCTTCGTCAATGGAGGAGTTGCAGATAAGACCCTAACCTGCACTGCGAGCGGGGCAAGAAGCAGTGCGGTGTGGTGTGTCGCCCGGCATCGACCTATGTGTGTACTGGCCATTCAATACCGAAGCGCCCGCGATGCTCCGATCCTGGTAGCGCACAATCGTGAGGAGTTCTTCGACCGTCCGACCCAGGCCCCCAAGATCCAGTCGGGCCGGCCGCGGGTGATTTGCGGCGTCGACCGTAAGGGCGGAGGGACATGGATGGGGGTGAACCAGTTTGGGCTATTTGTCTGCGCCGCCAATCGGCCCAAGGCTCACCTCCCGCCGGAACCGCGATCGCGAGGATTGCTCTGTCGGGAGTTGCTCAACTTCTCCTGTGCCAAGGAGGCGGCCGAACACGCCGCGAAGGAGTTGGCCACCGGCAAGTATGCGGGTGTGAACTATGTCTGTGCCGACGCCAAACGTGGGGCGGTTGTCTACGGCGGCAACACGATCGAAATCATCGATCTCACCCGCGGACTGCATGTTTTGACGAACGGGGATCTGGACGATCCTCGCGACGAACGCCAGGAACTGGTTCGCCGGCAATTGACTCTGCAAAAGCTCGATTCCGCTGTGGCATTCTTGGCCGTTGCCAGTCGCACCTTTTCGCGTCCTACCAACGGCGGGGTTCGACGCGGGATCGTATTCACCGGCGGCGACTATGGCACGGTTTCGTCGACGCTGTTGGCACTGCCCAAGAAATCTCAAAACGCAGTTCTCCAATACGCGCCGGGACCGCCGTCCGAGACGCCCTACGATGATCTGTCCGCGCTGCTGCGGCAGGTGCTTTCGACGGAAAAGTGAGTGGATGGTGGTTCGTGTTCTCTTGACGGGGCATTGTCGATAAGTCGATTTCGGGCAAGGCCCAAGAAAGCGGGGACAGGCACTTTGGCGAAACGAAGCAAGAAGCGAACCGGTGAGAAACCATCCTTGGAAGGTTTCGGATTCGGCGGCATACCTCTGACCGAGACGACACTCCTGGCGCTGAAGTCAGCGGCCTATCTTGAGCCGACGCCGGTGCAAGCTGGCGTGATCCCGCGAGCGCTGGCGGGCGTCGATCTGATGGCGCAAGCCCACACCGGCACCGGTAAAACGGCCGCGTTCGCCATCCCGATCCTCGAACGGATCGATCTAGGCGACGACTCCTTCGACCCACAAACGATCGTGCTGGTTCCCACGCGGGAATTGGCCGTCCAGGTTCGCGATGAATTTGTCAAGTTGGCCGAAGGGCGCGAGGTGGACATCATCGCGGTTTACGGCGGCAAACCGATCCGCAAACAGACCGAGCAACTCAGCCGCGGCGTGGACGTGGTGATCGGCACCCCCGGCCGCGTGCTGGACCACATGCAGCGAAAAACGTTGTTGTTGGGCAACATCCGCTGCGTGGTGTTGGACGAGGCGGACCGCATGTTGGACATCGGTTTTCGTCCCGACATCGAGAAGATCCTCCGCCATTGCCCGAAGTCGCGGCAGACTTTGCTGTTGAGCGCCACGTTGGCGCCGGCGGTGGTCCGCCTGGCGGAGCGGTACATGCGCGAACCGGAAAAGCTCGATTTTTCGCCGAATCGTCTCGATGTCGAGACGATTGAGCAGTTCTACTTCACGGTCGATCCGGAAAAGAAGTTCGACTTGCTGCTCCACCTGTTGGAGCGGGAGAAGCCCCGACAGGCGATCATCTTCTGCCGCACTCGCCGGGGGACGGAGAAAGTGGGCCAGAGATTGGCCAAGCGGCTTCCGTCGGTGGCGGCGATCCACGGCGATCTGCCCCAGCAAACTCGGGATCGGGTGATGGGCCAGTTCCGCCAAGGCAAGCTTACGCACCTTGTGGCCACGGACGTCGTGGGACGCGGCATCGACGTGACCGGAATCTCCCACATCATCAACTACGACATCCCCCAGTTCTGCGACGACTACGTACACAGGGTCGGTCGTACGGGCCGGATGGGACGCGAGGGTGTGGCCTTTACCTTCGTGAGTCCCGAAGAAGGTCCGGAATTGACGCGGATCGAGGTGCGGATCGACCGGTTGTTGAAGCGCGAAGAGACGCCGGGGTTCACGGCGTTTGCAAAACCGCCGGCCAACGACGCCGCCCCGCCCGAATCGAAACCGCCAGTGTTCGGCAGGCCGCGGCGGCGGATCCGGCGAGCACTGTAGAGCCGCGACTTGTACGTCTGGCTTTCCTGCCTGAATGGAATGCCTGTACAACAAACCAACAAGCCCGTCGGGGCAAGGCCCCGGCGGGCTTGGACTATTTGGCATTTGGCCTCGGAACTTACCGCATTACGGCAGTTCGGGCGCCTCGATCATCGGGTACTCGCCCGACAGAGCCTTAAGGAACTCGACGATATCCTTCTGGTCGGCTTCGGTGAGTTCCGCAGCGCGGACGGCCTTGAGCATCGGCGAAAGATCGGGGTTGTCCTTACCGCCGGCGGCCATCAGAGCCACGGCGTCCTCCAAGGTCTTGGCGCTGCCGTCGTGGAAGTACGGATGGGTATTGGCCACTTCGCGCAGGCCGGGAACGCGGAAGGCTCCCATATCCTTGTCGCGGTCGGTGACTTCCTTGCGCCCCGCATCCGGCTTCTCTTTGTCGATCCCCACGCCGGCGTTGTAGAACCGCCAGTTGCTGAACAGCGGCGGGGTGTGGCAAACCGTGCAGCCGGCGTCTTCAAACTTATGCATGCCGCGCTTCTGCGCATCGTTCAGGGCGGTTTCGTCGCCGGCTTTGAACTTGTCGTAGGGCGAGTTTCCGCTCAGCACGGTTCGCTCGAAAGCGGCAATCGCCAGCGCGAAATCTTCCTTGTTGACATCGCGGTTGAAGACCTTCTTGAACTTTTCCTGATATGCAGGAACCTTGGCGAAGGCATCGACAACCGCCTCCATCGTATGGCCCATCTCAATGGGGTTTTCCACCGGGCCGAGGGCCTGCTCTTCCAGGCTGGCCGCGCGCCCGTCCCAGAACTGCGAGGTCGCATAGGCCGCATTGATCACGGTGGGTGAATTGCGTTCGCCCACCTGCTTCTCGATGCCGGTGCTCGTCGGCGTGTGCTCGGCCCATGCCATCTTGGGGTCGTGGCACGTGGCGCAGGAGATCGTCTTGTCGGCGCTGAGCCGCTTGTCGAAGTAGAGCATTTTGCCCAGCGCGACCTTCTCCGCCGTCATCGGGTTGTTGTCGGGAACCGGCAGCGGCGGCAGTCCGAGGGGAACCTTGGTCAGGTCGTCCTTCGCGGCGCCCGCTTCAGCGGACTTTTCCACGGGTTTCTCCTCGGCGGGCGCCTTCTTCTCGGCTTCCGTTTCCGCCGGCTTCTTCTCGCCGGTCATCGCCTCGGCGGGCTGCTCTTTCGCGGCGGCTTCCTCCGCGGGTTTCGACTCGTCAGCCTTTTCTTTAGCCGGCTCTTCCTTCTTCTCCCCGGCCTTTTCCTGAGGTTTCTCGGCGGGCTTCTCCTCAGCCTTCTTTTCGGCCTCTTTCTCAGCCGGCTTTTCGTCGGCCGGCATTGCTGCTACCGGTTTCTCCTCAGCAGGCTTCTCTTTCTCGGCAACCGGTTCTTCCATGGCGGGCTTCTCTTCGGCCGGCTTCTCCTCGGCTGGAGCCGCTGGTTTCTCCTCGGCAGGCATGACTGCCGCCGGCGCCTCTTCGACCGGTTTTTCCTCTGCCGGCTTCTCGGCGGCGCCCGTTTCGGGCAGCGGAGGCAACATCGTCTCCGTCTCGTCTTGCGGCGCGGCCAATGGTTCGTCCATGACTCCGCCGGGGCCGCCTGTTTCCGGCCCAACCGGCTCGGGGGCCTCTTGTCGACAACCGATCTGAGCCGCCACGAATACGGCGGCAAACACCAGCGTCCACAGCAATTGTGTCGCCTTCATTGGAACCCACTCCTTTCCTCACTGGTAGAATCACTCGTGAAGCGCAATCCGACATCGTCCGGCTGGTATCCGCGGCGAACACACCGCGCGCGGTTCGGGCAATGCGATGCCATTCTAGCCAGCCCGACAGCATACCACAAGAACCGCCCCGGCAAAGCGGCTAAGGTATTGCGAGACTGCCATTTAGCCGCAGTACCCCACCACCAATCGCATCGCGGTCGCCCGCGCGTTACAATGGCCGGGGCCAGGAGATACCCGCGCCTGAACTGACGGACTCCACCCCCCTCGTTTAACCGCAGTGCCCAACGGGCCGCGCGTGCAGCGAGAGCTGGCGTGCCCATCGGCCGGAGTGTGACGAAAGGGTGACGGTGTGATTCGACGCGGCGCGCGGCCCGTTGGGCACTGCGGTTAAACGAAGAGGCCAAAACAGCACTGGAGAGAGACATGATTCGATCGTTCTCGGAAACGGTATCGGCCCTGGTCGCCCTGATCGCCCTCACGGCTGTCGCCCACGCGGAACAGTTCCTCCCTAATGCCGATTTCAACCAGGGCGATAGCGGCCCTGCCGGTTGGAAACTCACCGGCGGACAAGGCCGCTGGATCGACCGCGACATGCTGGAAGTGACCGGCCGAGGAGAGGATTCCAACGACTGGCGATGCGAGGTCGCCTTCAAGCCGGGGCAGTTGTACCACTTCCAGATGCGTGCCCGCCGGCCCAGCGGCAACGGACTGGCGGTGAGCGGTCCGAGTTTCGCCAATCGCGATTTTGCGAGCATTCCCGGCGAGTGGCGATGGTTTGACTTCGTCTGCCGCGCGCCGGACAACGTCGCCGGCGGCTATGTCCGCGTCGGCCAGTGGCAGACGACCGGCGCCACGCAGTTCGACGCGGTCCGCCTCACACCGGCCATGGCCGTGCATCGCAAGGTCGGCAAACACATGCTCGGCGAAGGAGAGTCGGTCGTCGACGGCCAATATCGCTTTTACGGCACTTTCGGCCATCAGGGGAGCAACTACCACCGCACCCTCGCCGCCGCCAATGCCTGGTTCAACAGCGATCGCTGGTGCTTCAGCGACGGTAGCGACGTCGTCTACCGCTTCCAACTGCCCGGGCATCGTTTCCTTTCCGGCGACGTGAAGTTCAACGTCAACTATCACACCCGCGGCGGAGCAATCGCTGAGATCAGCTGCGACGGCCAGAAGTGGCACACGCTGGCCACGCAGCAGGCGGTCGGCGATGCCCAAGCCCGGGTTCCAACGGGTCTTCTGCCTGCCGAATCCCTTCTTCTCCGTTTCCGCGCGACGAAGGGGAGCAATTTTCAGATCAACCGCGTCGATTTTCAAGCGAAGCTGAGCGATTCGCCGGCCGACGCCTCCGGCGAGACCGTCTACGCTGATCTGGAGAGCAGCGGCGGGCAGTTGTCGATCGAATCGATGACACTGGAAGACGCCGGCCAATCCGGGCGAACGGCGGTTGCGATGGTGGTCAAGAACACCGGTCCGCAGGCCGCCAAGGCATCGCTGTCGATTTCGCTCCAGTCGCCCCGAAAAGAGCCGGTCCAATTGCCTGGGCAGGAAGCCGAGATCTCCGTCGGCGCCTCCGTGCCGCTGACGGTCAGCGTTCCAGCCCATGAACCGGGCGAACACCGCGTTGCTTTCAGCCTCAAGTCCGGCGACGGCGAACCACTCCGCACTTCGCTGGCGGTTGCCGTGCCCGACTACTATCGAACCGACTACGGCGAATTGCTATCCGGGGGAACCGACAATCTGTCCGTCTGGTGGTGCGATGCGACACACAAGATCCCCTGCACGCGCCCGGCTCCGGCCAAGGTCGGCCAGTTCGTGCGTCTCGCCGCCGCGGGCAACGACTGGGAAGCGGTGCAGATTGTCGTGCGGCCCGATCGTCCGCTCAAGAACCTGACCGCACGTACCGGCGGATTCGCTCTCCCCGGAAACGACCGGAGCCGAAATCTCGGCGCGGCCGCACGAATCCCAGCGGAGAACGTCCGCATCCTGCGGGCATTCTACCACTTTGTCGATCATCCCACCGACCGCACCGGCGTCCGCGACTGGTGGCCCGACGCCTTGCCGCCGCTCGACAAACCGGTCGACGTTGCGGCCGGCGTGAACCAGCCGCTCTGGATTCTCGTCCACGTTCCCGCCGGCGCAACACCCGGCGAGTACGAGGGCGAAGTGGCGTTGGATGCTGAAGGATGGTCCGCTACGATTCCCATCCGTCTTCGGGTCTGGGGCTTTTCGCTTCCCGAGAGCAACCACCTCTCCACCGCCTTCGGGTTCAGTCCCGGCGCGGCGTTCCAGTACCATCAAGTGAAGACCGAGGAAGACAAGCGAAAGCTCCTGGATCTCTATTTTCAGAGCTTCGCCGAGCACCGCATCAGCCCTTACGATCCCACGCCCTTGGATCCGATCCGGGTCAACTTCCTGCCCCAGTCCGATCCGCCCCGGGCCCAACTCGACTTCTCCGCCTTTGATGCGTCGATGGCTCGGGCGGTTCGGCAGTACCACTTCACCGATTTCCGCCTGCGAATGGACGGGATGGGCGGCGGCACCTTCCACGAGCGCCATGAACCGATGATCGGCGAGTACGGTGAACCGACTCCCCAATACCAGGCGATGTTCTCCAGCTACGCGAGCCAATTGGAAGGCCATCTGAAGGAAAGAGGCTGGCTCGACATGGCCTATGTCTACTGGTTCGACGAACCGGATCCCAAAGACTACCAGTTCGTCCGCAACGGCATGGAGCGGATCAAACGCTACGCCCCCGGCATCCGGACAATGCTCACCGAAGAGCCCAACGAAGCGCTGGCCGGTCCGGTCGATATCTGGTGCCCCGTCACGCCGAATTACGAGCACGAAGCGGCGGAAAAGCGCCGCGCCGAAGGCGATCGTTTCTGGTGGTACGTTTGCACCGGCCCCAAGGCCCCCTACTGCACGCTGTTCATTGACCATCCGGCCACGGAGCTTCGTGTCTGGCACTGGCAGACATGGCAGCGAAAGATCGTCGGAACGCTCGTCTGGCAGTCGAACTACTGGACCTCCACCGCCGCCTTCCCCGACAAGCCGCAGAACCCATACGAGGATCCGATGGGCTATGTGAGCGGCTATTCGACGCCCCGCGGCGTGAAGCGATTCTGGGGCAACGGCGACGGGCGGTTCATTTACCCCCCCTTGGCCGCCGCCGTGCCGGGCGCCTCGGGGACCGGTCCTGTGCTCGAACCGCCGGTCTCGAGCATCCGTTGGGAAATGCTCCGCGAGGGCGTGGAGGACTATGAGTTCCTCTGCCTCTTGCGCGAAAAGCTCGAGGCTCGCCGTAACGGCCTTACGCCGGATCAGATTCGCCGCTACGAAGCCCTGCAGGAAATCCCAGCGTCGATTACCGTTCGCCTTCGAAACAGCCTCCTCGACCTTTTGGCCTACGAAGCCCTTTTGGAAGTCCCCGCCTCGATCACTTCCGATATGACGACGTTTACGACCGATCCCACCCCCATCTACGAGCGCCGTGCCGCGATCGCCGCGGCGATTGAAGAACTGTCCCGATAATCCTACCTGGATCGAATCACCATGACGCACTACCACCGACTATCGCTCACACCGTATTGTCTGGCTGTCGCGGTCGTTTTATCCATGACCGCGGTTTCCGCCCTTGCCTACAATCCTCCCATCGACACCGCCGGGCCACTGACCGCGCGGATCGAAGGCCCCGAAGAAGTAACCCAACTCGACACTCCCCTGTCGGTTCGTGTCGCGCTGGAGAACAAGGGCGACGTGCCGATCCACGGTACGATCGAGCTGAAGTTGATCGACGCCTGGCGCGCGGCCCCGAGCGGAACGGTCGAGTTCAGCGTCAAAGCCAAAGGCTCGGCGACGCTCGAATTCACCATCACCGCCGGCAAAGGTACCTACAACGCTCACTACCCCGTCCATGCCTATGTCCGCTTCGAGGCGGACGGAAAACCGTTGCTGGCCCATCCCATCCTCATCTTCCAGGCGAAGCTGGCTCTTCCTCCGGTGGTCGCGGATCCGCCTGCCTGGCTGCCGTTCTCCGTGGCCGACAACGGCCAATTGGCGCTCTGGCAACTGCCGCTCTTTCGGGCCGTAACGCAGGTCTTCGGGCAAAAGCCCCAAACGACGCCGGTCGGCTGGCAGGGGAGCGAGGCGGAGAGCCACGGCAGCTTGTATCTGCGCGACGCGGATCTCGACGGCCAACGGCGCGCGACAATCGGTATTCATCCACCCTGGCGCGGCGGCAACGTCGGCACGCTGCTGGTGGAATACCCCTTGGAACTGCCCGCCACAAAGCCGATCGCACTGGAGTTCGCCAACGGCATGACGCCCGAAGGCGAGAGCGACGGCGTGACCTTCCGCGTCCGCGTGGCCCCGTACGGCGCCGCGGCCGGCGCATTCGGCGAGGTCGTTTTTGAGCGTCACACTGCCGCCAAGACATGGCAGCCGGCCAGTGCGGACCTTAGCGCTTTCGCCGGCAAAAAGATCCGGCTGCAACTGGAGTCGCATCCGGGGCCGAAGAACAATACCGGCTGGGACCAATCGTACTGGGCCGAGCCGACGCTCGTCTGCGGCACTCCTCCCCAGCCAGCCTCATTTCCCCCGGCTGCCGAAAAGGGCTCGCGACTGCTGGGCACGCTCCAGCGCGGCGAGCGGCCCTCGGCGGTGCGGCTGTGGCTGGGCCGGAGAGGCTTGCTGGATACCGTGGTGGGGTTCACGTCCGGCGACAAGAGCCTCTTCTTCCGTGGTTTCGAGGTCCGCGTACACGGCGCGCGGCTCGACGATCCGCGGTCGCCGATCGTTCTGGAGGCGACCCAAGAGGAATCGACCGGTGGCGAGTTCCGCTTCCGCCATCAATTCCGCAGTCTTTTCGGCTCCTTCGACCTCCTCGGGAGACTGTGGATCGAGCAGGACGTGCTCCGCGCGAAGTTCAAACTGGAAAACGCGCCCCCACCGCAGCCCTGGCGAGCATTTCATCTCGAGGATGTTGCCGCCGGGGCGTGGAGCCAGCCGATTCGCCATGTATATGCCGGTGCGGGCAACGTGATCCGCCACCCCGAGGCGTTCGACTTGTCGTTCGATGGCCACCGCCTTTCCACGTCGTTCGTGGGCCTCGACTTCGAAAACGGACTGACCGTGGTCCAAGGCAGCGATCTGCCGCCCAGCCGGTTGCAGGTGCAGCCCGACGAAAAACACGGCTCGCTGCACGCCGCCCACGAGACCACCTTCACGTTCATCCCGGCCTCCAACGTCTGGGACGGCGCCCGCGCCTGGCGCGATACTAGCGGCCTGCAAGCCGGCGGCGGAGTGCAAAAAGCGGCCGGGCGGTTCGTCTTCGACCTCTGGGGCGGCCATTACGCCCCCAGTGCCGAAGCCCTCAAGCAATCGTTCCGCTACGGGCTGACCGATTCGATGGTCATCTGGCACAATTGGCAGCGCTGGGGCTACGACTATCGGCTACCGGAGATCGTGCCGCCGAACCCGCAACTGGGAAGCACGGAGGAGATGCAGCAACTGATCGGCGTTTGCCGCGACGCCGCCGTCCCCTTCGCCCTGCACGACAACTACATCGACTTCTATCCCGACGCGGAAGGTTTCTCCTACCCGGAGAACATCGTCTTCCGCGATCCGCAGACGCCGATGCGCGCCTGGCTCAACGAAGGCCGCGATGCCCAGTCGTATCGCTACCGCGCCGATCGCATCGAGCCGTTCTTGAAGCCGAATCTCCAATGGATCCGCGAGCATCTCGCCCCCACCGCCTACTTCATCGACGTCTGGTCGAGCGCTCCGCCCTACGACTACTGGACCGCCGACGGCCAGTTCTTTTCCAAGGTTTTCACCCGTGAGGTCTGGCGCAACCAATTCGCCTGGATTCGCGATCTGCTCGGCGACCAGGCTCCGCAGATCTCCGAGAGCGGCCACGATCAGTTGACCGGTTATCTCGACGGCGCTCAGACCAATCACCTCCGCGTCGGCACACCGGGCACGGGCCGCTACGGCTGGACGGTCTGGAACATCCGCTGCGAGGACGCCGAGCGAACCCCGTGGTTCGACGCCGCGCACCACGACCGCTTCATCCTCCACGGCGCCGGTTATTCGTCGCGCTACCAGGGCGGCCTCGATCCGAAACTCCACGGCATCTATAGCGACGACTACATCGCCACCGAGGTTCTCACCGGTCATCCGGCCATGGTCCCCGCCCCCTTCGGCCGCGACGTCGTCCGCAAGTACTGGTTGCTGGCAGACCTGATGCGGGCTTTGGCGATGAAGCGGATCGAGGCGGTCGAGTATGTCGACGGCGATCTGCATCGGCAGCACGTCCGCTGGTCCGGCGGCGGCGAGGTGTGGGTCAACCGCGGCGAAAGCGATTGGAACGTCGCTGGCTCGATCCTGCCGCAGTACGGTTTTCTGGCCAGCGCGCCGACCGGCAAGGGGGTGGTGAACGCTTCGATCCTGCGTCGCGACGGCGTCATCGTCGAGATGGCCCGTTCGCCCGAGGGGTTTTATGTCAACGGCCGCCAGGTGGTCGACGGGCCGGCGGCAATCGGCCTGACGGTTGAAAAATTCGAGGATCTCGGCGACGGGCGGTTCCGGATGGATCTCCGTTGGCAGGCCGACTCTCCCATACCAGCCGGCTGGACGCCGTTCTTGCACTTCGTCGACGAGGAAGGGGAGATCCTTTTTCAGGCAATCCATCAGCCGAGCGCGTTCGAGCAATCGCAGCGCGGCGCGATCCGCGCCGGCGCATCGGGCGGCGTGTCCGAAGAGCTGAGGAAGCCGGGGACAAAGTACGAACTTCGCGCCGGCATCTACAACCGCACCTCCGGCGAACGCCTCGCCCTGGCCGGCAACGACGACGGCGACCGCCGACTCCGCATCGGCCGGATCGAGATCAAGGCCGACGGCCTTGCGTGGAGCCCGCTGGAAAGCCGCCCGGATCCTGCACTCGCCCGCATGAACTCCGAAGCCCGTCCGATTGCCTTCGATGCCGTGACCACGCCGGGCGCCTGCCGCCTCACGCGGGAGGGCGACCGCCTGATTGTCACCGCCTTGCCGCAGGCCGGCAGCACGAAGGTCGCGTTGGAGATCCACTGGTCGAACCTCCCCTGGAAACTGCCGGAACCGGGGCAGGTCGAGGCGATTGCCGAAGACGGCGCCGTGATGGGCGTCAGGCCCGTGGAAGGCAAAGCGGAGAGCCTCCGCCTCACGTACGATCCCGCCGTCTTCCAATACCGGATCGGGCCAAAATGAGCCAAGAAGGGGTCGGGAGTCTTTTTCCGTATCGGCCATCGACCGCGCGGGATGTGCCGTGCGGCGGTAAGGCTGATACGGAAAAAGACTCCCGACCCCCTTACGCCCCCGTAGGTTTGGCTCGTATAACCGCAACGGCCAACGGCCTGCGCGGGATGCGCCGTGGCGGGTTTTGTTGCTGCGCGCGCAGGCCGTCGGCTGTTGCGGTTAGACGATTTGTCTTGCGGCCGCAAACTGCGTTAACCATAGAGAGGCTTTCATGAACAACGACGAATTCCGCCACTGGGGCCACCGCGTGATCGACTGGGTGGCCGACTACCTGAAGAATGTCGAACAATACCCGGTCGCCTCCCGGGTCAAACCGGGCGACATCCGATCGCGTCTTCCCGCCGAGCCGCCGGCCAATGCGGAACCGTTTGACTCGATTCTCCGCGACGTGGAAGAGATCATCCTTCCCGGGATCACCCACTGGCAGTCGCCGAACTTCTTTGGCTACTTCCCTTCCAACAACTCCGGCCCGTCGATCCTCGGCGAGCTGCTTGCGGCCGGGCTGGGAGTGCAAGGGATGCTCTGGGCGACGAGTCCGGCCTGCACGGAATTGGAGACCCACGTGCTCGACTGGCTGGTCGATCTGCTCGGCCTGCCGCAGCCGTTCAAGTCGTCTTCGACCGGCGGCGGCGTGATCCAGGACAGCGCTTCCTCGGCCACCCTCTGCGCCATCCTGGCTGCTCGCGAGCGCGCCACCGCCGGCCGGAGCAATGCGGCGGGCTCGGACGGCTCGCTCGTCGCCTACGCGTCGTCGCAGGCCCACTCTTCCGTGGAGAAGGGCGTCCGGATCGCCGGCCTGGGCAGCGATAATCTCCGGCTGATCGACGTCGACGAGAAGTTCGCCATGCGTCCCGACCGGCTCGACGAGGCGATCCGCGCCGATCGGGCTGCCGGCCGGCGGCCCGCCTTCGTCTGCGCAACGGTCGGGACAACGTCCTCGACGGCCATCGACCCGGTCCGCGCGATCGGCGAGATCTGCCGCGAGCACGGCCTCTGGCTGCACGTCGACGGCGCGATGGCCGGCACCGCCTGTCTCTGCCCCGAATTCCACTACCTCCACGACGGCCTGGAACTAGCCGACAGCTATGCGTTCAACCCGCACAAATGGATGTTCACCAATTTTGACTGCGATTGTTTCTTCGTGGCCGATCGCGGCCAGTTGATCCGCACGCTCAGCATCCTGCCCGAATACCTCCGCAACCAGGCGACCGAGTCAGGCGCGGTGATCGACTACCGCGATTGGCAGATCCCGCTGGGCCGCCGCTTCCGCGCGCTCAAGCTGTGGTTCGTGCTCCGATCGTTCGGCGTGGAAGGATTGCGGGCACGCGTCCGCCGGCACATCGAGCTAGCCCACCAGTTCGCCGCCTGGGTCCAAGACGACCCGCGATTCGAGCTGGCCGCGCCCGTGCCGCTCAGTCTGGTCTGCTTCCGCCATCGAGACGGCGACACGGCCAACCAGCAACTGCTCGAGCGGCTCAACGCCTCGGGCCGCCTCTTGCTCACTCACACGCGACTGGACGGCAAGCTCACCCTCCGCCTCTCGATCGGCCAGACCAACACCGAGTCGCGGCACGTCGAAGAAGCGTGGCGGGCGATCCAGGAGACGGCGTCAGGCAGTTAACGGCGGAACCTACCTACTAGCGCCTTCGGGCAAGGACTACCGCGACGGTGCCGCTGAGCAGAATCGCCAGCGTGGAGGGCTCGGGCACTTCCGCAAGCATCCAGCCCATGTCGCGCATCATTGGCCATTCAAGCCGCTACGGCAGCCTTGGGGCCCCGATAGCCAGCTCTAAGGTGGTAATGAATTTACCCATACGGTAGGTTCTCTCTTTTCTTAGATTTTCTTTCACAAAACAAATTCCCCGACCATTTTGCAGTCCTAACGGAGACCATCTGTATACCACCAACCTACGATTGTGCCCACAATTAGGCCGTTACTGCAGCTTCGGTGCCCTGACAACTGGCTCTTAGGTGGTGGGTAAAATACCCATGCGAGAGGTTCGCTTTTTTCATCGCTTTCTGTTGACGGGACGGGAGTTATTTGCCATACATCGGGTGGGCATACTCTTTGATTTTCGGGGGCGGCTATGGCCAAGGCCAATCCGCAGCGGGTTTGGCGGGGCGGATGGCAGAAGTGGCGGCGAAACAGTGGGGGGCGAAGTCGTTCGCCTGACGGATGGAGCTGGCGAAGTTCTTTGGGCGGCTTCGATCAGCTCGAGCTGAGAACGGTGCTCGCCGGTGGCGTGATCGAACTGGGGCCGTCGGACAACGTCGCCTTGGATCAGCCGCGCGTGGCCCGCGGACTGCTGACCTCGTTGAGAGGCACTCGTCGGCAGTTTGGCAGCGTCTGCCTGAACTTCTTCAATAGCTTCCTATTCGACACGGGCGCCACCAGCATCCTGGTGATGCAATCGGCAGTGTTGGACATGGCCCCTTCGCTCATGGACGCAGGAACTGCGTACACGTTCACCACGCGGGGCGGACGAGTTGTGTTTTTGCCGGAAAGCTTAGCCTCGCGAGAGGTGGGAATGTTGGCATAATCCACAAACCACAAACGAGATCAGGGCAAGGCGTTGAACCCCGAGGGGAGGTCCATTATGGACAGAGGAATTCCGCTGCGATCCAATCGAGCACGTTTGTGCCGTTTCGAGTGTCTTGAATCGCGGATGCTTTTGAGCGGCAGATCCCTTGCGGAGCTTGGCGCGGGCGCGGCCACTCGCCTTTCTGCGCCCGTGGCCGGAGACGACTATTACTGGACTCCGGCCGACACGCCCCTGGTCGTCTCGGCTCCTGGGCTGTTGACCAACGATTACGACCCCGCCGGCCATCGGCTTGAGGCCGTTAATCTGTACGGCAGCATGAACCTCGAGCACGGCACGCTCTATATGGAGGCGTGGACCAACGACGGGTCGTTCGAGTATAGGCCGTATCCCGGTCACAACGGGCGCGATACATTCGAGTACTATGCGTTTGATCCGGACGGCTGGTACGACGAGGCCACCGTGACGATCGACGTGGGCATTTTCAACCGCGCTCCGCTGGTGGCCGACCCTCTCGACGATGTCGTCGTGCAGCAGGGCGCTTCGGACACGGTGATCGATTTGGACACCGTCTTCACCGATCTCGACTTTGCCCAGGGTGACTTTCTCACGTACACGGTGACCGTCTCCCCGCCGATCCTTCCGGTCGTGAACGAAGTGAGCCAGTCGAGTTACGAGCATATTCACCAGGACTTGCTTTACACGCATCTCGGTGACAGCCGTGGCTATAACTCGCCGCAACATGACCTCGCGACCGAGAACATCTACCAGTGGTTCGACGACCTCGGCCTGACCACCACGTACGATACGATGTACGAGGTTGAGGACTATCTCGGGAATCGCTACGACTTTAACCCGCCGCTGGTCAACGTGGTGGGAGTGAAGCCTGGAGTTACCCGACCCGACGAAGTCTATATCATCGGGGCGCATTACGACTCGGTGGGCAATCCCGGCGCCGACGACAACGCCAGCGGTGTGGCCGCTGTCATGGAGATCGCCCGTGTTTTGGCGCCCTACTCTTTCGATCGCACCATCGAGTTCATCGCCTTCGATGGCGAGGAGGATGGCCTGTTCGGATCGCTGCACTACACGGAGTTCCACACGGTCGGCAAGCAGGTGATGGGCATGATCTCGGCCGATATGATCGCGTACAACCAGCCGGGCGAGGATCACGACGTGGTGAGCGTTTTCGATTCCGACGGGCTTGGCCAGATCAAGTACAATCTGATCGAGGCCTTCGGCGCGTACGGCGGAGGGCTCACCGCCAGAAATGCGGGCATGCTCGACGCCAGCGACCACGCGCCATTTGAGTTCGTCGGGTACGACGCGGCATTGGTGATCGAAAGCGCCATGGAGAACGAGCCTTTCGCCAACGACCATTACCATCAGTCGACTGATGCCGTGGAAACTCCCGACTACATCGATTACGAGTATGCCACCAAGATCACCGGCGGTCTCACCGGATACCTGGCCCAGTTCGCGGGCCTCCTCGGCACGGTCGACGTCCTGACGGGAAGCGTCTCGGACAACCTGCTCACGATCGACTACGATCCCGCTCGTTCCGGCGGCGCCGTCATTACCGTCCGTGCTACGGATTCCGAAGGCTTGTTCGCCGAAGATTCTTTTTCAATCACGGTTGAGGCCAACGACTTCGGGATTACGCTCACCGAGAGCGACGGTTCGACGCAGGTGCGGGAGGCCACGCCGGCGACAGCGGCGGATCGCGATACGTACGATCTCGTGCTCCAGAGGCAGCCGTCGGCCGACGTGGTGATCACTGCCGACCCCGATTCGCAGATCGACCTGGGGGCCGGGCCGGGCGAACCGGTGGTGCTGACCTTCACCGCGGGAAACTGGGATCAGCCGCAGACGGTCACCGTCAGCGCCGTGGACGACCAGGTGCCCGAAAACGCGCATTCGGGATCGATTGTCCACACGGTCGCCAGCGCCGACGCCGGATACAACGGCGTTGCCCTCCGCGACGTGGTTGTCGAGATTACCGACAACGATTTCGCCCTGATCACGGAGACCGCCGGCGGCACGGTGGTCAGCACCCAGGGCGGCTACGCCACCTATTCTATCGTGCTGCCGACCGAGCCGACCGCCGACGTGACGATCTTTTTGCAGAACCCCGACGGGCTGGTTCTCGCCGTCGACGATGCCAACCCGGCCAACGCCTTCTTGACGTTCCACGCGGCGCCGGACGGCGCGCGGCCGTGGAACGTTCCCCAGACGGTCCACGTCAGCGCGATCGCTGGTGGAGCGGCGGAGGGCACCATCGAAGGCGGAGCGATGCTGGCCGCGACTGTCGAGGCAATGGCGGAGGGTGGGATCGAGACGGTGATCATCCACGAAGGCGTCAGCGAGGATCCCAGTTATCAAGGCTCCCAGCCCATGGCGGTGACGCTGACGGACGATGGTCCCGCCAGTGCCAGCGTCGTTGGCCGCTGGATCTTCTACGACAATTCCTACTGGGACGGCAATGTCGCGGGGCCGAATGATGTCGCCGGAGGCACGAACCACGACGAGGACGACGACGCGATCGCTCCGGATAAGGTGGCGCTGGTGGGTGACGGGGCGACGCAGGCCACCGCGGCCAACTATACCGACTTCTCCGGGGGGATCACCGGGATCATGATCGATGTGGCCGACCTGGTCGATCCGAACGCAATCGACGCCTTTGATTTTGTGTTCAAGTTTGGCAATGACGATACTCCGGACGACTGGACGGTCGCGGACGGTTCCAACGGCCACTCGCCCAGCGCGATCGGCGTTCGCGACCTGGGAGCCGGTGTGACGCGGGTCACGATTACCTGGGACCGGTTGGACGGGCCGGCAACGTCGCACATGGCGGTGCCCACGCGGAATTGGCTGCAGGTAAGCGTGCTGGCCGACGCCGACACGGGCCTGGATGCCGATGATGTGTTCTATTTCGGCAACGCCGCCGGCGATTTGAACGGGGATGGCTGGACTCTCTATGACGACATTTATCTGATCTACAGTGCCATCAATTTTTCCGAGCCGAGCGGCGATGGCGTTGCCGAAGCGGCGGACATCAACCGGGACGGCTGGGTGCTTTACGACGATATCTACTTGTGCTACAGCGATATCGATTTCGGCGGCGGGCTGAACATGATGACGCCGCCCCTGTCGTCTCCGCCGCAGGCAGCCGCAGCCACGGACGCCGCTCTTGAATCAAGCACCACCTGGATGGCCGAGATTACGTGGCTGGAGTCCGTGGAACGCGACTCAGGTCGGCAGCGTCTTAAGCGACAGGGCCTTTTCAGCCAGAGATCTGTTGGTTCTGCTTTCGCCGTTCACGGCCGCGAATAGAATCCACAAACGAAGAGACTTCCCACGAGGAAATCCTCAGGGGAAGTCTTTGGGTATTACGGGCAAGGAACTTTTTGGCTTTACGAACCGGCCGGGCTATGCAGCTTTCTTGCGTCGCTGAAGCCAAAAGCCCAGCCCACCTGTGCAAACCAGGATCAGCAATTGCACCAACGTCGCAGGCTCGGGAACGGCATTCACCGTGATCGAGCCGTTCGCTAATACGCTGGGCCCGGTGTTTATTTTGGAATCCTGCGTGTCCGCCAAGTTGTGCAGATTGAATTCCCAGACACCAGGATCGGCACTGGAAGCATCAAAGGTCACTTGCGCCAAGTTAAAAGTGCCATTCGAGCTTGAAGGAGCAACCAACGACGCACCGGCGCCTGCATCTATAGATGCTCCGGAAAACGTCGTCTGGTACGGTGCGCCATTGTAGAAATAACCGGCCACATCGAATATGATGCTCGTTATAATGGGCTTGACGGCCGAGGGTGAGGTATCGAAAAGGGGGTCGCCAATCGACAAAAAGAGGTTTGTGCTAAAAGCGGTGGTGCCAATCCCATCGCTGAACGTGATGGTCCACAGATTACCGGATGTCTGATCCATGCTGGGATCGCCAGCGGTGATCGTGGCTGTGAGGGCCGCGGGTCCACTTAACAGCACAATCAGGCCTGCAAAAATCGCCCTCTTCATAACAAGCCCCTTTATCCCCCTCGAACAATCTACCAAGCGGCCACTTTGCAGAAGGTATCAACGTCTTTTTTAACCAGATCCGTGGTGGTTGTCAACCGTTTGAGCAGCAAATTCTCTTCAGTTTCTCCAAATGCTTTTCCGCCGCGAAGGTTCAGGTATCCCCCCTATTCGAAGCTGAGTTCTAAGCTGTTGGGATGCGGGCATTTGTGTGGTGAAAACCGCTTCGGGCATGGATGCTTTCTACACCTCCGCGTACACGTCGAAGGCCGCGTCAACGGCCGATTCCTCGGCCTTGTCCTCGTCGTCCGGGTCGTTGAGCCCATCCATTGCGGCCGCCCACAGCAACTCACCCACCCACGGCATTGTCTCGTCGCCGAACACGGCATCGGCGGCAGACTCGGCTTCCGCCACCGGCGCCGGCGGCGGAGCGATCATGTTCAATCCACCGGAGAAGTCGATGTTGCTGTAGCAAAGATAAATGTCGTCGTACAGCACCCACCCGTCACGGTTGATGTCGGCCTCCTCGAGAATCCCGTCCGCGCTGGGTTGACTGAAATCGATCGACGTGTAGATCAGGTAGATGTCGTCGTAAAGCGTCCAGGCGTCTGCGTTGACGTCGCCCGCGGCATTGCCGAAGTAGAACACGTCGTTGCTTCCCGCGGGCAAGCCAGTATGGGGATTGGCCAGCATGGTGACTTCGAGCCAGTTCCTGGTGGGAACGGCCATATGCGAGGTCGCCGGTCCATCGAGGCGGTCCCAGGTGATCGTGATGCGAGTGACGCCGCCGCCCAGATCCCGCGTGGCGATCCCGCTGGGCGAGTGCAAACTCGCGTCATCGGCGACAGTCCAGTCGTCGGGCGTGTTATCGTTGCCATACCTGAAGACGAAATCGGAAACATCAACCCCCGCCGGGTTGGCCAGGCCGCTGACATCAATCATGATTCCAGTGATGCCGCCAGAGAAGTTCGTGTAGTTGGCGCTACTTGCCGCCGTCGCTCCATCGCCGATCAGCGCTTGCTTGTCGGTCGCAATCGCGTCGTTGTCCTCGTCGTGGTCCGTGCCTCCGTCGACACCGTTGGGACCAGCGATATTGCCATCCCAGTAAGAGTTGTCGTAGAAAACATGTCGGCCGACCACGGTGGCGGGGGGCGACGCGACGGTCAGTACGACGTCGTTGCCGTTGCCGCCCGTGTAGGTGATCCTGGCATCGCGCCCGCTGCCGAGTAAGTTGCTGATCACGGCCCCCTCGGTGAGCCCGACGAAGGTGCCGGTGATCGGGTTGCCGCCGCCGTTGTTGACGATCGTGAACGACTCGCCGCCGGACAGCGCCGGCGAGCCGGTGAGGTCCAGGGCAACGCCGGAGAGGTCGACGTCGCCGGCAATGTTGAGCTGCCAGTACTCGGTATCGACCGCGGTGCCGGAGATGTTGATCTCGAGCGTCGAGGCGAAAGAGATCTCGCCCGCGGTGATGTCGATACCGGCGGTGACGGGTTGGATGGCGCCGCCGCTGATGAGATTTACGTCGGTGGCAACCGCGCGCGAGATCTCCGCGGTGAGGGACATCGTACCGCTCGTGACATCGCCGATGGTGAGCGTGCCGGCGATGATCGAGTCGAGTTCCGCGTCGGAGAGGCCGAGTGTCAGCGGGCTGCCGGTGAGCAGGTCGGTGCCGCCCAGGTCGATCAATGTGCCGGCGGTCCGGGGCCGCAAAATGACTGCGTTGAGCCCAGCGTTGACGGAAGGTGCCGAGGTCAGATCCATCGAATCGGCAGTGAGTGTAATGGCCGCCGTGCCGGTGACCTGGCCGCTGTATCCAGTCTGAATGCCGAAGCTCGAGGCTGCGCCGCCGGCATCGCCGAGCAGTTCAATCGTGCCGCCGCCGGAGGTAATGCGGGAATTCGAGCCATGCACGAACACGCCCGTGTTGCCGCTTCCGGCTGGGTTGCCGCCGGTGCCCGTGACAGCGACCGCGGCGCCCGTGCCGCTGGTGATCGTCCCCGCCTGCGACACCACGACACCGTGGTCGCCGGCGCTGCTGCCAGTGCCTCCACCGATCCCCTCGACGAGCACGGCGCCATCGGTGGAAGTGATCCGGGAATTTGCCCACGAGACGGCCACGCCATAGTTGTTGTTGCCGGTGCTGTTGCCGCCTTCGCCGTGGACCGTCACCG
>JAAYEH010000133.1 GCA_012728855.1 Rhodopirellula sp. | reverse complement strand
CGGCACACGAGGGCTTCGGCGGTCATCGGCCGACTGACACGCTCCGCGGGTCGGTAGGCTGCCAGTCCCTGGTAAGAACCTGACGAGACGCTTCCCAACCATCGTTGCGCCCGCTCCCAAGTCTGCGAGGGCACGGAGACTCCCGCCAATTCGGCGCTCTTCAACGCCATAAGTTGCCAACCAAGCTGACTGGTATCGCCGTCGTCGCCACGCCGGTAGCGCCAGCCGCCTGTCGACGGATTTTGCATGGCAAGCGTGTACGCGACCGCCCGCTGGACCGGCTGGCGGAGTTGAAGGTCGCCGGACATCGCGCACGCCTCGCTCAAGGCAAAGGTGGCCATGGCATGACAATACATGGCGGCATATTCGGTGGCCGGTCCGGCCAGATTTCCATCGGCGCCTTGACTCTGAACGAGGTAAGTCAATCCGCGCTGGACGTTTGCCTGGTACAGCCCCTGCTGGTGGGTATTTCCGGCGGCGAGCATCGCCAGCAATGCCAGGCCCGTCACGCCCGTGTCTGCATCGATTCCGGCATTGAGCCGATCGCGCCCGCCGACTTTTTGCTCTCTTCCGGAATCGTACCGACGAGCAATCCATGCGCCGGTGGAGTCCTGATGGTCGGCGAGCCACTTTAGCGCGGTACTGACGGCTTCTTCGGTTTCGGCTGTTGCGCCGAGTTGGCGGGCCTGTTGCGAACGGTCGGGTGCAACTCGGAGTTGATAGATGCCCGGCACATTGTCTTGCATGCGACCGCGAGACAGGATCGGTAGCTGCGATGGCCCGAGGGCCGCCAATGCACCACCGACCGGATCGCCGGCATGAGGCAGACGGCCGCCTGCGATGGAAGGTGGTTTCAACTGGCTCGCCAACGTGTTGGCAGGCCCCGGACCCGGCTGTGACGTGCCGGCCTGCTGAGATTCCGATCCGGCGGGCGGAGCTGCCACGGAATCGACCGGGTCGCCACGAGGTGGAATCGAGGGTTCGTCGCTACCCCAATCACGAGGCGCATCAGGATTCGCCGCCTTGGGCATTTCAGCCAGCCGCGGCACCGACAAGGGGCGCTGGAGCAACGCCGAGGGCAATCCGACCGGTTGGTTCTTGCGTTGCGGTCCGTCGGACTCGGTGTTATCGGTCGGGCGGCGTTGCGGCAGGGGTTCCAGCGGCACTTGCGCCCGGGTCGCCTGGCGCTGCTGCGCCGCCGGCGCGTCGATCGCTTCCGCCGAATTGACCCGTTGAGCCTTGGAGCCCACGGCGCCGATCGGCAACGGCTCCGGTTCCGGATTCGCCGCGTCGACCATCGCCAAGTGCTCCAAGGCAGTCGCCCCCGAAAGCGCCGTTAGCTCGGCCGCCGTCTGCCGCTCGGGTTCCGCGGCGGGGTCGATTTCGGTTCGAGGAAGTTCGGCGGGCTCCGGTTTGACGACCGGATCGTGCGCGAAGGATTCCCACGGCTTCAACTCGACCGGATCCCGCGGGGCGTAGGCGGCGTCGGGCGGCATTTCTCCTTCGGCGATGCTCACGTGGATATCCGGCTCCTCGATGAGGGGTCGCGAAGAAGCGACAATCTGCACCGTAGTCGCGTAGCCGGCAAAGAGGGCGTGGGCAAGCAGGGACAGGACCAGGCACTTCCTGAGCGGATGGTATTGGCCCCAGCGGGTTCGCATCAACACCAAGAGCGTAATGCTTAAAGCGGCCAGCCCTGCCCACAGGCAGGCGACCAGCAGTTCCATGCCGGTCATCAGTTCCAGCGTTCGGTCGAGGCGGAAGCCGTGCATCTGCTAACCTTTGGGTGGGCTGAGGCGTACCGAGATGCCCAGTTCGCGTATGCCGGCCTGCTTGCAGGCGTTGAGCACCTCGGCAACCCGTTGAAACTCCCCGGTAGCATCCCCTCGCACCAGCACGCCGAGATCGGGGTACTGGCTGCGGGCCGCGGCAAGCTGCTGGGTCAGTTCGGCAAGCGTTACGGCAACGCGATCGAGGGTGACGGCGCCGTCCCGGTAGACGTTGACGACCTTCTTTTCCGGCGCGGCCGTCAAGGCGCCGCGATCGCTGACCTCCGGCACCCGCAGTCCGATCTTCCGTTCCAGTTCGCTGAACTTGGTTCCCACCATGAAGAAGATGATCAAGAGAAAGACAACGTCGATCATCGGCGTCAGGTTGAGCGTCGGCTGGTCATCGAGATGCGTTTTCAACGGCATGGCTGGAACACCGGTTAATCGACAGGTTATGAACGGTCGCGGCCGCAGGGCCGCGTTATGGAAAAAGACTCCTGATCCCCACTTGGTTCTTCGGCAATGCTTAGCCGACGGTCTCCTTCCGTACGGGTTTGCGGACCTTATGGCCGGCCGGCTTCGATCCACGGTTTTGGATCTCTTCGGCCGAGATCGACTTGACCACCTCTTGACCGAGCGCATCCATATCGATGATCAGGCGGTCGACACGGCTGATAAACAGCAGGTAGAAGACCAACGCGGGAATGGCAACCGTAAGCCCGGCGGCGGTGGTGAGCAGGGCCTCGCTGATTCCGTTGGCCAGCATTTCCGGGCGACCCAGCGCATCGCTGGTGGCGATCGAATTGAACGCCTTGATCATCCCGGTGACCGTGCCGAGCAGTCCGAGCAGCGGGGCGATCGTCGCCACTCCGTTGAGCACGCGAAGGTAGCGACGCAAGCCGTTGGTAACGCGTTCTCCGGCGTCGATGATCGCTTGCTCGACCTCGACGGCCGGCCTGCCCCACTTTCTCACCGCCGGGCCCAGAATGCGAGCGACCGGGCTGCCATTTTCCTCGCAGAGGGCCAGCGCCTGGTCGCGATCCAACTCGCCGTCGGCCAACTGCTGAAGAAAACGGGTGACGAACGGGCGGGGAATCACTCGTTCTCGTCGCAGGCTGATCGCTCGCTCGAAGACGAAGGCCACCATGATCAGCGAGCAGAGCCCGATAGGGATCATCAGCGGCCCACCGTCGCGGACGATATCCCACATGTTTTGGGTAGGAATGGGGGCTTCGTCGACGACCGGCTCCGTGGCGGGCGGGGATGGCGCGGCGACGGCGGCATCGCCAGGCGGCGAATTCTCCTGGCCCGTCGCGGGCTCGCCTCGCCCGGCAAGGATCGCCAGCAGAATCAGCGGCAGCACGCGGTGCAGCGGGGAGAATCGATGCGATGAGATCATTTCGAGTCAATCCTTTGCATTACGGGCCCGGCTTTGCCGCCGGGGAGTGCGGCGCATCGAGCCGGTTCGCGGCCGCCGCGGCAAATTCGGTTTCCGGATACGACTTGACCAATCGCTGGTAAAGTTCGGTTGCCTGAGGAACTTCTCCCAGCAACTCGTGGCATTTGGCCGCCTGCATCAGCGCCGCGGACTGAAGCTCCGGATACGCGTAGAGGATTTCCAGCCGGAGGAATTCCCGCAGAGCCGCCTCGTAGTTCTCCTGGTGAAAGTACGACTCGGCAATCATCAACTGGGCTTTGGCGGCGGTCTCTGTCTTCTCGCCACGGGCCGAGCGGATCACCTTTCCGTAAGCCTTTCGGGCGCCGTCGAAATCGGCGCGATTGGCCAGGCAGCGCCCCGTCACGTAGTCGGCTTCGAACTGCTCTTCGAATCCGGGGTATTGCGACTCGATTTTCGAGGCGACGTCGTAGGCTTCGTTCCATTTCTTCTCGTGGCAGAGCGTCTGGGCCAAACGCAGTTGGACCACGGCCAACCACGGCTCCTGCTTGCCTTCGGTCTGTTGCGCGAGTCGGCCGAGTCGCTCGCGGGCCTCTTCATACCGCCCTTGCCGAAAAGCGGCTTCCGCCACGCCGTATTCCGCACGCTGTCGCAGCGGCCCCTCGGGATATTGAGCGAGCATTTCCTCGAAGCCGCGTTGCGCTTCCGGCCATCGGGCCTCCGCGACGTCAATCTGCGCGCGAAGATAAAGGGCATTCTCCCGGATCCCGCTTCCCCGAACCGCCTCGGCCGGTTCTCCGCTCAGCAGGGAATCGACCCATCGACGCGCGTCGGCCAGTTGCGAAGTTTCATAGGCATGCTGGGCCAGACGGAATACGGCATCGGCCCGGAAAGTGCTCTGGGGATAGTTCTTGGTCAATCGTTCGAGCAGCGCGTAGAACCGATCCTGTTCGCCTAGATCCGCAAGCGTCCAACCCCAACGGTAGAGAACCGCGTCGGCTTCGGGAAAGTCCGGGAACTCGTTGGCAAGCCGCTCATACAGACCGGCAGCCTCGCGATCCTCGCCTCGATCGTCGCGAATCCTGGCCGCCGCCCACAACGCCTCCGGATAGCGATCGGTTTGGGAATACTTTTTGATCACGAGGTCGAACATTTCCAAAGCCGCATCGAGCCGGCCGAGCTGCTGGAGGATCTGGCCGCGGACCAACGCCCCTTCCGCGGCGAGCTTCGATGGCGGACTCGCGTCGAGCAATCGACCGAAGGTGACAGCGGCCTCTTCCATCTTGCCGGACTTGTATTGGCTCCAGGCCTGTCCGGACAATCCCTTGACGCGATATTCCGGCTGCTGCCCATCGGCCGCCAGCCAGGCGAACAGCTTGTCGGCCCACTCGCGCTCGCCCGCGTCGTAGGCCGCCTCGGCCAGTTGCTCCGTACTGGGAATCAACAGATCGTGGTCGGGATAGTCCCGGATCAACTGGACGTAGAGCTTCTTGGCGGTGTCGAGTTCGCCGGTACGGGCGTAGCAAATGGCCAATTGCCCCAGGCTTTTCACGGCGGCATCGCCTTCGAGCTTTTCCTTTTGAAGCGATACCAACGGTGGGATGGCCTCGGCGAATCGCTGACGGGCGAGAAGGATCGACGCCAGCGCCAGTTGAGCATCGGCCTTCAAACGCGGATCCGCGGACGCGAGGACGGGCGTCAGGACAGTCTCCGCCTCGTCGTATCGTTTGAGGCCCTCGTAGGCCAAAGCGAGAAGGTATCTCGCTTCGGGATGGTCCGCCGCGCCTTCGGCGGCTTTCACGATCGGCTCGAGTATCGCGGCGGCCGGCTGGTGGTCTTGCCGCTCGATCAGCGATTGTGCCCGAAATCGCGCCACATCGCCGCGGAGTGGACTATCGGCGTAGCGCCGCTCGAACTCGCTTGCGATACGGTCAACCCCGCTGTGATCCTTGGCCAACAGCGCCGCCTGCACCTCCCCGCGCAGGGCGTCATCGCGCCACTCGTTGCCGTCTTCCGCATGCGCGGCGATCCAACGAAACTGCTCCAAGGCGGCGTCCGTATCGCCGTCGCGGAGCATGGCGTCGCCGGCATGAAATCGGACCGCGGCGACCAACCTATGTGCGGGGGCCGCTTCAGCAGTTTCCAGGAGCAACTTCGCCGCCGCGGCCCATTGGTTTTGTGTCTTCAGGATCCAGCCGAGCCAATAGCGTGCCTCGGTTCCCAACTTCGGATCGGAGATGATTTTCTCGAAGTGCTTCCGCGCGTCGTCCAACCGGTTCAATTTCACCATCGCCCAGCCGCTGCCCAACAGCGCCGTGGCTCTATGCCGGCTCGTACTCAAACGTGAGTCGAAGGGCTCGAATGTCTTGACGGCATCCTCATACTGGCCGGCGGCGTATTGCACGGCGCCGAGGCGGAACTGGGCGTCGTCGGCCAGCCGGTTGCCGGTTTTCGCCGTCAAAGCCAGGTAGAGGCGCTCCGCTTCTTCGTATTTCGCTTGCTTTTCCAGAACCCGCGCCAACCCGAACCGGCAATCATCCTGCATCTTTCCGTCGGGGAATGTCTCGAGGCACTGCCGGTAGTGGTGCTCGGCACCGGCCCAGTTCTGTTCGGCCAGCGCAATTCCGCCCAGGTAGGTCAATACGAAAGCGTTGAGGGGATCGTCGGCGTACCGTTGATGGAACTTGCCCAGACTCGCCTTGGCGGTCTCGTAGTCATCAGACAGATACGCCGCCTCGCCCTCCCTGAATAGGGCCGGTTTTGAAAATTGCCCTTCCAACTCCAGAGCAAGGTACTGCTGAAATCTCTGCCGAGCCTGGGAATACTTGCCGAGTTGCAGAAGGGCCTCAGCCAGAAAGAAGACGCTCTGGTTGCGGTCGGCGTGGTCGGGATACCGGTTAAGGAAGGTCTCGAATTCCTCGGCGGCCAATTGCCAACGTTGCGCCTGGTAGTGGCCGGCGGCGACTGCATACTGATCGCTGGCTTCGTCGGCCCGAACCGCAGTCGCCACCAATGCGACAGCCAGCACGCCTGCAAGTCGTCCGCTAAGGATCCGCCGTCTCACGGACATGGCCGAATCGACACCTTCCTGACCGCTTGCTCCCTAACAGGTTCCGTTTCCTTGGCCAATAACCGGAACCCGCGACTGTTGCCAGAACTTCATGGTATCCGCAGTTGAGCAGCCCCGACAACCCCATTCTTGTGGACGGTTCGTTGCCTACCCATGAATACTCTACCAAAAAAAGGCTCGGCTGCATCGGCTCCATCGAGCGTTGCGGCCGAGCCGTCATGCTGTTGAAACTCGGTATGATCGGTTGTCGCCTCGAGGCGCCGATTCTAGTAGTTGCTTGAGACGCCCGTCTCGACGTTGCCGACCATGTGGAGATGGTTATGGTCGATGTAGAGCACTTCCTGCGCGTCTTCGTTGAACGTCGTGTACGGAATGGGCCAGCCCGTGCGGTCAACCTGACTGTAGTAGACCGTGCATTTATAGTGGGCGTGGTGCAACTGTGCCGGTCCGATGAGCGGGTAGACTCGCGGGGGATCGACATAGTCGGCAATCGGGTCGATGGTCATGCGGACGTTGTTTCGTTGCGTCTCAAACAGGAAGGGTAAACCGCCCTCGAGGGGATGCGCCTCTTCCAGGGCGCGCATAACCTCGTCCGGAGAAGGCGGATCGAGGGCAACCGGCGGCCCGCCTGCGGTAATTGGCCCGAGAATCGGCACCTTGTTGTACCGTTCTTCCATCCAGAATTTATCTTCCAATTCGTCCCGGAAGAACGGGCTGACCGGAATCGGGTACGCCATCAAACCAAGGTTGGGCCCGTAGGTCGCGCATCCACTGGCTGGAAGGAGTGACAGGACGACGACTGTCAGTATGGCGGCGGAGACTGTTTTCTCAAGCATGAATAGGCACCTCGACTGATCGGTCCGGAAATCAACAACCGGCGAATACCTGCTGTTGTGGGCAATTTCTTGGCCCGTAGCCCCTCAGGGGTAAATCGTTACTTCAGACCACCAGGAAACTAGACTACTTATCGTGTTAAACTGTGCCAGACTTGCGGGTATTTCGCGTTGCAGCGGTAAAATCGTTGGAAACGCTGGTCAGGATGTTAAGCAATAGGGCACCTGGCTGAGCATCGGCAAAAAGACGAGTGTCGCAACGACGAACACTCCGTCGTGTGAGGGGGTTGCGATATTCTTTGCGTATCGGTAGTAGATAGCGGAGGGTCGATACCAGAAAACTCGCGACATCTTCCTGGGTCTCACGCGAATTCGTGGGGCCGGACGCATCGAGTTTGTGGGCAAAGATCGCAGTGCCCCGTTGGTCGCCATCGGTCTTCCGGTGCAAGATCGTCCAAACTGATGGTAGCAGCCGGGCTGCCGGGAATCGATTTTCCCGCAGGCTTAAAACACCCCAGCACGGCCCAACTCAGTAGCGGACGCCCGAGTTGCCGGTCAGGCCCGAGTTCCGGTTGCTTGCCTTGGCCGTCTGTTGCATGGTCTGGAGATAGCGGTACGGATCGCTGCTGAACCGGGAGTAGGAGGCTTCGCTGGAGAAGAGGTACACCCGGCCATCGAACCAAGCGCCGTGTTCGCGGCGTCCGGCGACCTCTTGCCCCTGCTCGACAGCCAGCACGACGTCGCTGCCACAGTAGGCGGGGGCGTAGCGGTTTGGGTCGGCGTAAAACCGGCTTTGTTCTTCCGGGCCGGCGAACAGATAGGTTCGCCCCTCGTGAATCAACCCCCAGCGAGGATTTCCCTTGACCCAGCGTTCCTTTTCGGAAAGTTCGACCGGGCAGTAGCCGTCCATCGCCAGCGGCGGGTTGCCGGCCGCGATGGGAGGTTCTGCTTGCGATCCGGTGGCGACCGCGGAATTGGGCGGCGTGGCCGGCTCGTTTGATGGTTGACGACCGGCCGCTTCCTGCCGGTCCGGCCCCGTTGGGAAGCCGCCCGGAGCGACGAACGGTTGCTGGGCGAAGTTCTGTTGCATTGGCGGCGGGTATTGCCCGGGCGCGGGCCCAACCGGCGAGTTTGGTTGGCCATAGGGATAACCGGCATTGTCCATCGCCGAGTTGCCCGCGGCCCAACTGGGCACCGTGCCGCTGCCTGGTTGGCCCACAGCCGGCTGTTGGCCAGAATTTGAGGGTTGTGCGATCCAGCCTGCGTTCGGCTGCGAAGAAGGTGCGGAGGGCGGCGCGATCGCATTTTGATTCCATTGCGGTGGGGCGGCAGTCGCGGCTTGCATGGCGTACGAGGGCGCCACCGGCGCGGGCTGGCCGGCGGTCGCGGCCGGATTGCCTTGAAATCCCGCATAGGGAGGATTGGAATAGCTGTTTGGCAGCG
>JAAYEH010000132.1 GCA_012728855.1 Rhodopirellula sp. | reverse complement strand
GGGGCCGTCGATCTTGTTCTCGGGCCTTTCCTTGACCGGGTAGACATTATCCTTGCGATCGTAGTGGCCAACCACATTGGACAGTTCCCAGGCGAGGACGGGATCGCAGTTATGGCGGATTTTGCCGTCGGCGATGAGGGCGTCGAGGAGTTTGGTCGGTTCGCTGAAATTAATGACGATGGGCCTCATTTCTATCATGGGCAAGCCGTGAGCCTGCATGTGATCGAGAATCTGCTTGGCCCCCGCGGGATCGTAGCAGACGCCCTGGAGGTCGAACTTCGCCTGGATTGACAGCAGTTCCTCCTCAATCTGGTCGTAATCCGTGCTGTTTCCGGGATTGGTGATGATCCAGCCGTCCCTGGCCCATCCGGGATAGCTGGAATTCCCACATTCGTCGACTTCCATCTCCGACAGATAGTGCCTGGCGAACACAATGTATTTGCCGCCTGTCCTGAAAAGCAGGACCATCGCGCAGAAATCGTGGCGGGGGGCAAGGTCGAGTCCAACCCAGCACGGCTCTCCGTGGTACTGCTCCAGCCTTAGAGTCTCATCGCCGCATTTTTCCCATTTGGCGGCATCGAACAGCGGCGCATCGGCGTTGACCCAGACGGAAAGGCGCTTGGTAAGAAAATTGTTCTGGGCGCTCGGCATCTCCTGCGCCTTGAGACATAACCGTTCCAAATCATCCGGGAGTACCGATACGCCGTAATTCGGATTTGCTTTGGCCCAAATTGCGGGGTCTCTCCAGTCGTCTTCGTCGTCAATCGTATAGATGACGCCAAAGTATGTGTCGTCCTTCGCGGCTCCATCCAGTATCTTGGTCAAATAGGTTCTTTGCTCGTAGCAGATCCCGCTCCGGTCCGACCCTGCCGTTGTGATCAGCCACAGGAGTGGTTGGGTCCTGGCGCCGGTGGCGGTTTCAAGAACGTCAAAAACCTTGCGGGTCCTGTGCGCATGCAGTTCGTCCACAATCGCGCAGTGTATGTTGAGGCCGTCGAGGCTGTTGCCTTCCGCCGAGAGAGCTTGGAACCGGGAGGCTGTCGATATCTGGCTTATCGCATGCGCCGTGGTTGAAACCCCGAATGCTTTTTTGAGCCCTGGCGATTTCTGGACCATATGCCAGGCGTCCTGCCAGACGATCTTTGCCTGGTCTCGAGTTGTTGCGGCTGAATAGGTCTCTGAACCAGCTTCGCCGTCAGCACAACAACAATAAATCCCTACGCCGCTGGACAGCGAAGACTTCCCGTTCTTCCTGGGAAGCTCGAAATAGGCTGTTTTGAACCTGCGCAAGCCCGTGTCGCGCTGCACCCAACCGAATACAGCCGTAAGAATAAATATTTGCCAGGGCTGAAGCTCGATCCGAGCGCCGGTCTTCGCCCATTCGCCTTTTATATGAGGCAGCATTTCGATAAACCGGCAGACGCGAGAGCCCTTATCCTTGTCGAACTTGTATGAGTATTCCTTGGATTTTGCTTTCTCCAGATCATCAATCTGTCTTTGGCATGCTTTGATTGTCCACCGGCAGGTAGGGATTTTCGCCGATACGACATCCTCGGCATATCGCGCCGCGATCGCGACGTAGTTCTTTTCCTTTGTCTTGGTCATTTAAGCAGCTTGGACCACTCGTCGTCGGAATCTTCCGAAGTCGCGGCGGCATGAATGCGCGACCGCGAGCCCGGCGTCATCCCAAACTCGGACAACAGGGACCTGACTTTCTTCAGCGCCTGGTTGGCTACAATCAAATATGGATTCAAGACGGGAAACCCGTTCGGCGACTTGACCAGTATGCCGCTCTTTTTCACCTGTTCGGTTGCTTCCAGATATTCCGCCCATGCCTGGCACAGCATCGAAAGCGCCATGTCGTCGAGTTCCGTCATCAGCCCGATCCGGGCAAGCTTTTTCGCCATCTTGCCGTACTGCTTCCTCGCGTCTCCCTGAAGAAACTTCGGGCAGGGGGGAAT
>JAAYEH010000131.1 GCA_012728855.1 Rhodopirellula sp. | reverse complement strand
CTTGATGGTTGCCATCCCTGGCCTCCTCCATTGCGTATCTTCTCAATGAGCCGAATCCCACGGCCCAGACTTACCCCCCTCTTGATAACACAAAGTCCGTCACCGCGCGAAGTGCAAGGTGCGCCCACGCGTGGAAATCGGGTGGTGTCGTATTGACGTTGCCGGAGAGAAGGTGATAGACTCGCGTTGCGCTGAACTTCCAGGCTCGCGCCACAACAAAGAACCGACCCCCATCCCCCGGGTACATTGGATGTTGAAAACGCTGGGGATTGTCGACGCCTGTTACCATACACTGCGGTCGCGAGCCAAGGCCGCGCGGAGGATGGGCGGGAAGTCTCTCTTGGAATGGGTGGTCCGTCGGGTCACGGACTGCCAGCGCCTGGACGGGGTGATCGCCGTCACCAGTTCGGAGAGCGGCAATCGCTTTGTATCCGAACTGATTCCTATGGACGTGCCTCTGTTTGTCGCCGAGGCCTCGGACCCGCTGGGGAGCATTGCCGCCGCACTGGCGGAATACGCCACGGCAGCGGCCGTTCGTATCGGCACCGACTACCCCTTTGTCGATCCCGTCCGGATCGACCGCCTCGTTGCCGACGCCCAATCGCATCCGCAGTGCGACTACGTCGGCTACTGCTGCCGAAACGGATTGCCGGCGATCTTGTCACCGCTGGGAATGTATTGCGAGTGGTTTCGGGCCCAAGCGGTTCGCACCGCCGCCAAGCGAACCACGCTGGCGGCCGACCGCGTCCATGTCACCCGCTACCTCTACTCGCATCCGGAAAAATTCAACATCCGTTTGATTCCGGCACCGGCGCAGATCGACCGTGACGACTTCCGTTTGACGGTCGACCTCGAGGAGGACTGGGAAAACACCCTGGCGATTTTCGACGCCCTGGGACCGGAGCAACTGGATTGGCAAAGGATTGCCGACCTGCTGGACCATCAGCCCGCACTCCGCGAGCGGATGGCGGCGCTGAACCGCGCCGGCGCCAAGCCCTGACGCGGCCGGCAAGGCAGACGGCCGAAAGGATTCGACATGATGACCGCACGCGCTGGAGCCCCTCGGCACGACGCCGATCAGTGGGCATCCCCTCATAGGCTGCAGTTCCGCCGCTGTCCGGCAGGGTCGCTTTCACGCCCGATCCGCGGCCTCTTGTTCGACATGGGCGATGTCCTCCACGATACCACGCTCTGGCGACGGTGGCTGCTGCAGCTCTTGGGGCGACTCGGTCTACGGACCAACTATCGCAGTTTCTATCACGTCTGGGACCGCGACTTTCTCGCCGACGTGCATCGCGGACGCCGTGAATTCTGCGAGGCTTTTCAGGCATTCCTGCTCTCGGTCGGACTTACGCCGGCACAGATCGACGAGGTGCAGGCGGCCTGCCAGGCCCGCCGCCGGCAGTGGGAAGACACGGCGCGAGCGCTGCCCGGGGTGAAGCCCACTCTGGCTCGGCTCCAGTCGGCCGGCTACGTGCTGGGGGTGTTGAGCGATTCGGAGCATCCTTCCGACGCGTTGAGCCGGCAGTTGGACCGGTTCGGCATCGGGGGTTTCTTCTCGACGGTCGTTTCGTCGATCGATCTCGGCGAAACGAAGCCTCATCCGATCGGGTACCGCACGGCCCTGGAAAGGATGAAGATCCTGCCCGAGCAAGCGGCCTTTGTCGGCCACGACACGCTCGAATTGAGCGGGGCAACCGGGGCGGGGCTCCAAACCATCGCATTCAATTTCGATCCGGACGCCAAGGCGGACGTCTTCATCGCCCGTTTCGATGAATTGCTCGACGTCACCGCCGCCGCACGGGCACATCTGGCGGCGGCGGGGTAAACCGGCATGGACCTGCTTGTTGCCGCTCGCCGCGAACTGCTGCCGTCGCCGCCGGATCCACGGCAGCCGATCCTCTTGCTGGAAGGCGACGATCCGGCCGGGGCCGCCTCATCGATCCATCGATCGCTGGATGGCGCAATCGACGGACGATTCGCCTGGATCGACGCCGAAGCCTCGCGTCTGGCGGAGCAGGTCGCTGAGTCTCAGCGCGGCGCCGGGCCGGCCTGTGTGGCGGAGGCCTCGCCCGCTTACCTGCATGCCTTGGCGCTGCGGTATTACCTGGTCAAGCTGATTCGCGGCATCGTTTACTTTACGGAAGTCGCTCCGCCGGCTCGTGGCGACTGCATCCGCGCGGTGTTGTGCCAAGATCGCGATGAGGACTACGCCGGCGTGCTGCGGCAGGTGTGCGCGCTGGCCGGGGCCGATTGCCAAATCGATTGGCGTGGGCCGTCCGAGGCGGTCCCCCCGCCCCATCTGCCCGCGGGCTGGTGGCGGCGATGGCTGGATTGGCTGCGACGACCGTGGGATCGGCAAGCCGACTGGACCGATCCTCGCCGGCGCATCGTTCTCTGCGGAAACCCTCGCATCCTGGAACCGGTCTGCCGGGAACTACTGGATCGCGGCTGCGCGATGTGGTGGCTCTACGACCGGCTGGCGGTGAAATCGTGGCTGCGGTGGCGTCGTCTTGGCGTGGGGCAACTCGTGACGAACTCCGACCTGGGCCGCGAAAACCGCATGGGTGCGCCGGCCGTCGATTTTTGTTGCTACCGAGGGGTAGATCTGAGCGAAGTCGTCAGCCGATGGCTCTCCGCGCGGCTGGCAATGTACGGTGCCCGCCATAGTCGACTCCTGGAACAAATGGACACGCACTTCGGTCGCGTTCGGCCCGACGCGCTGGTGCTCGACGAAGACGCCACGCCAACCGCCCGCGCCGCCGTGGCGGTCGCACGCCGCCATCATGTCCCCTCCTTCGTCGTGCAGCACGGAGCGCCCGTCTGCCGATTCGGCTTCGCTCCGCCGGCAGCGGACCGCTTGCTGGCCTGGGGGGCGTCGTCGCGACGGCAATTCGAGGCATGGGGCGTGGCGGCGGAGCGAATCGTTGCGACCGGTTCCCCGGTCCACGATCGCTTGTCTTGCCGTTTGTCCGAGAACGCGCCGCCCAGTCATGGACGAGGGTCTTCGGGAGAAACCCCGCCCCGAGACCGGCTCTTCGAGATTCTGCTTTTGGCCACCACGCCGCCGCGCGACGCGCGACCCGACTTCGTGGCGTTTCATTTCACGCAAACGACTTATGCGGCGATGCTCTGTGCCGCCTTCGCCGCGGTGGCAAAGATCCCCCGCGCTCGCCTGATCGTCAAACTCCACCCCCGCTCGCCTCGCGATCCGGTGATGCGGCAGGTGGCCGCCGCGCACCCTTCGGTCGAAACCGAATTCGTCGCGTCCGGTCCGCTCGAACCTCTGTTGGCCCGGGCCGATTGTGCGTTGAGTTGCGCGTCGAGCGCCGGGATCGACGCCACGTTGGCCGGCGTTCCGGTCGTCCAGATTCTGCCGGCCGGCTCCGCCGACGTCCTCCCTCACGACCAGTGGGGACTGATCGGTTCCGGCAGAACCGAAGAAGAAGTCGGTATCCTCTTGAATCAAGCCTTGGCGCGCGGACGTGGCGCCGAAGTCCGGCCAAACCCACAAGTCTTCAGCAATCCGGGCCAATCCGCCGCCGCGGTGGCCGACGCCGTTTTGTCCGCCGCCGAACCACACGGCTTCAACGGTCGCCGCACGGTAAGCATCGGCGAAATAATACGTGTCGCAACCAAGAAGGGGTCGGGAGTCTTTTTCCGTAGCGGCCTCATCGCCGCTCGGTATGTCCCGCTCGGTTGGTGGCCGATACGGAAACAGACTCCCGACCCCCTTGCGCGCCCACTTGTTCTTTCGCCGCTGCGAACGCCGCAGCACCTCGGCGCCTCCCGGCGGTCGCGCTCGGCGGGGGACGTGGTCCGCGACTGAAACCATGAGCATCCAACTCCCCACGCTCGAAGCTCCGCGGCCGGTCTCGGAAGGTATCCGGAAACGGGGGCCATCGCCTTGCATCTCAGCCCCGGTGAGCGGATGGCGCAGGCTTTTGGGCGACTGGGCTTTCGTGGGCGGCGCGGAGATGATCTGCCAGACGCTGGGCGCCGTTACCAGCCTGTTGTTAAGGATGCTGCTCGACCCGGCGCAAATGGGCATCTGGCAGGCAGTCAAACTCGTGCTCAGCTATGCGAGTTACGCCAATTTCGGCGTCAGCAAGGGCGCCGCGCGGGAACTGACCGTCGCGCTGGGGCGCGGGGATCTCGCCAAAGCCACGCGAGGGCTGGACCTGGCGTTCACGGCGAACACCCTCTCCAGCCTGGCCTATGCCGTTATTCTCATCGGCGCGGGCGTCTGGATCGGGCTGGGCGGCAGCGGAGAATGGTCGGCTGCCTGGGCCTTGGCATTCATTGCTGGCGGGGCGCTGGCCGCACTGGGGCGCTACGTGTCGTTTCAGGTAACCATTCTCCGCGCCCGGCAGGCGTTTGTGGCCACCTCGCGTCTCTCGCTGCTGGAGGCGGTGACCACTTTGGCCGTCGGCGGCGCGTGTACGTGGCTCTGGGGGCTGCCCGGGCTGTACGCGGGCACGCTGGGAGTGATGCTGGCATCGCTCGTCTATCTTTCTCGCTTGGAAACGCATCGGTTTGCTTTCGGGTGGGATCGAACCGAGATGCGACGCCTGATTGCCATCGGAAGCCCGATGCTGTTGGCGGGAGTGGTGTATAGCGTCTTCCGTTCGCTCGACAAGCTGATGATCCTCGGCTGCATGAGCGACCGCGAGTATCAACTCGGCTGCTATTCACTGGCGCTGATGGTCGCTACCCAGCTTTACGGGATCGGCAATATGCTGTCGATCGTGATGGGGCCTCGATACGGCGAGAAATTCGGCCGCTGCGGCGACCGCCGCCAGGTAGCGCTGTTGGCCGCGCGGGCGACCGAATTGCAGGCGGCGGCCATCGCGCTGCCGGCGGCGCTGGCCCTCATCCTGGCCGGCCCACTGCTCGGCCGACTCCTTCCCGACTACGATTCCGGACTGGCGGCGCTCCAGTGGCTGCTGCCCGGGGTCGTCGCCCTATCGCTGGCGCTGCCGGCAAGCCAGTATCTGATTGCCATCGACCGACAGAAGCGGGCCTTGGCCGCCGTTCTGGCCGCGACGGCCCTTGCGGCGGTCGCCGATTATGTCGCCATTCGGCGCCAGACGGGGCTCGGCGGTCTGGCGGCGGCCACCGCCGTGGGATACCTCGTCTACTTTCTATTGGCGGCGAGGATTTCTCTCTGGCCGGAGCTGGCCCGGGCCGAGCGATGGCGTTACGCGGCGACGGCCGTCTTGCTGCCGTTGCCGACCCTCGGGCTGGCCATCGTCCTGGAACGAACAAGCCCCGCAGCGCTTGGTGACTGGCCGACGATCCTAGCCAGGATTGCCGCCGTGCTGCTGGTGTGGGGCGCCACGGTGGGCGCGGGCTGGCGGCATGGCGGCTGGCGCGATGCGCTCCGGCGAACTTGAGAGGCCCTAACAAAACGGGGACTGGCTCCGAGCCGAACATATGCAAGACACGCAGAATACACGTCCGGGCGAGGTGCCTGTCCCCGTTTTGTTAGAACTTCGAAGCCGACGAAGGTGAGACGACCAATGAAGAGCGTGCGGCCCGAGGAAACCGCTGCGAGACCCTACCGGAACCTTTCCCTGGCCCAGTGGGAGCGACGATGCCAGAAGCCGGATCATCGCCGCATCGGCAACTGGATGGCCCGGCGCGTGAGCCGTCCGGTGGCGCTGCGGATCACGCGTGTCGTCGCTCCTTGGGGCGTCTCGGCCGACGGGATGACCCTCGCGGCATGGACCTGTGGCGTCGCGGCGGCAGCGGCGTTTGGCTGGGGAACGGTCGCCGGCTGGCTGCTCGGGGCCGCTCTCTTGCAGCTCTGGTACTTGCTGGACCACGTGGACGGCCAACTCGCTCGCCTTCATGGCTCCGCATCGCTGGACGGCGTGCAACTCGACTATCTCATGCACCACACGCTTGCTCTGTTGGTGCCGCTCGGCACGGGTTGGGGGTTGTTTGCGCAAACGTCCGAGCCGGGCTGGTGCATCGGCGGACTGGTCTGGGGAGTGTCGTTGCTGCTGCTCGGCTTGCACCACGACGCCCGTTATAAGGCGTTCGTGCAGAGGCTCAAGGCGCTGGAAGGGACTCTCGATGTGGTCGGCGGGGGCGCGTTCCGACGCAGCCCGCAGCCGCCCATCCCCCGGCATCCTCTACGGCTGGCCGGATGGGCGATGCGAAAGGCGTGCGAGCCCCATGTCGTGATGAACTTGCTCACGCTCATCGCGGCGGTCTCCTGGCTGATCCAGGATCGGCATCTTTTCGTGGGACGGTGCTACCTGGCCACAGCGGCGGCCATCGCGCTGGTGACGGCTACGGGGACGATCGTTCGTTCCCAGCGGCAGGGCGCGTGCGAGCAGGAATTCTCGGCCTGGTTCCGGGCGCCGCAGGGCCGCGAGTTGGTTTTCGTCGACGGCCACTGGGCCGTCGTTTCCCGGAAGCCCTAGCCCGGCCTTGATTGCCGAAGTCTCACCGTTCACGGGGCGGCCGGGAACTGGTCCATTTTTCGGCCTGGTTCAAAAGCGGGTCGCAGCCAGTAGATCCCGCTTGCCGAGCGGGATCTGGGCTGCTAAGTGAAGTTTCCAATTGCTCTTGAAGCTGGCGCGCTTCGAGAACTTCTCGCTCGAAGCCTTTCGGGGCATAGTCCCGTTCGACGCATTCCCGGCCGAAAACAACCCGGGTGAAATCGGCGCGAAGGCTTGCCTGATCGTAATACGTAATGCGGCGAACCGCCGCACTGTACATGCGTCACGTTAGACGCGGTTTGCAGGTGGCCGTTGCTATACTGGACCTCGCCCGCGGCCGGCGCCGATGCGCCAACGGCGAGAACTCGGCGATCCTTCCTTGACCTGGGGTGGCCGGGGACTGGTCCATTTTTCGGCCGGTGGACGCATTTCGGCGCCAAAGTCGTTGGCCGAAAACATGGACCTGTCCCCTTCCTCCCCGGTCGGCGACTCGCTGCCACCACAGAGGGGTAAATCCCCTTGCAAATCATATTCATCTCCCTATCATGACGGGAATTGTTCGCGTCTCCCCAGCCAGAGGAGTCCCGATGGCGGAGCAATCGGCCCTGGTTCGGCAATGGGTGTTGCTGCGGACACTTTCTGCGCGTCGCTATGGCTGTACGGTCAAGGAGTTGGCCGAGGAGACCGCGGTCAGCGAAAAGACCGTTCGCCGCGACCTAATCACCTTCCAGCAAGCCGGCTTTCCCTTGCAGGAAACCGTCTGTCCGCGTGGGCTGAAACGCTGGAAGCTCGACATCACCGCCGAGCCGGCCCTCACCTTCACCTTCGACGAAGCCGTGGCCCTCTACCTCGGCCGGCGGCTGATGGAACCGCTCGCCGGCACGCTTTTCTGGGAAGCGGCGCAGCGGGCGTTCCGCAAAGTCCGCGCCATGCTCGGCGGCGAGCGCCTCAAGTACGTCGACCGCTTTGCCACCATGTTCCATCAGACCTCGCTGGGCGCCGGCGACTACTCCAACCACGGGGAGATCATCGACGAGTTGATGCAAGGAATCGAAGACCGTAAGACCGTCTTCATCACGTACCAGTCGCTGCAGGCAACCGAGGCGGTGACTTACGATGTATACCCCCTCGGGCTGGTCTACCATCGTGGCTCGCTCTATCTCGTCGGCTGGGCGCCGGAGCACGAAGGAATTCGCCACTGGAAGGTCAACCCCATCGAAAACGCGGAAGTCACGGAGTTCCCATTCCAGCGGCCGGAGGGTTTCGATCTGCGCGATCATCTCGCCAAGTCGTTCGGCGTGTACCAGGGTGACGGTGAGGGCGAGGTCCACGTGAAAGTCCGTTTTGCACCCGCCGTGACCCGCTACGTCTCGGAATCCCAATGGCACCCCAGCCAAAGACTGTCAGCCAAGAAGGACGGCAGCCTGGTCGCGGAATTCGATTTGGGGGCCACGGACGAGATCAAGACATGGATCCTCAGCTTCGGACGGCATGCGGAGGTGTTGGAACCGGAAGGTTTGCGGGGCGAGATCGTCGAGGAATTGGAGGAATTGCTGAGCGCTTACGTAGACCAACGACCAACGCGAAGAGGTTTGACGTGAAGGAGAAGATTTGCCCCGAAGGGGCCTGACTCGATAGCCCAGGGCGGAGTCTTCGGAGCCCTGGGTGCGCAGGAACCGCGTTTGTTGACCGACAAAGCCCGAAGGGCCGTAACCCGAGGAGTCCTCGCCATGCCGCAATCGCTTTCCAACGTTCTTCTGCACATTGTGTTCAGCACCAAGCACCGGCAGCCGCTGCTGCGCGATGGCGAGGTGCGCGACGTGATGACTGGTTACCTTGTCGGTACGCTGCGGAACCTGAAATGCCCATCGATCCTTACCGGCGTGGTCGAAGACCACGTTCACATTCTCTGCAGCCTCGCGCGGACGATCACGATTGCGCACCTCGTCGAACAACTGAAGACGTCGTCTTCCTTGCGAATCAAGGAGGAAGGGCCGCGGCTGCGGGATTTCCATTGGCAGAACGGGTATGGAGCCTTTTCGGTGAGTCAATCCAACGTCCCGGACGTGAAGCAGTACATCGCAGGACAGGAAGAGCACCATCGGACGAGGACGTTTCAGGAGGAGTTTCGTCTGTTTCTAACGCGGCATGGGATTGAATTTGATGAGCGCTACGTGTGGGATTAGCGATGCGGGTCGCGGCCCGTTGGGCCTTGGGATGGTTGTTTATCGCGGCATGGCTCCCAGGGCTCCGCAAAGCCTCCGCCCTGGGCTATCGGGTTTTGCCGCGTTGCGGCCGTGATGCGCCTTTGCCCCGAAGGGGCCCGACCCGAAAGCCCAGGGCGCAGTCTTCGCAGCCCTGGGGGACGGAGGCCCGTGAATCCCCAACCTCACCGTGGCATCGGAAAGGCCCAAAGGGCCGCGACTCGGTCTGATCTGGTGTCAGCACCAGCCCGCGGCAAGGAGCGAAAAGGGAAAGTCAGCGTGCCTACCCGAGGAGCACCCATGAATGGTCAGACAACGCCAACTCGCGGCACCGCGTCCGAGCGCCAGCTCTCGACGCCAATGGTGGCGCGCGTGGTTTCGATGCGACTTGCTAAATGGCAACCGCCTCAACAAATCGCTGTCCGGGAACCTGCGGCTCCTCGCCAGATTCCGCGTAGCAAACCACGCCCCGGTATCGACGAAAACCATCGACCCTCTCCGTACAAAACGCGGTCGTGGTCGGCACCGCTGAACGAGTCGCCGGGACTCTCGTCGGGCAAAGACTCGAAATGCCGCCGTGCTTCGCGCAGACGCCGGCGTTGTTCCTCCGACATAGACTCTCCAGCCGCCTCCGCCGAGGCGCGCACAACGACCTTGTGGGCGATGTGGATGCACCGTGCGTATGGCGAACAATCATGCGGGTCGCGGCCCGTTGGGCCTTGGGATGGTTGTTTATCGCGGCATGGCTCCCAGGGCTCCGCAACGCCTCCGCCCTGGGCTATCGGGTTTTGCCGCGTTGCGGCCGTGATGCGCCTTTGCCCCAAAGGGGCTCGACCCGAAAGCCCAGGGCGGAGTCTTCGGAGCCCTGGGGGACGGAGGCCCGTGGATCCCCAACCTCACCGTGGCATCGGAAAGGCCCAAAGGGCCGCGACTCGGTCTGATCTGGTGTCAGCACCAGCCCGCGGCAAGGAGCGAAAAGGGAAAATCAGCGTGCCTACCCGAGGAGCACCCATGAATGGTCAGACAACGCCAACTCGCGGCACCGCGTCAAACCGCCTGCTCTCCATGCCAATGGCGGGCTGCGTGCTTGCCATGCGAATCCCTAAACGGCAATCTCCTCGGCAGACTCCAGATACAGAGCAATGGCTTCCCGGATATTCTCGCGTGCCTCGTCCAGCGTGTTCCCTTCGGAGATGCAGCCGGGAAGGGCGGGAACGAAGACGGTGTATCCGCCTTCGTCGGAGGGTTCGAAGAGGG
>JAAYEH010000130.1 GCA_012728855.1 Rhodopirellula sp. | reverse complement strand
GGGCGCGGCCTCAAAGGGCGGGCGCTTCAGTTGGAAGTGCTGGAAAGGTTGCAAGCCGGGCTCCGGTTTATCAGCCGCACAGAACATCGGAAGTCCGTCTAGACCGCTGAAATGAAGGGGGTCCCGAAAGTTTGTGGACGGTTCTCATAAGGTATTACACCCTGTGGCGGTTTTGGACGATTAGTCACGAGACGGGCCGCTTGGCAGATTGTGGCCTGGTCCGGGCGTCTTGAACAAGAAAGGAAGATTCGGCCGGACATGAAGGACGCGTGGAAGACAATCGAAGCGCGGTCACGACGTAGAGCGGAAGCGCTGGCGTTATGTGGCTGCATATTGCTCGCGACCAGCGCCGGGTGCCAGTCGCGGCACGCGCACCACGTGGCGTTCTTGCGGGCGGACGAGCAAATTGTTTCGACGGGCGAGTACATGGTAGCGCCGCCGGACGCATTGCTCATCCACGCCCCGGTGGCCCCGGAAATCGATGGTACGACGGAGCAAGTTCGCCCGGACGGCAAGATTGCGTTGCGGCTACTGGGAGAAGTGGAGGTCGCGGGGCTGACCACGGATCAGATTGCGGCCAAGCTGCGTGACCTGTTGGCCCGGTATTACGTTGAACCGGAAGTGGTGGTGGACGTGCACCGCTATGCGAGCCAGTACTACTACGTGTTCGGCCAGGTTCGCAGGCCGGGTCCCAAGCTGTACACGGGGCGCGACACGTTGTTGCACGCGTTATCGGAGGCCGAACCGACGTTCCTCGCGGCGAAGTCGCTGATTCGGGTAGTGCGGCCGGGGACGGAGGATGAGGCGAGCAGAGTTATTACCATCGATCTAGACAAGATGGTCAAAGATGGGCGTGCGAATGACAACATTCTGCTGCAGCCCGGGGACGTGATCGAGGTTCCGCCGACGGCGTTGGCGTGGGTGGGCTTGCGGGTGCGCGAGTTGCTGTACCCAATCGAGCCGATCGTGGACACTTACAATGCGCCGGCCGAGACGATTCACTCCACGCACGTCTACGAAGGCCACTACTACAACTACCGTGATGATGGCCGCGGGCGGCGCCGCTGGCGCTGAGTGAAAACAGAGGCGAATATGACGCACGACCGACCGATGGAGGATGTTCGCAACACCATCGGTGAGTATGCGCGCCTGGTACGGAATCGCTGGCGTCCGGCTTTGGTGGGTTTGGCGCTGGTGGCATCGACCGCGTTCTGGTGTAGCCAGTGGTTGCCGCGGCGATTCGCGGCCAGCACGATTTTCGAGCGGCGCGACGACGTCGTGCTGCGGAATCTGATCAGCAAGAACTCGCCCTATAGCTTTGAGAGTCTCAAATCCACGCTGGTCATGGATATGACCGGCTCGCGGGCCATGGCGAACGCGGCCGTGACGCTGGGGATTCTCGCGCCGGAGGCCGTTCCGCCGGAGGGTCCAATGACCGAGGCGGGTATGCGTGCGCTGGACGAGGCGCTGGCCGAACATGGACTGCGGGCTTCAGTTCAGATGCTCCAGAGCACACCGAGCCTGGACACCATCAAGCTGACGTGTGAGGCGCGTGATCCGGACATGGCGCAGCG
>JAAYEH010000129.1 GCA_012728855.1 Rhodopirellula sp. | reverse complement strand
TCATTCATTTGTCCTGTCTATGCCTCCCCAAACCCGAACGTTCCTTACGGGATGACCTTCATCCGACCTGTTCGGCTAGCATCCTGTCGAGATTCTCTTTTGCTCCCTTCGCCCAACCTTGCCACCGCGGAATGGCTGTCGCACGTCCGCCAGCGTACACGTTTTCCGGCACCAACGGATCTCTGGTGATCGAGCAATTGTTTCACAACCTGCTCGATCACGACCAGGTTGTCCCTCATCTCAATTTCCGCGCCACCTGGCAACCGCACCTTCACGCTCGCCGCGCTTGCCGTTGGCGTTACCATCACCGATCGAAAGCCGGTCAAAGGGACCGCGGCTAGACCGGATCGCGAACGCCGCTTCACGCTCTGGCGACGTCGTCGGCCGCCACTGCCCGGAAGCCTCCGCTTCCAATAGTAGAACGACGCCTGAGACACCGCCTCGGCGCGGCAGAAGTCGGCGACCAACTGAGGTGATTTCCCGAATCGCCGGAAACGGTCGCTCCATCGCCAGGATCTGCACTTCGCCTTGATCGGCCAAGGCGTGGAGGACCGCAGCCGTGCCGACATCATCCACGTCGCCCATCATGTCCGTGTCGAAGATGAGGGGGAGCGGTTGCGGGTTGACGGTGTGGACTGTGCCTGTCGTGAACGTTACAGTCTTCACCGCCGCCCAAGCGATTTCTTGAAGCCGCATCGCCTGATCGTCGGGGATGTTGGCCAGCACCTTGTCGCCGTGTTTGATCGTGCCGGGCAGACCGACCGGGTTTGCCTCAAGCAACGTGGCGTAGAACACGCAGGCGGCTAGGTACGTGCCGGTCGGGTTCGGGTGGCTCTTGTCGGAGATGTGCAGGACAAACGCCGGATCTGCCGCCAGTGCAGCTTTCCAGGCTATCCCGACCGGTGCGACACCGGCCCCCAGTTCCTTGGCGATGTCGAAGTAGCCGCCATTGATTCCACCGACGAGACCAGCCCTCTGCTGCTGACACCACGTTTCGAAGTCGGTGGTCTTGCTTACTCCGCTGATCTGGTACATCGCCTTGGCGTATTCGGGCGACTTGGCAGGATCGGCCCCTTCCTGCATGTCAGGAACGTGCTGGCGAGCCCACGTCAGATAGAAGACCGTCTTGGCTCCCTGCTTCCTGATCTCGGCATCCAGGAGCCGGGCGTATTCATGCATCGCCTGGCGGCAAACAACGGGGTACAGGCTCTGCTCCTGTAGCACCACCACGTCCCATCTTGCCGCACGGATCTTGTCGATAGCTTTCTGGTCCTTGACGTGCTTTTCCAAGGTGCAGCCGCCCACAAGGTGTCGATCCACTTCGATCTTCCGGCCACCAGCGGCCTCGGCCAGTCCGGCGATCATTGCGGGCAGATCGTTGACCGAGGTGTAGCTGTTGCCGATGAACAGTACCTTGAGCGGTGCCGAGGGCGTTTCCTGGCCGACCGCCGGAGCCTGAGCAATCAGGAGGACGGCAGAACTGAGCACGATCCCCACGAATTGGCGTCGAGTTGTCTGGACCACGGCGGTTTCCTTTGGGGCGGTGTTCCAACGTCTGGGGCCAGTTTACAATGTCGGTGTGTCACTGGAAATGGAGGGCGGGAGCCATGAACATCCAGGAAACGGTGTGGAAGGCGGCCAGCACGAATGAATCGGTGGTGGGAAAGCCGACCATCAAGTCCAAAACGAACGGCAGCAGGGACGGCCAGCCATGAAGGAAGGCCCGTGCGGGACTTGCAGTTTTGCCGAGAAGGAAACGACCATGAGCAAATACGACAAACAGATGAAGCGGTGGGATGCAATCCTCGGCGATGCCGCCGAGGGGACGCAAGAGCAAGCCTTGGAGGCATTCTTCAAGCATCTGAAGGCCAATCTCCAGTTGCCCTGTGAAGTGACGGGCACCGAAGACTTCCGTTGGGAAGAGCCGTATGTGCTTGGGGGATGGAGCCAGCAGGAATACACTCGGCTGAAGAAGACCCAGCCGTCCTACACCGACAAGTACCAGCTTGTGGACCTCGAACGAGGCTGGCGGTCGGAGTGGATGATGTTCGACGAAGACATCGTTGCCCACGTAAAGCGCAAGAGCGACGGTAAGGAATTCGATCTCGGGCTGGCCGAACTTCGAGCCACCGACAAGAAGTCCCATAGCTTCCAACTAATTGACGACTACGCTGTATGGCTTGTAAACAACCGGTGACATCGTGAACCGTGGAGCCGAAGAGCACTAGAAGACACCATGCCCAGACTCAGTGCCGGATTGTTGATGTACCGGATCAAGGATCGAGCCATCCAAGTCCTGCTGGCCCATCCTGGCAGTCCGTTCTTTCAAAACAAAGACGGGGAGGCACTGCCGCTCGAAGACACTTTACCCACGTTGGTAGAGACGTGATCTGCGGCTTTGAGACGGAATCCACTTTGCCAAACCTTTCCAAAAACGATCACTCGACCACCCCTGTTTCGATCTGGCTTGCTGCCGTGAACTGCCTCAACAACCTGGCTGCCCGAGTCAGAGCATCATCCATCCCGTTGGTTCCCAAGAACGAGATGATGACCATCATTATCCGTGTTGTCTCCAGCCGCACCATCGCCCGCTCGGAATCGCTCGTGGTGCTGCCGAATGGTCCAAGCTCGTCGGCGAAGACCGGCAGCCCCTCGATCTTGATCTCGCCCCGGCCAATGCCCGAATAGCGCTCGCCCGGCTGGCCGATGCGAAACGTGATCGGCGGGCTGACGTGCTCCATGTCGAACGTCCCGGCCGAGTGCAGCGTTTCCAGGGACACGAGGTTGTTGATGTCCACGACGGTGTTGACCCGGTAGAGTTCTTTCCCCTGGCTGATCCGCCGCACCAGGGCCTCGTTCGAGCCTCGGTATCGAGTCGGATCGTTCCCCAATGCCCGGTATGCGTCCCGCAGGGCCTTGAT
>JAAYEH010000012.1 GCA_012728855.1 Rhodopirellula sp. | reverse complement strand
TTTTTGATTTGCACGGCAACGTTGCCGAGTGGTGCAACGACCATTACAGCGACCGTTGCTACCAGGCGAATCCGGTCGCCAATCCCCGCGGCCCGTCCGACGGCAAACATTACGTCCTCCGCGGAGGCGCGTGGAACTGCACGGCCGACGCCTGCCGCTCGGCCCGCCGGGCGGGAGAAGATCCGGGGTTCGCCGATGCTTGTTTTGCCCGCGATGCGATCGGATTTCGTTGCGTGCGGAAGGCTCCGGTCGAAGCCGCCGTAAATCACATCACTCATTACCGTCCGATATCTCCCACCGGCCTGGTCTACGGCCCGATCTACCTCGAGCATAAGACGGGCGGCTCCCATCCCGAGCGCCCCGAGCGGCTCACGGCAATCGTCGATCAGCTCAAGACGGCAGGGCTCCTTGAGAAACTCCAGCGGATTGCGCCCCGCGAGGCGGACATGCCGTCGTTAGTCGCCGTACACACCGCTCAGTACCTTGAGCATCTCAAGCGGAACTGCTTGGAGGCTGACTGGGTCGATTCCCACGACACGCCGGTCTGCAACCGCTCCTACGATGTGGCGCTCTCGGCGGCCGGAGGTGTGCTGGCCGCGGTCGACGCGGTGATGGAGGGCACGGTCCGCAATGCTTTCTGCGCCGTCCGCCCGCCGGGGCACCATGCAATGCCCGACCGGGCCATGGGCTTCTGCCTGCTGAACAACGTGGCCATTGCCGCAAAATACTTGCGGTCGAAGCACCACATTGCAAAGGTTCTGATCGTCGACTGGGACGTTCACCACGGCAACGGCACCCAAGCGATCTTCTACGACGACCCCAGCGTGTTCTATTTCAGCGTCCACCGCTCGCCGTTCTATCCGGGGACCGGCGACGAAACCCAGCAGGGCGAGGGCGCCGGCCTGGGAACCACCTTGAACGTGCCCCTGCCTGCCGGCTCGGGCGACGAGGACTACCAGCGAGCCTTTCAGGATGTTCTACGCCCGGCCGCCGTGCGGTTCGATCCCGATTTCGTGCTCGTTTCCGCGGGCTTCGACGCCCACGAAGGCGATCCCCTCGGCGGCATGAAAGTCACCGCGCGGCAGTACGCCGAATTGACCCGCGCCGTGAAGCGTATCGCCGAGGATTGCTGCGGCGGCAGGCTCGTCTCGGTCCTCGAGGGAGGCTACGGCCTCGCCGGACTGGCGGACTCGGTCGAGGCCCATCTTCGCATCCTGGTTGAGTAGCCTGCCATGCTGTTTCACACCTGGACGTTCGCCCTGTTCTTCGCGATCTTCTACCCGGTCTACCTGCTGGTCAAGGGAACCCGGCTGAAGTTGCCCTGGCTCCTCTTGGCCTCCTATGTCTTCTATGGATGGTGGAACCCGCTCTACCTGATCCTCATTGTCTGGTCGACGACGATCGACTATCTGGCCGTCGTCGGAATGTCGAAGACTTTCTGGAAGAGGCCCTGGCTTGCCATGAGCCTGGTCAACAACCTCGGCCTGCTGGGATTCTTCAAGTACGGCGGATTTGCCGCCGAAAACCTGACCGCGCTGCTCGCCTGGTTGAACGTCCCCTACGAAGTCCCCGCCCCGGATTATCTGTTGCCGGTCGGTATTTCGTTTTTCGTCTTCCAGTCGATGAGTTACACGATTGACTACTACCGCGGCCAGGTCCAGCAGGAATTCAACTTCATCCGCTACGCCGCCTTTGTCTCGCTCTTCCCCCAACTGGTCGCCGGACCGATCGAACGGGCCAGCAACCTCCTGCCGCAGCTTCACGGCAATCCCAGAATCACGCGAGCGGACTGGGGCGACGGGTTGTCGTTGTTCGTTGTGGGCCTGTTCAAGAAAGTCGCCCTGGCCGATTACCTCGCCCAATACGTCGATGCGGTCTACTCCGCTCCATCCCAATACGCCGGCCCGGCGCTGGCGCTGGCCACGTTCGCCTTTGCCTGGCAGATCTACTTCGACTTCAGCGGCTATACCGACATGGCCCGTGGAATCGCCCGAGTGATGGGCTTCCGACTGATGTTGAATTTCAACAACCCCTACCTCGCCACCGGCCTGGGCGACTTTTGGCGACGATGGCACATCAGTCTCTCCACCTGGTTCCGCGATTATGTTTATATTCCCTTGGGCGGAAGCCGCCACGGCACGTTTGCGACCTATCGGAACCTTTGCCTTACCATGCTGGTCTCCGGGCTCTGGCACGGCGCCGCGTGGACCTTCGTGATCTGGGGCGCTTTGCACGCCCTGGGGTATTCGCTCACAAGGGCCCTAGAAACGTCGGCCGTTTACCGGCGGCAGGTTCCGGCATTGCTAAAGCAGGCCGGCACGTTTCTCTTCGTGACGTTTACCTGGATCTTCTTTCGGGCCGAGAACCTTGCCGACGCGCGAATGATCGTCGCCAAGATCGCCGCCTTCGGTTGGGAAGACCCGGCTTGCCCCCTGCTGATGCTGGCGATGGTGGCGGCGATCTGGTTCTACCAGTATCTCTACGAATCGAATGCCCGCCGGATCCTGCGGCCGGCTCCCGTCCGCATTGCCCTGGTGCTGCTGATGCTCGGCTATATGGCGATGTTTGGAACCTCCAGCGGCCAGGCATTCATCTACTTTCAATTCTGACAGGCATGACCGAACACTCGCGCACGATGGAAATTCCCACCCAACGGCCCGGCTGCGACCTCTCGGCCGATGCTGCCGAGGTGCCGTTCGGCTCCAACGAGGTGAGACTCTCGCTCGGCCAATGGTATGTCGTCGCCCTGCTCGTCGGCGTTTCGGCATACGCAATCCCTGCGGTGTGGAAGCAGGTCGAGCCGCTCGATTGCGGGCCGGACTACCGCGTGCCCTACCGGCTGAGCAACGACTATTGGTCGATCGAGCGCTGGATCGATGAGGCCGCTTCGCAACGCAGCACGCTGCTGATCGGCGACTCGGTCATCTGGGGGCACTATGTCGGCAAAGATGCCACGCTGTCGCATTTCCTCAACCAGTTGACCGGCAACGACCGCTTTGCCAACCTGGGCGTCGACGGGATCCATCCGGCGGCGCTGGTCGGACTGCTGGATCACTACGGCCGCGGCATTCGCAACCGCGACGTCGTGCTGCACTGCAACCTGTTGTGGATGAGTTCCCCGCGGCACGATCTGCAGGAAGAGAAGGAGTTTGCCTTCAATCATCCGCGGCTGGTATCGCAGTTCTTTCCGCCGATCCCCTGCTATCGCGAATCGCTTTCCGGCAGGATTGGCAACGTCATCGGCCGCGAGGTGCCGCTGCTGCAGTGGGCCACCCACTTGCAGATCGCCTACTTCGACAATACCGATCTGGCCGACTGGACGCTGGAGCACCCTTACGATTGCCCGGTCACGGCAGTGACTCCGCGGCTCCCCTCGCCCGACGAACCGCCGTCGCCCGAGCCCGTGGCCAGGCCATGGACCGAGCAGGGGATCGGGAAGTTCGATCCCGCCTGGGTCGACCTGGAGACGTCCTTTCAATGGCATTGCTTCTGCCGGACCATCGAAGTGCTCCAGCGGCGAAAGAACCGCGTTTTCGTCGTCCTCGGACCGTTCAACGAGCACATGTTGGGCGACAAGAGCTATCGGGTTTATCAGGCAAGAAAACGCGAGGCTGAAGATTGGTTTCGTCAGCAGGGAATTGCCTACTCGATTTCCGCACCTCTGCCCAGCCAGTACTACGCCGACGCCAGCCATCCCTTGGCGGAAGGCTATCGACGGCTGGCCGAGGAGTTGCTCAGAAACGAGCAGTTCTGTAAGTTCCAGGGTATTACGGGGTTTTCTTCACAAGGAAGACAGCTTCCACTGGGCTCGACTGCTGGAAGCGACAACCGCCGTGTGGCACTGCTCGGAGTTGAATGCGTCGTCCATCGGGAATGACTTATCCACAACTCCAAGCAGTGCGGTGCTGCGAGCCCGCGCGGCGAGTCCCACTGCTTGTGATTGTGGTAAGTTTTGCAGAAGTGGATGATCCATTCAATCACAAGCAGTGCCACACCGAAAACCGGGACTCCCACAATCACGCAAGACAATTCAGATTCTACAAACCGCAAGAGGGTATTCATCCTTGGAGCAACCCATGCCAACGCAGAAGACGAACACGCCTGCCGTCCTCCTCGCCACGATCCTGATTCTCTGCGTCTCCGGCCGGGCGGACGCCGTGGATGGCCAGACCCTTTCCCACCAGGGCGTCACCGTCTGGATTCCCCCGACCGGCTTTTCCGGATCGGCCAAGATCTTCGGCGAAACTTCGTGGCAGACGATCGCCGCGGAGCAGTTGCCGAAGACGCTGACGCGTGATCCACTGATCGGCACCGACACCGCGCTCTGCGCCTTCGATTCCGGCGGCTCTCGCATTACCATCTATTCCAGACAGGGTGACCGGTTGGTGAAGCGGGCGTCGCTTCGTCCGAGTGCCGCCGCGCCGGACGGCCAGTATCGACTGGTGCGGAACGGCGATCGCAACGGCCTGGGAGTGGAAGTCGTCCGGGATGGGAAGATCCAGTATTCGTTGCGAATGATCGGCAGCGGACTGCTGGAGTTGGAACCGGGACAGGCCGATGTGCTGGCGGCGTCGGAATGTCGCTTGTCCTACGCCCTGGTTCCTTCGTTGATCGGCACGGATCTCGTCTACGCCCCGGCTGCCTTCCCCGAGAAAGAGCGGCTGCATGTTCCGTCGATGAGTCTTCTGGTGGGGCTGGTCGAAGGGGGCGATTGCACGATGGTGGCAGCATGGCCGCCCGGCGGCCAGACGGTCGAACTCGGCCTCAGCAATCCGGTCGGCCAGCGGCATTTCGATCGCTTCGCCGTGGCGCCGGCGGGGGAGAGCGTGTTTCTCCAGTTTGTCGAACACCCGGGAATCTGGCACGCGGAGCCGCTTCGGCCGGCTTGGCTGGAAAAGGATACCGTGATTGGCTGGAAACGGCCCTTTGAGGCGAAATGGATCGGCCGTTTCTACATCGAATCGGAAGCGATCAGCTATCCCTTCTATTTTGCAGGCGAGAAGCGGAAGCTGTGGGGGCGCTACATGCGAAGCTGGTACGAGTTCCCCGTGTGGTTTGACGGCGACAGAACCTGCCTGCACTTCGAGAAGAAGTTTCCACCCCAGGGAGATCTGCTGATCTACTGCCTGGAAAAGCACCGGAAGGCCGCCGGGCCTGCATCCCCCGTCGAAATTCTCCAGGAAGCGATTGGCAGCGATGCGGCGAGCAAGCTGCTGGATTTTGCCGGCATCGAGGAGCGTCCGCTCCTGGCCCACCACGAAGCCGTTTGCGCCATGACCAACAAGATGCAAGAGATCTTCGATGCCGGAAACGAAGTAAAACAAAGAGCTTTCATCGAACAACGGTGTGGCGACGTCGCTCGTTTTATCGGGATGATCCGCCGGCGCGTCGAGGAGTACGGCGAGTTTGGCCAGAGAGTTGGAAACTTACTCCGCGAGCGCGGGCAGATCCTCCCGGACGAGGGCCGCGAAGAACTTCAGTCGCTTGCCGACGATATCGAGCAGGTAGCCGGCGAAGACCTCCCCAAGGTTTCGCTCGGGGAGGTTCGCGGCTGGACTGACCAGATGAAAGGCTTTGCCGCCGAGGTGCGGCCGACGAACGCGAAAGAATACGAGAAGCTGGCCCGCCAGTGCCGCTCGGTAGCCGGAAGCCAGGATGAGCTGGCCAGGGAGGAGAGTATCCGCGCGATCCGGCTGATGGAAATGGCGGCGGCCATCGGTGTGGACTCGCCGCAGCAGGCCGGTTTGGTTGCCCAGATCGTCGCCGACTGCCGGCAGGTCTTGAGAAGTCCGACGTGGTGGGAGCCGCGGCGTTATTGCGAACCCAAATCCAATCCGGGAGCCCCTTGATGACGAGATCAGCAAGAATTCCGCCGGCAGCCTTCGTTCCGATCACGGCCGTCGCCATCGCAGCACTAGGCGGTTGTCTCAAGCCGGTGGAGAAGCCGCAGGAGATCCCACGCACGGAATCCCCCGACCATCTGCCTGCCCGGATTGTCGCGCCCCATGGCGAGGAAATGGTGCTCGTCACCGGCGGGGAGTTCTCGATGGGCAGTTCCACGGCGGTCGACGCCGCGCCGGTCCACCGCGTTGCCGTGTCCGACTTCTACATGGATCGCTTCGAGGTGACACAGGATCTCTACGAGAAAATCATGGGGCACAATCCGTCGCGGCGAAAAGGGAAAGACTGTCCCGTGGAGCGGGTCCGCTGGTTGGACGCCATCAAGTTTTGCAATGCCCGTTCGGCAGCAGAAGAGCTAAAGCCCTGCTACGATCTGGCCACGAGAGCGTGCGACTTCGAGGCCAACGGCTACCGCCTGCCGACGGAGGCCGAATGGGAATATGCGTGCCGAGCCGGCAACGGCGGTGATTATTCCTTTGGCAACGACGCGGGCAAGTTGGAGTCGAACGCCTGGTTCAAGGGCAACACCAAACGCCGCGCCCGGCCGGTCGGCGAGAAGCCGGCGAGCCCGTTCGGACTGCACGACATGACGGGCAATGTGTGGGAATGGTGCAACGACTGGTATCAGGTCGATTATTATGCCCAAAGCCCCACGACCGATCCACGGGGGCCCGGCCAAGGCGAGAAGAAGGTGCTCCGTGGAGGCGCGTTTTCCAGTTCGGCCGAGAGTTGCTGCTCGTGGACCCGCTACTGCGACGAACCCGGGTTCGCGGATGCTTGTGTGGCGTCGGACGATTGCGGCTTCCGCTGCGTCCGCAAGGCATCTCCGCAATCGCGCCCACTTCAATGAGAGAGGAATCTGACGATCAATGTCCGGTCGCCCCCACCGGAATGCTCTTTTGCAGCTTCGCTTCGGCCCAATTGGCCATGTCGCTGTAGTAGTTGTCGCCTGCATCCGTCACCACCAGGCGGAGCCGCGTGACGCCGGCGACGGGAACATCGACCGCTTTGACTTCCCCCAAACCCGGAAGCAAACCGCTCTCGAACAGCAAGCGATCGTCGCCAAAAACCTGAAAGATCACGGTGCCGCCTTGCTCTGCCCCGCCGACTGTCGCTGAGAAACGACTGTACTGGCCGTCCAGCCGGTAGACGATCTCCGAAGGCGCGTGGGTGCCGAGCCCTTTGCGATAGCGCCGCCCGCCGAGTCTCAGCGGCTTCTCGGTCACGTCGCGGTCGCGGCGGGGCAGCCGATCGCCGTTGGCCGTCCAGCCCGCGGTGCCCAGTTCCCAATTGAGGTTGCTCAAGTAGCTCCAGCCGCCGGCGGTCTCTTCCGGCACGGGCGGCCGCGGCGGAGGCGGGTCAGGCAGAACCACCTTCTGCCGTTGCACGGCGCTGCCTTGCAGCGAAGCGAGATCTTCCCTGGGCCGGTCGGCCAAGGCGTCGCGGAGACGGGCCAAGGCTGAAAGAAGCTTCCGGTAATCAGGATCCTCTTGCGTGGCGAAGACCAATTCATCGCATCGCTGCCAGCCGCCGACCGATTGGGCCAGTGGCGCCGCGAGAACCCTGGAAAGCGCCACGTCGTGGCGATTGAGGCTCATCCACCAGGTGTCCTGCCCGCCGTCGCCCGAGCTGTGGCAGGTGATGCATCGCCGCGCATGAACGGATTCCAATTCCTGCCGGACCTCGCCCACGAATAGGTTCCGTTTCGGGCCGTAGGAGTCCGACTCGTATCGGTCGTAGTAGACTGCGTTGGCATCGATCCAATTGACCAGACGCAGACGCTCGTCTTCGCTGAGACGCACGTCGTGATGCCCTGCGTCCAACAGTCGCATGAGCGGGGAGACTTTTGAGCCGTAGGTGTAGAGGGGCTGGGCGAAAACGTCGTCGGGATGGTCCCAGCGATTGGCGTTGGCCGCTTTGATGTACGGGAGCAGTTCTTGATAGCCGACGGTGAACTGATCCGTGAGATCGTCGGTCAGTATCACCCGGTTGGTCGCTCGGTCGTGGGTGTGGCAGGCGATGCATCGGGCGTTGAGCACCGGCTGCACGTCGCGGAGAAAGCTGATGATCTGCGTGCCCCACGGCGGCGGTTGCGGGCGGCTCGGCTCGCGATGCAGGGCGGCAACCGGCCGGGCGGGCGGCGCCGTGTTGCGAGCTTCGTGACACCCGATACACGCGCGCCGCTCGCCCGGCTTGAGGCAGACGACGCTTCGCATCCGCTGGATTTCCTGCTGGTTGGCATCGAGCACCTCGAAGTACACGTTACGGTTCGCCGGGACAACCCAGTGGGCGGAACCGTCGGGCTCGATCGGCACCGTGCCCAGGATCCGCTTGATCGTGAAGATTTGCGTGCCCGACGTGAGTACAACGCCGCCCCGCGGCACCCCTTTGCGAGGCACATCTTCCAGGATCCGCAGGTAACGGGCGGTGCCGGGCGATACTCCGCCGAGGCCAATCGACACGTCGGCCAGCACCAGCGTCGCTTCGGCGTCGATGGCGTCGACTTCCATGCCCGGCGGCAGAACGGACGGCACCGCATGCGGATGCGGTCTCGGCACAAGCGGGATCGGCTCGGCGCAGGAGATCTCGGCATCGCGATAGATGAGGGCCAGATTGCCGTGGCGGTCGCCGACGTAGAGGGCCCAACTGGTCTCCAGCCAGGGCAGCACGGTGGGCGTGTAGGAGCAGAGATAGGTCGTTTCACTCAGCGGCCAGGGATCACTGTACCAACCGCGACGGCTGTCTTCGGCGCGCTCCCCGGTGATTGGTATGCGCGGTGTCAGCACGGTCAGCGGCCCCGGGCCGTCGATACCGCGGCGGACGTCAAGCAATCCGATCGCTCCGTGAGTCTGCCCGTGGTGCGCGGTGAAGAGGGCCATCACTTGGCGGCTGCCGGGAACAGGACGGGGAAACATGACCACATTGGGCCGGATCGTGGCATTGCCGTAATACGGCGCCACCATGGTGCCGTCGGGGTTCATCGTGAAGGGGTTGTGGAGCGACGTGACCGACCGCTCGTTGTATTCCCAGCGGCAATAGAGGATCCGGCCGTCGGGCAGCAAGGTCGGATTGAAATCATTGAAGACGTTGAAGCTCAATTGCCGGATATCCGAACCGTCGGGCTGCATCGAAAAGAGCGTGGGAGCGTGGCGATCGCCGCCACACATCACGAAATGCTCGGACCGGTCGGAGGTGAAGCCGATTCGACCGTCGGCCAGATAGAACCCTTCGCAATCGTTCTTGGGTCCGGAGGTGAGGCGTCGCAGCCCGCTGCCGTCGGCGTGGACTTCGTAAAGATGGTAACTCTGCGAGCCGTCCCACTGGTCGGAACCGTTGCCAAACGCGAACAACAATCGCTGCGCGTCCCAATGAAGACAGATGTCGCGATACACTCCCTCGCCGAGAGAGTCGACGACCGCTCTCACCTGGCCGCCGGGCCGCACCGGGGAGAGACGGAAAATGCCTCCGCCCGGCCGGTTGAAGAGATGGTGGGCGTCCATGAACGGTTGCTCGGAGAAGAACGGCTTCCGCTTGGAGAACAGCAGTGTGTCGAACGCGATCTGCCGAAGGAGCAAATCATCTCGCAGGAACGAAGCCTCTTCGAAGAGCGACCGCCAGGCATCGCCTCCCAGGGCATCCGCGCGGTCCTTGAGACCGGCCAACGCCCGCGATGCCTGCGGGTCGGGAGTGTCGGCGAGGATCCGCTCGATGCTTTGCAGAACTGCCGCGACGTTTTCCACGTGCGTCAGCAGGGGGATCTCGTAGCCGTGGCCTTCGACCTCCAGCTTCAACCGAAGCAGACCGCCTCCGGGTTCCGACAACTCCACCGGCAGACGAACCACTTCGACGGCGCCAGGAGCGATCCTGACCGTCTGAGCGGCGCCGGCACGGGATTGGCTGGGTCGGTGGAAATCCCAGCGCCACGTCACCACAAGGGTTCTATCCACCGCGCTGCGCAGAGCCAACTCGATCTCATTGCTCCCCCTGTGAAGATCGAGCGGCCCGTCGAGCACTACGGCAAGCGGGGCGGGCACTGGGCGGAACGAGAGCAGGCGGTCGAACCGTCGCTGGTAAGCGTGGTACCACTGGTCCTTTCCACCTCCACCCGGATGGAAGCAGCCGCGGACGGCCGTCCCGACAGCCACCGGCTCTCGCTTCTGAGGCTTGTCCCTCCCGTTCCGCTCCACTTCCACTCTCTCACCCGTCAGCCGAAGGTGGACTGCCTTCGAGCGGTCTGCCGGCGGCAGCAACGCCGGCGGCAATGGGCATGGCCAGCAAACCGCCTGTCCATCGACGGGTACCGGAAACGCCGGAACTTCGGACGTGGCTAGCCCCTTCTTCTCCAGGGTCTCCAACACGGCTTCCCAGTCGTCGATCGCTTCGAGCGACTCGCGGAAGTACCAGTCGAAACGGACCATCTCTCCGGAAGCAGTTTCGCCCGGGGCCTCGCGTGGCGCGCCGAGCAGCAAGGCCATCCCGAGGAGTACAACGCCGGAATCTACCCACCATCTCATACCAAGCATCCTTTCCTCCGCACCCGCGAATTCCCCTCATTCAGTCGTAACAAGCGTAATGGCCATAGAGGGTCGCGAAGAGACTGAAGATTGCCGGATTGTCGGCAGGAGAGCTGGCGCAAGCTTCCAGCTTGCGATGCCACAGTCCGCCGCAAGCTGGAAGCTCACGCCACATATTTCTCGAACGATGCTAAGATAGTCCCGTGGCGTGTGACTGTCCAGTGAGATGGCGCCAGATTGACGGACAGTCGGAGTGCCTAAGGTTCGTTCTGCAAAGTAGTGGTTCTTGGCGATTCGACTTCGCGGTCATGGCACACTCCTTTGTTACCCAGTATAGCGGCTGGAGCAAGCACTTGGAGTGTCCGGCGATTCGGCGCCACCTCACAGGGCAAGCGGCAGGAAATCGCTTCCCAGCGGCCCGTCTGTTACCATCAGGCAGGGTGATGGCGTGACGATAAAGCGGCCCGGCTGGAGCGGGTGACCTCCACTGTGCTACAATAGAGCTTGTCAAGAAAGTTTTGCCGCGGCAACGAGGAGCAAAAAGTGATCGTTCCCAGCGATCGCCCGCTGTCCGAAATCGAGTTGGTCGCCTTCGACCTGGAAACGACGGGCCTTTGCGCGCGATCCTGTCGGATTGTGGAGTTCGGGGCCGTGCGGTTCCGGTTGGATGGCACCGAGGTCGCATGCATGGAGCAGCTTGTCGATCCCGGGTGCCGAATTCCGCGGTTTGTCACCGGCATTCACGGGATCACCGATGCGATGGTGAAGGGGATGCCGGGTGTCGGGGCAATCCTTCCGCGGTTTCGAGATTTCCTGGGCGATCCCGATACGCTGCTGATGGCCCATAACGCGGCATTTGACATCCGCTTCCTCGAAGCGGCATTCAACCGATCGCGGGCGGAACTCCCGGTTCAACCCGTCCTCGATACGCTACGACTCGCCCGCCGATGCGTACACGGCCTGAGCAACCGCCGTCTGCAGACACTGGCAATCCATTTCGGCCTGGCCGCCCGCGAGGACCATCGAGCCTTGTCTGACGCGAGATTGGCCAAGGGGCTTTTCCTGGCGATTCTGCGGGAGCGGGGCGATTTGAGAACGATACAGGATCTATTCGACCTCGCAAAGCCGATGGAGTTTGGTGTCGCGACTGCGGACCCACTGCCCGTCGCGGCCGTGACTGCGGAATTGACGTGGGCTATCCAACAGCAACGGACGGTGGTCATGGTATACTCCGGTGGAAGCAGTGGATCGGCCAGCAGACGGATAACGCCGCTGTCGTTGGTGCGGTCCGGCGGCCGACCTTACATGGTCGCTGTCTGCCACATCGACGGAATCGAGAAGACCTTTCGGCTCGACCGGATCGTGGAACTTCGAGTGGATGAGTGAGATTTCCAGCGCAAGCCCGCCATCAGATCATCCCCGTATCCGGCGTCGTCCACCTGGTGCAGACAAAGACGAGCCTGAGCAGGACGGGCGTCCCGTACTACAGTTCAACCACGACGCCCTATCCCCGGTTAGACTCAGCCCTGTTAGCGGAAATCAAATCTCCTGTCACTTATGCTCCGCCCGTTGCTAACACATCTCGGCCGATTGCGCGGGCGCCGCTGGCGATTCCAGTTCCAGCTTCGCACGCTGTTGCTCGTATTTCTCATCGTGGCCCTGGGGCTGGCGTGGTGGCTTGACCGGAGAGCGCTCGTGGGCCGAATTCAGAGGCTTGAGGACCGGATGTTTCCCCCGGTGCTGGCGGGAAGGGCTTGGGGAGTCGAGCAAGCGACGGGATCGCCGGATACGAACGGTTTCGGCGATCTTTACACGGCGTGGGCGTCGCAGACTCCCGACGTCCAGCAGGAATGGCTATTGTTGAGATATGCCAAGCCGGTGCGACCGACGGCGGTGATCATCCATGAAACCTACAACCCCGGCTCCTTGATCAAAGTAAGCGTCTTTGATCCCGGCGGCCGCGAAGTGGTGGTCTGGACCGGCAGGGATCCGACGTCGCCCGCCGCCGGCGGCGGTGTGTCGACGATCCCCGTCTCAGTAGATTTCTCCACCGACCGCGTGAAGATCTATCTGGATTCGCCCCGGTTTCCTGGTTGGAATGAGATCGATGCCGTGGGGCTGCGCTATTGGTGGGGAAGAACCATCTGGGCAACCAAGGCCGAGGCGAGTAGTAGCTTCGCAGGCGGCTCTTCCAGCCCCGGCATTTATCCCGGTTACGGCACATTGCGGTGAGGAAACCCAAGGAACAGAGATTGTCGCTGGGAACGGCGAACAAACGAATGGATGCACCTGCGGGCGGCCGGTTGTATAATCCTCATGCAAGGCATCAGAAATGTACCTGACTACCTCAGCATCCACTTGCAGTGGTGAAGAGCCGGACGATCCGGCGCAGCCCGCGATCACGAGGAGACAGAAATGGAGCGGACACAGCGCACTTCCTTTCGACACCGGCCGGCCGTTGGCAGACCCGCCGGCCGATTTCGATCACCAGCTCAAGATGCCGGGATATTGACGCCTTGTTGACGGCATCCGTTCATCAACCTCGGAGTTCATCGATGAAAGAGACGACTTTCACGCTGGTTTGCGGCTTGTTTCTGGCAGCATCCATCCACGCCGGCGAATGGTATCCGGACAGGTTCGATGTGGTACAGCCTCGCGTGCCGGACCAACTCCGCCGCCTGGCGCTCAACCAGCAGGAACTCGGTGGAGAAATCGACCGCCGCATCCAAAACCTGATCTATCAGAACTATATGGTGGTCGATCTGGACGGCAAGTGGCTCGATCACTTTCGCAACCGCACGGACCGCGGCGACCGGCAGCACGTCTATTACGGCATTGGCAAGGTGTTCGACGCCGGCAGCCTTTTCGCCGCCTACACGGGTGATCCGAAAGTGGCCGCACGCACCCAGTACATCATCGACGAACTGGTGAAGTCCCGCGATGCCGACGGGTATCTCGGCTTCTGGAACGTCGAGCCGGAGAATCGGCAAGACCACATCAACTGGATTCTCCACGAGCAGGAGTACATCAATCTGGCGCTGGTTCGGAATTATCGCTCGACGGGCAATCCCCAATCGCTGGCCCACGCGAGAATCATGGGCGACTACATTCTCAAAACGTTTCCCACGCCGCAGAACCCGTGCTACGACGCCGGCGCGATCTGCACGGCGGGCCTACCGGAAGGGATGCTGGAACTGTACCGCGTGACGGGCGACCGGCGCTATTTCGACTTCGCAGCCGACGTGCCGCACGGGAATAACCGCGGTGAGATTAAGCTCGCGTCGCTGCGGACGTGGGAGCAGGATTTCAGCCGCCGCCCCTGCCACGTGTACGTGATGCTCGCGCGCTGCTACGCCCAGACTGAGTTGTATCGCCTCACCGGCGAGGAACATCTCCTGAACATGAGCCACTTCATGCGAAACGAGCTGCTCAAGAAGGGGGAGGGCGGCATGCTCGTCACCGGTTCGTGCTCGGAGGGCGAACATTTCAGCTACGATCAGAACGGTCGCGGCGCCATCGGCGAATCGTGCGTCACCGCCTACGTTCTGCGATGGATCGACAGCCTCCTGCGGTTGGAAGGCGACATGCGATACGGCGATTTGCTGGAACGAACCATCTACAACGCCCTCTTCGCCGCCAACTCGCCCGACGGGCGCTGGATCCGCTACTTCACCCCGTTCACCGGCGAACGCCGCTACGACAGCCGCGATTTCTTCTGCTGCTGCGGCAATTACCGGCGGGCAGTGGCTGAACTGCCGCAGAAGGTGTATTACCGCACGGCGGAGAACGGAATCGCGTTGAATCTGTTCAGCAACTCGAAGAAGGCATTCGACGTGAAAGGACAGCCCGTCACGATTCTGCAGGAAACCGCCTACCCGAACGACGGCGACGTGAAACTGACGTTCTCGACCCGCAACCCGGTGGCATTCGCGTTTCAATTCCGCACGCCGCGATGGTGCGAGAAAATCACGTTGCAGGTGGCGGACGAAGCGCCGGTGACGATCGACCCGCGCAAGCAGAAACTTGGGTGTTACGTGCTGAATCGGACGTGGCAGGACGGCGACGTGGTGAGAATCTCGATGCCGATGGCGTGGCGATTCCTGCCAGGCCGGGCGGTGCAGGAGGGCCGTGTGGTGCTCTTGCGAGGCCCACTCGTGTTTTGCATCGGCAAAGACCAGAACGCCGAACCGCTGCTGAAGTGTCCCGAACCGAGGAATCTCGTCATCGACCCTGCTTCCATCGGCGAACCGGTGCAAGATGATTCGATCCGTCCGAACGGTTTGAAAGCCGCCGCCAAAGCGTGGCTGAACCAGGATTGCACCGGCGAAAAAGTCGATGTTATCCTGACCGAATTCATCGACCCCAGCGGCCAGGACGTGTATTTCTGCGTGCCGGACCTGGCGGACACGTCGCCGGTGCGGCTGGCAGACGACGAAATCGTGTCGTGGCCGAACGAGTATGTCAACGCACACGTGCTGAAGGCGTTGTACGGGCCGAAGGCGACGGGCGACCTCGAAGCGATGTTCGAAATCCGCGGCGACGTCGTCGCGGATTTGGCGGCGGATTACGTCAACCCGGGCGGCAAAGTTGGCGTGAAGGCGGAATTCCCCGACGCCGCCAGCGGATGCTGGGCGTTCTACAACTGCAAGAACCGCGGGCTGCTGTCCACCGCTGCGGCCGGCGAGGTGAAGCCGTTGAACTCACAATTCAAGGCATTCGGCTCGCCGCTGGGATACGCCTACGGGCTGGAGAATCAGGGCGATGAACTCGGCTTCGCGTCCGACTATGCCCCCAGTGACCGGCAGGAGGATGTTTGGCGGAATCACTACACCGAAAAGATGTTCGACCAGGTGATTTCCGCCGCCGAGCGGAACGGCTTCCTCTACACGCACCCGATATCCGACACGGCGTGCTACAACGTCTTTCGGTGGACGCCCTCTGCCGGCCTGCACGAGAAGGACGTAACGCTGTGCGGCACGCTGTTCTCGAATCTGGGCAACGGCGTCGAACTCCGCGTCATCCGCTGGAACGACGACGCGCGGTACGATATCCTCGGCACATTCAACAGCAAAGACCTGATGGTCGGCAAGTACGGCACCGCCGAGTTCGTCTTGCGGCTGCTGCCCGGCGAGGTCGGTAAGCATCTTGACTTCGTCCTGCATAACGCCGGCGCCCATGTCTGTGACGCGACCGCCTTGAGAATCCAGGCATATACCAACGTGCAGCAGGCCGCCCGCCAAACCGATGTGACGGAAAAGGTGCAGGCGAAATTCCGCAACCGCCTCGTCACGCCGCTCGGCTCGTACGCCGAACTGTTCGGCGAGGCGGCACCGGTTGGGGAAAAGACGCTGAAAGTAAAACTCTACTACTGGCGGGAGGGCGTGGTGAAATACCTCGAATTCCCGCCGGATTCGGCCCTGGATTTCCGCTGACTCTCGGACGATGCCACGGCGCCATCATGGCGTTTCAACGGTGACTTCCGTAACGCTGCGCTCGTCACTGCCGCGGGGCCAGGGCCACCGAGGTCTGAATCGAGTAGTAGCAGGTACAGCCCGAACTGGCTTCGGGAATCAGGATCAGGCCGCCGGCCGGGAGGATGTTGATCCAGCAGCCGGGCCGGGTAACGCTGGTCAAGGCCATCGCCTCACCCGATTGGAAGTCGAACATCATCGGGTTGGAAAAACGGCTGAAGCCGCAGCGGGCGGAGGTCGACAGAACGCCACACTTGTCGCTCTTCTGCCATTTCCAGCCCTCAAACGGCTCGCCGGTCCGCAGCTTCAGAGCGAACCCTGTGTTGTAGATCACGTCGCCCACGATCGCCGAATGCTGCACTTGCTCGCCGTGCGGGCCTTGAACGATGTGGTCGGGGACAGGCCGCTGGGTCGATTGCCAGAGCCGCTCGCCCGTGGCCGCGTCGAACGCAGACAGATCATAGCGGACCAGGGGCTTGTCGTCCTCGGTCACGTTTTTCGTGCCCGTGATGACCAGGGTCTCGTCGGCGTAGCTGAGAAATACCACGTGCTGAAGGGCTTCAAGTTCGGCGGGGCGTTTCCAAAGAACCTTGCCGGTCGCAGCGTCGAGGGCGACAAGGCTCGATCCTTTGCCCACGAGCACGTCGAGCGCGACGCGGCCGTCGGCCACGTCTCGGGATGCGGGGTTGGTGCTTTCCACGCAATAAACTCGCCCGGCGCCGACCGCGATGGTCGGGTTGGCGATCGCGCCCGCCTCAGGCAGATAGGTCCAGCGGATCCCACCCGTGCGGGAGTCGAAGGCGAACAGGGCATCGCTGGTCACGACCGGCTGGAAGTCGCGCCAGATCAGCGTCTGAGTGGGAACGTCCTGGATGCGGAAGGTCGCCTCCGGCTTGGTGACGCTGCCGAACAGCGTATCGCCGACGACGGCCACGTAACCCCACTCGCTGTCCGGGCCGCCTGGAGCGACCGGCAAGGAGAACGTCTGCCGCCGCTGGCCCGTGGCTACGTCGAACGCGGCGCACGTGCCGGCGGCCGCGACGTAGAGACACTCGCCGTCGACAGCCATGCTGCCCGAGTTCTTGAAGGCTCCCAGGCGGATCGATTGGGGCAGATCGTGCTCCCAGAGGATCGTGCCGTTGTAGGCGTCAACGGCAACGATGTAGTTGTCGCCGGAGATGAACATGCGGCCGTCCGCGTAAAGCGGGGCGACGTTCTTCTCGTGGCGGTCGACCATCTTGCGGGGACCGGGCCGGCCGAACCATTGGACGTTGACCGGGCCGGGCTCCAGTGCGTCGCGACTGCACGCGGTGTTGCCGCTGTCGGCGTGGAAATGGGTCCACTCGCCGGCACCCGGCAGCGGTCCGCGCCGGGCCAAAAGCACCTGCTCGCCGGTTGGAAGCCGCTGGATCTTCGCGCCCGGCAGCGAGGCGGCGGCCCACCGCTGCAGGCCGTGGGCATCGGCACGGTCGGGCGATTGAACCACGACGGCCACGCCACCGCTGGGGCGCAGAAGCCGTTGGACTTCAGCCGCCGGAGTCGCCGGCTGCACGCCGGTTGTCTCGTCGCAAACGATCAGGTTGGCAAACCATTTCTGATAAGGCAGCCTGTCGAGCGAGGCGTGGTGGATGACGGCGCGGCTTCCGTACAGGCCCGCGCCGCGGAGGAGGGTTCGCGCGACAGCGACCTTTGCCGCGTCGGACTCGACGCCGATCACGCGGAACTGCGACTGTCGGGCGATCTCGCAGACGAGTTCGCCGCTGCCGGCCCCCAACACCAGGCAATACCCCTTCGCGGTGCCGGCAGCCGCAAGGGCCGTCTCGGCGACGCGGTGAGAATGGAGATCCCTCGCGCCGGAATGCGGCGAGGCGGGCTTCTTCTCCGAGTCGGCGACGGCGACGTTAGCCGGGCTTGCCGCCATGGGCTTGAAGCAGTGAATCGTTCCCTGGTCCGTTCCGACCATCAGACGCCCGCCGCTCACGGCCAGGCTGTACGCCTTGCCCACGACCGGACCGGTCCAGAGTTGTCTTCCTTCGGCGAGGTCATAGGCGACAACCCGGTTTTCGCCTCCGGCAAGAAGCACGTCGCCGGCGAGGATCAGTTCGAAGGGAGTCGGGCAGGCGATTTCCCACTTCAGCCACTTGCGGCTGTCGCCTCCCAACTCGGCAATCCGCTGTTCTTCGGCGGGAGTCTTCTTTTTTTTCTGTTGGAGGCGGGTCAACTCGATGTAATGGCTTCGATCCAGCGCGCACAGCCGATCGGAGGCGAGGATGTAGGAAGTCGGGCCTTGGACGATCACCCGGCTCCCGAACGCGGTGACGATCGTTTCGCGCGACTGGGCGTCGGTGATTTGAATTCCACCTTTCTCGCCGGCCGCGTGCAAGAGCTGGTCGCCCACGAGTACGGCGAAGCAACCGCCGCCCTCGGGCGTGCCCGATCGTTGCTGCCCTATTCCGGGAAACGGGGCGACCTGCCGTCCGTCGGCGCGATTGTAAATGTGCGGCGGGGTCCGGCCCGTGGGAACGAACAACCTCTCGGATGACGCGAGGAGGTATCCCTGGGCCGAGATGTCGACCTGCTCTTTCCAAGCCTCTTCGCCGGTTTCGGCGTCGAGGGCGCACAGATAGGCGCCCTGCGAAGGAAACAGGCCGGCGCAGACATACACCTGGCCGGCGTCGACGACCAGTCCGCACCGGACGGGCCAGAGCGACATGATGCGGCCGTTGCCCGGCAGGCGGCGGTCTTCGGGGGCGATGCGGCGTTTCCAAAGGAGATGGCCTCCGCCCGCCTCGAGACAGTAGACGCAGCCGTCGTCGGAGCCTGCATAGACCTTGTCGCCGGCGACGGTCGGGGCCAGCCGCACGGGCCCCTCGGTCGTAAAACACCACTCGACGTCGCCCGTGGTTGCGTCGAGGCAGTAGACCGAATCGTCGGCCGACGAGCCGTAGTAGACCCGATCGTTTTGGGCGACCACGTGGAAGGCGCGATCGAAGACCACCGTCGGGCCCAACGGCACATTGCGGTAGACGTCGATGCGAGCGGGCGCTTCGGGCCAGGCGGGCTGCGGCGGCAGCGTCGCCCGGTGCGCCCACTGCTCGACCAGCGGCAAGTCGATCCGTTCGGTGGTCGTACCGCTGCGCTGATTGTCACCCCGACAGGTTGGCCAGTCGGCCCGGGCAGGATGCAATGAGAGGGAACCGAGAATCAGAACGGCAAGGAGGGCCGCCGTCCAATAGGCATTCCTGGAATCGCTCATGGTTGCTTCTCCGTGGTCGTGTCGTTCGTAGCACCGATCTTGTTCCCATGGGGCGAATGGTCGCGCCACCACCGAAGCCACTGCGCCCTGATCGCCCCAGGGATGTCTTTCCTGGCCTCGTTCTCCTCGATCGTCGCTCCCCAGTAGAAGCTGATCCAGCCGTCCACGTGCTTGCGCGAGGCTTCAATGAAGGCGGCCGTTTCCTCAATCCCCGCGCCAAGAGGAAAGATCTCCTCGATCACCAGCGGTTTGCCCACTTCGTACACCGCCAGCGCGTCGAGCGTCTCTGCCAGCTTTCCCTTCTTCGGATAGAAATGCACACTGGCAAAGTCGAATGGCTCGCCCACCTCCGGTGCGTAAAACAGCGGCTTGGCCCCCTTAAACACCTGCACCCAGGGGATCACCCCTACCGTAAGCAGATGCCGCTGATCGACCTCGCGAATCGCACTCGTCAGTTTCTTGACCCAATCCCGCGCCACTTCGTTGCGGGTCTTCCCGCCCAGGTCCAACGCGATCCGTTGGACGAAATACTTGTCGCCGAGCGGGCGACCCAACCATTCCGTCTCCTTCTTCTCTCCCGGCAGGACCGGTTCGTTCATCAGGTCGTAACAGAAGACGGCGGGGCTGTCCTTGCACACTCCGGCCACCGCCCGCCAGAACCGCGCCTGCACGTCCCACCGCGCGGCGGCCTTCAGCGCGTCGTACCACGCCGGCACGTCCGGCTTGTGATAACAGCCCAGCCCGGTCACATCCAGGTACAGGCCCGTGCGTTCCGCCAACCGCACCAGTTCGCCCAGCTTCGCGAGGTTGGCGGCGTTGGGTTTTTCGGCGGTGTCCATGAACCTGGCCAATTGCAGGTGGACGCGGACCACGTTGCTCCCCAGCGCCTTGATTTCGGCGAAATCCGCCGCGACCTGTGCCCACTCCGGATGCCAGTAGTCTTCGATCAGCCGGCCTCGCTCATCGTGATCGTAGTTGACGCCCCACATCACGATCCGCCGGCCCGTCGCCTCCTCCACAAAATGCGTCTTGTCGTCGCTGACCCGAATCCAGGGGAGCTTCTCTGCCGGCGCCCCGGTCGGCGGTGTCTCGCACTGCTCCGCCGCTTTCGCGCGAACGGCGGCCGCCACCAGCGCCACACCCAATGCCAATCGGATCATCATCGCCATGGAATCTGCCTTATCTACTTGCGGCACGCGCTGCGCGCATGCCTGCGGTCTCACAGCAACCGAAGTTCGACGGTATGCGATCATTTCGACATTCTGACGAAAACTCGCGGCGCCGACAAGATGTGTCGGAAAAAGAGACGCTTCCGACAACCGCCCACCGGTACTACTGCTTGCGATCGAATCGATGATCCATACGAGAAACAGAGGATACCGCTGATGTGACAGATCTTTCTCGAACGATGCTTAGCTGCCCGAATCGCTCAGCCGGTAGGTTCGATTGCCAACCTCCCGGTAGGCAAGTTCGTGCAATTCCAGCAAGCGGTCCGTTGGGATCTTCGACAGGTTACAGCCTACCCGGTGATAGTACAGAAGCTGGGTGAAATCCATGGCGTCGTTCACCAGGCCGCGTTGTTCGGCAACTTCCCACATGCGCGTTCCCGGATAGGGAGTGGCAATCGAGAAGGCATTCTCGTCGGCATCGATTTGCTTGGCCAGGCGGATCGTGTCCCACACCTGCTCCTCCGTTTCGTCGATCCAGCCCATGATGTACGAACACCGCAGCCTGACCGGATACTTCTTGACGATCGCGCACTTCTCCAGAAAGAACTCCGGCGTGGCCCAACGGGATTTGTTGATGCTGCGGAGGATCTCCGCATTGCCCGATTCAATGCCGGGGCCCGCCTGGTCGCAGCCGCTTTCAACCAGCCATTGCATTACTTCATCGTCGACCTGATCCAATCGGAGCTGAACCTGGTAGCGAAAACGGAGACCTCGGCGGATCATCTCCTTGCAGATGCCGATTACGCGGGCTTTGTTCGTGGTGAACGAGTCGTCGTAGAACACCAGATTGCGGATTTCATACCGATGGTAAAGGTCGTCCAATTCGGCCAGGACATTCTCAACGCTCCGAAACCGCACGAAGGTCTCGCCGGCACTGCAAAACCCGCACCGGCCGACGCACCCCCGCGACGTAATCACCGAACTCTGAGGGGCCAGAACACCTCTCGCATAATCCACATACTCCTTGACCCGCAGGATGTGGCGGGCGGGCAGCGGCAGGGTATCGAGATCCGGGGGGGCACAACATCGTCTTCGGATGCCAGAGCTTGACCCGGTACGGATCCGTCTGCTGCACCTTCCCGTCCGATCGATAGCAGAGAGACGTAATGTCAGACAGGTCTCTGCCTTCGTGGATCGCCGCAAGAAGCAGTACCATGACCGCCTCGCCGTCACCCAGGCACACGGCATCAGCTTGGGATTGCCTCAGACTTGCCTCCGGGAGGCTCGACACGTGCGGACCACCCAGCACGCAGAAAAGATCCGGCGACTGCTCTTTGAGCGTCCTGACGAGGTCGGCAACCTGTGGAAACAGGGGCGTTGTTGCGGTGAGACCGACGACGTGCGGCGACGCCCTCAACACGGCGTCCACCACGTCATCCTTCGACAAATCATCCAGGGAGGCGTCGACGATGCTTACCTCGTGGCCGGCGGCCAGCAAAGCCCCCGCAACATAGGCCAGCCCCAAGGGAGTTCGCTTGGTAAGACTTCGTTTGTAGCCGGAATAGACAAGCGAGTCGTTCGGCTGGACGAGCACAACCCTGCAAGACCGCGGCAAAACCATAGAGACGATTCCACGAGCCCCTGAAACACCTTTCCATGCCAACGGAGGAAAGGTTGTGGCCGCCCGGGTGCCCACGCAGGTTTGCCACCACGGTTGATTCTAGCTTCCCACCGCCTGGCGAAATAGCCGGCGGACGGAACGGCGGTCGCCACCATGATTCGACGCCAAATGCCACCTCAAAGGGGGGCGAAATCATCTTGGCGCTGGCTCCGACATTTAGAGCCTATCCCAAAACCTTGGCGGAGAGGGGGACAGGCACATTTTGCTCCGAAGACTCCGCAAAATGAGCCAGTCCCCGGCCGTTTTGGGATAGGCTCTTAGCCCGGCTCGCCGAGTTTCTTGCGGAGCGTGGTCCGGTGAAGTCCGAGGCGACGAGCGGCCGCGGCATATTGGCCGTGACAGTGGTCCAAAACCGCTCTGAGCAACGGCGGCTCGGTAAGCCCCAGAAACCGCTCGTAGAGATCGCCCTCGTCCGTCCCCTGCCGGAGCTTCGATTCCGCCCACTGGCGAATGAGTGTACCGATCAGCGGTTCCTGCGCCGGTGCCGTTGTGCCGGAGGCGGCGGGCGGCGGCAGGTGCTCCACCAGCAACGGGCCGCCGCGGGCGAGAATCGTGGCATGTTCGATGGCGTTGCGAAGCTCCCGCACGTTGCCGTACCAGGGGCGGCCCCGCAGTTCGGCATGGGTTTCGGCGGGGACCGTCGGACGCGCCAGTTCGCTCCGTGCCGTGAGCAGATTGAGAAAGTGGTCGACGAGCTGCGGGATGTCTTCACGCCGCTGCCGTAGCGGCGGCAACGTGATCTCGAACGTGATCAGACGGAAATAGAGATCGTGGCGAAACGACCGATCGGTGACGCGCTGGGACAAGTCGCGATTGGTTGCCGAGATCACGCGGAAATCCAACCGCAGCGGCCGGTCGGCGCCGACCGGCAGAACCTCACCGTGCTCCAAGGCCCGCAGCAGCTTCACTTGCACGGCCATCGGGATCTCCGCCACCTCGTCGAGGAAGATCGTTCCGCCGTCGGCTTGCTCCAGAAGCCCTTTGCGAGGCTGTTCGGCGCCGGTGAACGCACCGCGGACGTGGCCGAACAATTCGCTTTCGGCAAGCGACGGGCTGAGCGAGGCGATGTTCACTGCAACGAACGGACCTTCGCTGCGGCGGCTGAAGCGGTGGATCGCCCGCGCCACCAGTTCCTTGCCGGTTCCGCTTTCGCCCTGAAGGTGGACGCAGGCATCGGAGGGCGCCACCAGGGCGATCCGTTTGAATACTTCCTGCATGGCCGACGAGGCACCCACGATCCCCCCGGGAAACTCCTTGACCTTCGCTTCGTCACGGGGAACCGGCGGTGGGCCGCTCGACAGCGCACGCTCGATCGCACGGCGGGCGATGCTTAGATCGAAAGGCTTGGTCAGGTAGTCGAACGCGCCGTTGCGGACCGCCTGCACCGCGGTATCGAGATCCCCGTAGGCCGTCATCACAACGATGGGAACCTCGCCGACCGCTTCGCGAAACATCTGCATCGCGGACAACCCATCCATGCCGGGGAGCCGGACGTCGAGCACGATGGTATCGGGTCGCCGAGCGCGGGCCAGGTCGAGGCCCTCCTCGGCCGTGGCGGCCGTGGCGGCGGAGAGACCGAGTTGCGAGGCCAGCTTCGACAGGCCCCAGCAAATGCTCTGTTCGTCGTCAACGATCAACAGGTGCGGCATCGGCGGCTCACTGCTCCAGAAGCGGTAGTTCCACGGTGAAGACCGTCATCGAATCGCGGCGGTCCCAACGGATCGACCCGTTGCACTGCTCGACCATCTGACGGGCGACGGCAAGGCCCAGACCGGTTCCATCAGGTTTGTCCGTCACGAACGGCTCGAAAAGCCGCTCGGCGGTATCGGCGGCCGGGCCGGGGCCGTTGTCCTGCACGCGCAGACTGGCCCGCCCGTTTTCGCGACCGATTTCCACCACGATGCGCGCCGGCGCGGCGCCGTGCGAAGCGACCGCTTCCATGGCGTTGTGGACGAGGTTCACGATCACCTGTTCCAGCGCCGTTCGTTCGGCCAATACCTGCAACGCCTTGCATGACTGAACGAAGTCCAACTCGATTCTGGCATGGCGGCATGCCGGGCGCACCAGCGCCAGCACTTCCTCGACGAGTGAGCCGATGTCGAGCTTTTCCACGGCGGCAACACTCGGCCGGCCCAGCGCCAAGAACCGCTTCAAGTAGGTTTCCATCAGCTTGAGCTGCCGTGCAGCGACGTCCAATGACTCGCTCCCGTGGCCGGCAGGGCATTCGTCGCGGTGAAACTCCACCGCCATCAAGGCGCCGGTGGCGGCGTTGCGAAGTTGATGCGCCAATCCGGCGCCAAGTTGGCCCAAGGTCCGCAAACGCTCGTTGCGGCGAACCTCCTCTTCGTAGCGGCTGAGTTGTTCTGTCATACGATCGATCGATTCCGCCAGATCGCCCAATTCATCCTGGCGGTGGCGAAGCGGCGCCGGCTGAAACTCACCCGCCGCGATCCGTGCCGTGTGATCGCCGAGCTTGCGGATCGGACGGACGAACCTCCGTGCCAGCAGTGTGGTCACGCCGGTGGCCCCGGCCGCCGCTACGGCGCCGACCAGGATCGCGGGATAGGCGGCCTGACCGGCGGCGGCCTGCCAGTGATCTTCCCGGTAGAGGACAACCAGCGAACCGCCCCCGTTGCGGACCACCGGCACCCTAGCCGCGAGGTAGCTTCTACCGCCGAGAATCACCGCCGGCGATTCCGCCAGCGACATAATCTCACGGCGATAACGAACTTCTTTCAGCGTTCGCATCGACGCGGCGTCCACGGCGCGGGTCGCCGATTGGATCCGGCCAGTCCGGTCCAGCAGGACGAATTCCGCGCCGGACAGCCCGCTCATCTGGCGGAGCACTGTCTCGGTGAGAGGAAAAGCGGCTTCCGTGAGCGTTTCGACCACGCGGCCAAGCCGCTCTTCTTGCTGCCGGTTGACGCCCGCAGCGCTGCTCCACGCGCCTACGCCCGCCGTTAAGACGATGGCGACGACCACCACCGAGAGTGTGGGCAAGAGAATCTGGATGTGGATCGGCCATCGCATAGGATCCACGGTACTGCGCCGCCGGGCAAGAGGCAACCTACGGAAGAATACCAACCCCGGCAGGGAAGACTCTCGCGAGCGTTCGGTGCATCTCTGGCTTTCCGGCCCACCTCTTTCCGTTCGGCCGCAAGCATCAAGCGGCTACCGCCGCTTTGGCCTCCGAACCCTCCAACTCCGAACGCCGAATGGTCACTTCCTTCGGAGCTTCGATCCCAATCTGCACCTGGCTGCCGCGGATTCTTAAGACGGTGATCCTGATTCCACCCTCGATCACAATCGCTTCGTCCCTCTTTCTGCTGAGCACAAGCATGTCGGCCTTCCTTGACAAAAAGTGTTTTCAGGCTGCAGCGGTTTCCACGACCGCGATCTCAACGTCCGGAAAACGAATCTGGTACTGCGCCAACAACTCGGCCAGAACCTCCCCGATAGGGTGGGGGCCATTGTCTCGGCGATCCATCGGCACCGGTCGGATGCGGTTTTCCATC
>JAAYEH010000128.1 GCA_012728855.1 Rhodopirellula sp. | reverse complement strand
TTGCCATGCGCGTGCTGAGCATCGTTCAACGGTGAATCACGCCTCCGCGCTCCCCAACACCAAACGCATTTCGCCGGGCTTCCTCAAGCTGCGCCCCCATCTCTTCCCCATCTCTTCCCCACTGCGTGCGGACTCCTTAGTCCCGCGGCTGACACACCACCCGGAAACCGATATAGCAGTGATGATTTCGAGGGTCGCAATTGCCGCGACGGGCGCTGATCGTTCGAACGGCGAGTACCTCCCACGTTCCTCCACGGATTACATTGAACGCGCCTGATGCTGGCCCTTTCGGGTTCTGCACGGGAGAATTGGAGTAATAGCTCTCATCGAACCAGTCCGCACACCATTCTGACAAGTTGCCGTGCAAGTCATAGAGCCCGAAGGCGTTAGGCTCAAGACTTCCCACTGGAGCTGTCATCGGCCAGCCGTCATTCCAAGAGTGCGCCTGAGACGCCCAGTCCATACCGGGAGCACTTGAGGCAAGCGAGGCGTCGCAGAGATTCGCGGCGTGCTGCAGAGCGGCTGCGTTGTCTCCCACGCTCCATGGAGTAGCGGTGCCAGCTCGACAGGCATATTCCCACTCGGCCTCGGTCGGCAGACGGTAGCGCCGTCCTTCCCTCTCGCTCAGCCAAGTACAGAACGCCTCGGCATCATCCTTGCTTAGAACGGATACAGGATGTGCATCGGTCTGGTCAAATCCAGGTTTTTGCCAGTCGTAGACGCCCACCTTTGCTTCAAGCCTTCGGGTGTTCATGTCATACCCACGCGACGGTATACCATCCCGTTCGGCTGCGGTTGTATAGCCAGATGCCACCACAAACGTGCGGAATTGACGGACGGTGAGTTCATGCACGCCTAGGTAAAACGGCTCTGTGAGTTCGACGCGGTGTTGCGGGCTCGCGGCGCGAACAGTCTTTTCCAGCCAGGAAACGTCGATCCCTTTTGCTCGACCAGCAGCTTGTTCGTCCTCTAATTGATCACGGATCTCCTCTGGACTGGCCCCCATGTCAAACTCGCCCGGCGGGATCAGCACGAGTTTCATGCCGATGGAGTTCGTCACTTCGACGGGCACTCCCAGGTAATCCGCCCAGGCTTGCTGGTGCTTCTTGGCTTGCGCGGCGTCGAAGGGAGCAACTGCGGGAGGAGGCTGGCCAGGCTTCTCCAGATCAGACGTCGGCTGCGTCAGGCTGTTTCGAGTGGACATCCACAGGTCGATGTCGCCCAAACCGCCGGGCCGCTGAGAGTGAAACAACAAGAACGTGCCATCACGAGAAAGACATGGTCCGCCATCATGTTCGGCACTGTTTACCGTGGCGCCCATGTTCCGCGGGATTCCGAAAGGGGCGTCGTCCGACGATCTTGCAGAAATCCACAAATCCCCACCTCCAATGCCACCAGAGCGGTCTGTGCTGAATATCAGACGCCGATTATCGGCTGAAAGGGTCGGGAACCCTTCCCAGCCACCGCTATTGACGACCGGCCCCAGGTTGACGGCCGGCCCGAAGGATTCGGTATCCGATACCCGTGTGGACATCCATAAGTCGAACGCTCCAAGTCCGCCGGCGCGATTGGAGGCAAAAATGAGCGTCAATCCGTCGGATGAAATCGCAGGAAAACCATCGTCCGCAGTGCTGTTGACGGCGGCCCCTAGGTTGTCGGGCCGGCCGAAGGGATCATGAAGCGACTTGCGAGTGCATATCCACAGGTCGTTTTTGCCGAGCCCCCCAGGACGCCCTGAGTAGAAGATGAGCGTCAGTCCATCGGCGGAGAGAGCAGGGGTGCTGTCGCAGGCGATCGAGTTGATTTCGGCACCCATGTGTGCTGGTTTACTGAAAGAGTGTTCAGGTAACTGGCGAGTGCAGAGCCACAGATCCCCGTCCCCTAGCCCGCCGACCCGCTTGGAGGTAAAGATGAGAGTCAAGCAGTCGCCGGAAAGCGTGGGTGCGGAATCGGCATCCTCACTATTGACTTGCGGGCCAAGATTGACAGGCTCGCTCCAACCGTTGAGCAAGTCGTCGAGCCCGCCCGTTGAAGATGCCTCGGCGATTGAGGCGGCAGTATCGCCGTCTGCGGACTGAGGGGCACGACGGTCACCAGCTTTGGCTATCCGTGCCGGCATGACAGCGAAGCTCGTGGCGGGCCGGACCACTGCTGCGTCTGTCTTCCCGGACTCGCTGAATTCCTGCACGGTGGGGTTGGTATCCCTGTTGAAAAAAAGCACAGCCGCAGCGACGACCACAAGCATTCCCACGCCGCCAGCAGCCGTGTGCTTCGCCAGGCGTCCTCGCATTGCCGTGGTAATCCGTGCGACAATGCCCGTTTCCTGCTCAACCCGGGTGCGCACGATCTCTTCCGTCACCGGCGGAACGGCCGCTCGCGTGGCAGATTTCCCCAGCTTGGCCAGGAAGCTCGTCAGTGCCGCGTCCGATGGATCGTGCGCCGCACGAACCCGGCTGGCATCCGACACCGGCGCCACCGACGCCTGCAACGCCTCCATCGCCGTGGTCATCGACTGATAGCGGTCCTCGGGGCGTTTGGCGACCATCTTCTGGAAGACGGCATCAAGTTCTTCCGGGACATCCAACCGGATCGTCCGCAGCGAGGGAATGGGATCGCGAATGTGCCCCAAAATAACCTTCACCGGCGTATCGCTCGGATAGGGAGGCTTTCCGGTCAAGAGGCGATAAAGCGTGCAGCCCAGCGAGTAGATGTCCGCACGGCCGTCGGCACCATGGGTGTCTTCCGCCTGCTCGGGAGCCATGTAGTCGCAGGTGCCCATGGCCATGCCGGTTGAGGTCAGCTTCTCGCTGGCATCCACCGGCCCGGCCGTATCTCCGCCAAGTTGCCGCTCGATCCTCGCCAGCCCCATGTCCAGGATTTTCACGACGCCTTGATCGTCCAGCAGCAGGTTCCCCGGCTTGATATCCCGATGAATCACGCCTTGTTGGTGCGCGTATTCCAGTCCGCGGGCGGCCTGAATGGTGCAATCGACCGCCTGCTCTACGGTCAACGGGCCGTTCTGCTTGAGAATCTGCGACAGATCGGTGCCGCGGACGTACTGCATGACGAGATAATGGGTTCCGTTGGATTCGCCCGCGTCGTAAGCCGTGACGATGTTCGGGTGCTCGAGCCGAGCCGCCGCTTTCACTTCGCGGTGGAATCGCTTCAGTGCTTCAGGCGAGCCGACCAGTTTCGACGAGAGAACCTTGAGGGCGACGATCCGTTCCATCCGCCGATGCCTGGCTTTGAGCAC
>JAAYEH010000127.1 GCA_012728855.1 Rhodopirellula sp. | reverse complement strand
GATTATATCGGCGATTTGCAGTCCGGCTCAATGCGATGTTTCCCGACGAGGCGGTCTGGACTGATAACGTAGGCAAGGCAACCGCCGTCATCCGCACCTCGGGCCGCACCTGGTGCGAGCAGCACAAGCAAGGACAGCAGGGTCCAAGTCGCGCGTGGCGCGAACGATGGCTTCTCGGAATCCGCGGTGGGGACGCGGCGCATCGCGGTGTGCGCTGGGAACAACCAGGCCTGGTGCGGTAATTCACGTCGGAGCATCTGGACATCCTCCATCATGTAAGGCGCCTGCGTACTGAAAAAGGGACGGGCGCGTCGGCAGTCGCGTTTGCCCCAGCGCACGGCCGCTCTTTAAGCATCATGGCAGACGGGAGACTGCAAGGACAGATCCTGATCTTTGTTTGCTGGACAACCGGGGCATCAAGACAGGCATCTGGGAGAGAAGCAGCAAACCAGACACCCACACTGAAAAGGCCGCCGTGTTCCTGGGAACGCGGCGGTCCCGAACGCGACCGGCCCGGTGTGGCTGGAAAGGCTCGTGACTGCCCGTGGGACTGTCCCGCCACGCCGCCGAACTCCGGAGCGTTCATTCGACGTCCTTGCCAAAGACCTCCAGCTCGGTCACGCCGTTGTCGCCGAGCGGGAAGGTCTCCCGCAGGTCGGTCAGCTTCACCCACGCGGTCAACTGGTTCGGAAACACGAACTCTTGCGCGGCGGCCGTGTTTTTCAATGCGATGGCAACCTTGTGCCCGTTGGAGAACTCCAACGTCGCGCTGCTCCAGGTCTTCTCCTGATCCGGAATCGTCCGCAGGTACAACACCACGCGGCTCGTCTCCACCATCCGTCCGAACTCGATCTTCAGCCACAAATCCGTACGTCGATTCGGCCTCCAGTACGGAACCTGCGATGGTGCTCCGGTCACAGCCGCATTCCCATCGACCGCGTTGCTCGGCGAGAATTCCGGCAGGTACTTGAAGTGGCTGTTGGAGGTGACATGCGGGTAGGACCGCAGTTGGAACGTCGCGGCGTGCGGGTTGAGCGCCAGATTGCGAACCTCATTCCCCTTGACGTTTGAGCCGCCGCGGGCGTCCTTGCCTTCTGCCAGAGAGTAAATGGGAACCGTGTTCGGCAACTGGTTGTAGGCCTCGACGAACTGCCGCTGGGAGTCCATGCCGCCCAGGTCGAAGCGGGGAAACGTCTCGAGTGCCGCGTCCGCCCCGCCTTGGAGATACTCCCGATAGAGATCCAGATGGGCCAGCTCGATCTCCGCGTGCCGCAGACGCTTGGCTTCCTGGAACAGATACGCCCCGCGGCACTGATCGCGGTATGAATGAATGTAGGTGTGGACGATGGTGTCCCACTTGTTGGCTTCCATGTAGGAACCACAATACGGCACGTTCAGGTCGATCCAGCAGGCGACACGGTCTTTCTCCCGCTGCGTCAGTGCCACGCCGTAATGCGCCGGCTCCAGGTATTGCATCAGTCGGCTCTTCGAGGAGCCGAAGGAGTACGGCGGGATCATGGGGGGCTCGGAAGTGGCCATCGGCAGCCAGTTGACGAGATCATTCACCTGCTCGTAGCACACGCGGCCGTACTTGGTAAGGTTGACGTACGATTCGCAGTAGTCGCGGCCCGGATTCATGTCCTTGCCCGTTTGCGGATACACGTATTCCGCCGTTTTCGGACGGGAGACAACGCCCTCCCAGGCTTCCTTCCAGCCGTAGTTCT
>JAAYEH010000126.1 GCA_012728855.1 Rhodopirellula sp. | reverse complement strand
CCGGGCGGAGGGCAGATCGCCCATCTTCGCGTCAATACGTATCGCACGGTGCGCCCGTCGACCAGCCTGAACGGCGAAGTGAAGTTCAACGGCACAGGCGTCCCCCTAACCGAAGACTACGTTTCGAGCAGCAGCGAGGTTTACGAAATCGACCTCGCAAACGGAGGGTGGATACCGGTGACGAGGTTGGGAATATGAGTCGCGCGAATTGCGGAATCGGGTCGGAGAGCGTCGTGATGGGCTTACTGGCGTTGCGCATCGGGGCGTTTTGGGGTGGTCCGTTGACGCCCGCAGCGTCAGCCTGTAACGGTAACAGTTACACCAGTTTCTTCGTCAGCGACAATGGCTACATCACGTTCGAACCGGCGATACCACATATACGGTGAATCGCAAGGTTCTATTGGTTAATGTGGTAAATACGGCGCGTTGCCGTAGGTCTAGAGCGCCTGCCAAAAGGAAACGAGATGCGATCATGACAAGCAGGAACAGAATGGTGTTCGGGTTGTTGGTTGCTTTCTGTCTTGCGCCCATTCTTGCCGGCGCAGCCCCCGGCGGCTGCACAGTCACGACGCCCCACGGCGATATTGGAATCGGACCGCGGCCAGTGCCTCGTCCCCACAGGCCGGAGGAGGTGGGAAGATTCCAGGACGATCAGGGCAGATGGTGGGTCTTGGTGGATACCAACGAGGATGGCGTCGCCGATATGGTCCTGGGGCCAGACGGCAAGTATTATCCGATCGAAGACCCTGGGATCCTCTACGCCGTCACTCCGCCTGTTGTCTTACCATCTGGTGAAGTCGAATTCGCGACGCTGAGCGACGAACAAATTATCGCCCTTATCGGCGGCGACCCGTGGAATCCGCCTTCCATCAGAGCGGATCTCCACATGTTGAACATGGAGACGGGCGAATGCGACGTGACGATCCATTGTTCTTCGGATGTTCCGCCGCCGACGCTCGTTGATCCGGCTGTCACCTGTTCTCTGTGCCAGGCACCCGATGACCCCAACATCACCCAATGCAGGCTCCAGGGGCCCGTGGAGAAGGTATTCGAGGTCGTGGACGGCATGCTCTCGGTTCCAACCTGGACCTACAACTTCACGGACTCAAACTCAGGCGACGAGTACGACGTGCTCGTGGACAACACCGGCGTGGAGATCCAACGCAATGGCGAGGTCGTCCAGACTCTCACTCGCTAGCAGGCTCGCGCTGCTGGCGGGAACGTTACTAAGCGGCGGCTGTGTCAGCGTGACGCAGCACCCCGCGGTGTACACCAGCGCGGCAGGCGACTTCGAGATGGCGAAGCGTGCCGCGCTGCCAGCAACAACTGCGAATGGAAAAAGAGGCACGGTCACGCTGTTGAGTGACAGTGCGATTCTGACGGTCCGTCATTTGGTTGATCCCAATCAGGACTCGTTGGTAATTGCCGGAAAAACCTACCAGATTAAGTGCGCCAGCGCCGGCTCCGATGGTAAATTGCAATTCACCGGAGACTGGTCGAAGTTTGAAATCTCACCGCCGCTCGAAGAGCCAATAGTGCTCAAGAAGGACTTCGATACCCCCATCCCGCCAGGCACTAGAATCTGGCTTTGCGGGGATTGGGGCGGCTCTGGCGAGGTCGAGTTGGTTCAGGCTCTGGTCGTCCCTCGACCTATTTGGTTGTGGTGGCTTCCAAAAACGGCTCTGACACTGTACGACCCGGCCGGGGGCGCGCCTTTTGGTGGAATCTCCGGTGGACCGGCATTCATGTTTGATGAAACCGGCCAGCCGGTTCAAATTGGGATCTACCGGGGAACATGGGTCTGGTCGTACAACGGGAAACGCGTGTCGAGCGTACAGGCCGTGATACGGCCCAAAAAAGCGCTCGACTGATCAGCAAGGGAACTCGGGTCGAGGTAGGGCGCTGGCAGATCGTTGGCCCCCCGGATTTTGGCAGCGACAGCAAGCGCGAACGCGAGCTGTATTGGGAGCTAATGAGGCTGTGGGATCTGATGCGCAGGCATCTTCCAGACGTTCCTTTAGACCCGGTGCCTTGCCCACACGACAATTAGCCGCTTGCCGGGTCGGCTTCTCGCGCAGAATGCCTCACGGAGCTACTATATGCTTAAGTGGATCGTTCCGCTCCTTGTGATCGTTGCGGTGGCGGTGGTCGCCATTGTCTGTTGGGCTGCAAGCGCGAAGTCGCGAGCGGCCGCAGAGGACTACCGTACGAGGATCGAATGCTCGGCAGTGCGACTCATGAGGGGAGACGAGCTCGTGGAGAAGCTCCTTCCAGGCGAGACGGGCGTCCATCATTACATATACGCAGTCGGTTTTCTGCGCAACCATGGAGGTGGACGTTTGTATGTGGACGCCTCGGTTCACGTGGAGGCGCCTGGCTGTCGCAGATCGAAGAAAGTCCCAACGAAGCTTGTGGGCACGGGCGAACTGTTTGTAGTCGACGTCAGTCGGACCGGCGACGACCATTTTGATTATGGTTCCGTGAGGCCGGAGGTCACTATAGACCGTGCTCATTCGAAGTGACGGATGTACATGAAGGATGGGCAGCACGCTGGCACAGCGTCTGGCGTCGGTGTGTCGCCCGAGGACCGCTATACGCAGTACGACTATGACGATATCAACCGCAACCTGCTGGTCACCGACCGCAATGGCACGCGGACGCTGACGGAGTTTGATGCGCTGGGACGGCTGACGCGGCTGGTGGAGAACGAAAGCGGCACGGACGCCACGGCCGATACTCAGACGCTGTTCGGCTATGACGGCGTGCGGCAGACCT
>JAAYEH010000125.1 GCA_012728855.1 Rhodopirellula sp. | reverse complement strand
AGGTTCCGGTAGCCCTGCCCGTCGTACCGCCCCATGGCTGCGTCGAGGTCAAACACATTGCCGATCAATCCGTCTTTCACGGCCTTGATACAGAACTGCACGGCCGGATTGTTCCGGTACATGTACCCAACCTGGACCGTCAGATTCCTGGCTTTCGCCTCGTCCAGCAACTGTTTGAACTTCGGCAGCGATTCGCCGCATGGTTTGTCCAGATGGATGTGCTTTCCGGCCTGGATGCAGCGCAGCGCGGGAGGAATGCAAACGCGCTCTTCGGTTTCAACCGCCACGGCCTGAAGACCGGCAACGGCCAGCAACTCGTCCGTGGTCATCACTTTCAAACCTTGAAAGCTACTGCTTTTCAGGGCTTTTTCGCGGAGTTTCGGGTCGTCTTCCACGAAGCCGACAACCTCGAAAAGATCCGTCAGTTTCCGCAGAGTTCCGATCTTGTAGGCGTGCTGGTTGGCGGTGCCGATCTGTCCGATCTTGATCGGTTGTTTTTTGGCGGGCATTTCGTTCGGGGCGGCGGACATGCTACGGGGCAGAACCGCAGCCGCTGCGGCAAGCCCGGATGCGGCGAGAAATCCTCGTCGTGAAAAGGGTATCTCGTTGTTCATGCTATGTCTCCTCAGTCAGATTCCCATGACGCATTTTGAGAGTGTAGTAAAATAATCGGGTGCCAACCGACCCCGGCCAGCTCGTCTGGCCGGTGAAGAAGGTTGACCGGCTAGAAAGAGCCGAAAAAATACCTTGCGACCCCTGCCGGCTCGTCCGCGAAACCACCTTCCGCGAATTGAAGGTGGAACAAGGGATGGAGGAGGGGCTTCGCAGTCGCACGCCGGAATCGATTCAGTTCGAGGTGGCCGGCCATGTGGTGTTGTATCTGTTGGTGCGTTGGCTGATTGTCGAAGCGGCCGTGCGTCACAAACGGGATGCCTTGAGCCTGAGTTTCTCTCATGCCTTGCGGGAAATGATAAGTATGCACGACTCGCTGGTCACCGCCACCAGCAGTTGGGCGCAGGTTTTGCTGAGCCGACTCCTCGATCGCGTTGCGGACCACGTTGTTCCGAAGCGTCCCGGACGGCATTACGCGCGTAAGAAAAAGTCGACCAACCATAAACGAAACTCTCAACGTGCCAAACAGACCCCCAAGAAGACGATCGCGGGGCACGGAACGAAGAAAAAACGGCCCACAAAAACAAAGAAACAAGGTTAGTGCCATTGGGACGAGCCGGCAGGGGTCTGGCCCCGGTTTTCATGCTACAGTCTCCGCATTTTCGTCGGTTTTGGCTTGGAAGAAACGCCGGCGGCGGCCGCTCCTTGTCCCTGCGGCACGCACTAGCCGTCGAACTTGCCAGGCTTCAGATACGGCTTGAGCGACTCGAATCGCCACTCGATTTCGGCGATCTCCTCTTCCGAGAGCGCCAGGTCCCGAACGATTGGCTTGGCGGGAGTGCTGCCCCCTGGGCCATATTCCCGTGAGACCATCGTGCGGAACACGCCTCGCATCTTCAATACATAGAGACTATAGCCCCGCAAGTTGCCCGGATGGGTGTGGTGCAGGTTGAACATCAAGATCAGCTTGCTGTACATATCCTTCAGCGTCGCGGGATCGGAGCCGCTTTTCATCAGTTCCCAGATCTTTGCGAGGAGGTCGGCGTAGGCGATTCGTTCGGTGACGAGCCCTTCGGTGCCGAGCCGCGACTCGTAGAGCCATCCAAACGCGCCACGGGCGCTGAAGACACTCCGGATCGAGGGCGAGGCGAGCAGCGTGCGAATGCGAGGGATGACAGGACTGGATTCTTCTTTGACATAGCCGAAGTTCGGAAACTCCTTGGCGAGCTCGATCAGCAGCTCGGTCGAGGGGCTGGTGCCTCCTTGGCGAGCGGTCGTCTGGATCATGACTGGCTGCTCGGTGATCACCGAGGCGAGGGCTCGCCAGTATTGGCGCAGGTCGTCTTGCGTCTTGCCGGTGTCGGGCGGTCGGGAGATGATCGCCGTGGGGGCCAGCTTCTTGGCATGTTTGGCATAGACGAGCATGTCGTCGGTGTCTTTGCCCTGCACACCGAGGCAGAGTGCCGTCGTACGCAGATCGCGGGCCGTTTTGGCCAGCACCTCCATCCCTTCGAGCTTTTCTTCGGTGGTCAGCAGGTCGACGCTGTCGTTCGACTGCGGCCAGATCATGCCGGGACTTTCACACCAGTCGGCAAACCGCGCCTGTCGGGCAAGCACCTCGAAGTCCACCTCACCGGAGGTGGTAAAGGGGGTCGAGAGGATTGGAAACGGCCCGCGGAACCGCGGCGCGTCGGGGCACCTCAGCTTGACGGGGACCTGTGCTGCGTTTGTCTTGGGAGTTGCCGCACCGCTCGGCGTCTGTCGCAGCGATGCTGCGGCGACGCCCGACGCGCCGACCACCGCGGTCTTCAACATACGCCGTCTGGTTATCCGTTGGTCTTGGTTCATGGTTGTCTGTCCTTTCTTTTCTTTGGTCCGTCGTTCCACTCGTATAGCTTACCGTCGCACGTAGCGGTTGTCACGGTGCGGCCGCCGGACGGTGTGCGCGGTGTTTCGGGGGTTGGACGTCGCTCACTTCGTGAGGGTCTCCGCGTAGGCGTTCCAGATCTCCTTGGCGAAGTCGGCGTTATCCGTGCCTTGCCCCCAAAGGAACACGCGCCGCTCGGTTGCCCCTGGACATCCGAGGCCCATTTGTCCGCGGTGGGTGCCGCTGTCCCAATAGGTGAATCCTTCGGCACGCGTGAGTGCGAAGCAAGCACTGCGGTACGTGGGCCCGAACGCGGCAAACCACTGCGGCTGGCCCGCGAAGCCGAAGTCCTCATTGTCGCCTTTACCATCCATGACAGCCTGCCCGCCGCTTCCCTTCACGGCAATGCCATCCACGGCGTACATGGTGCGCGTCAGGAGGGAGCGGTGCGGGTCGCAGGCAGAAACCACCTCGAACCGATCCGCGTAGAAAAGGAAACGGCGAGTGAGCCTGTATCCGCCTTCCAGTGTCTTCGCCATGCGGAACACTGCCCGCACCGGGCCGATCTCCTCCAAGGCAAAATCGGTGAGTTCGCCCGATTCTGCAGACCAGCCCGTCTCCTGCGAAGACTCGATGATGGAAGACACGACCGTCAGTTCGCTGCCATCGGGCCGGTGAACAGCAATGTCGGTCAGCGTTCCCTGGTGCAACGTGAGGGAGTAGGTGCCGAAAACCAACCGGGAGCCGTCCTCGGGTACTGTGAACTGCGAGGCGGGTGGATAGACGCCGCCCTCTTTCCCCTTCGGCATGGCCAGCAATTCGGCCTGCGTGGTTCCGGCCGGCACTCCCGCAGGAAGCACAAACACCAACTTGCCCTCCGCACCTTTTCCGCTCTCGAACTGCGCGGGAGTGGAAACACCACCGGCAAACAGAACTCGTAGATTGGCCGGATCGGCTTCGGCGGGCAACTGATGCACCACCTCAATGGCTAAGCCCTCCGCATTGCCACCGGGCACACGGAAACCAAGCTCCTGCCGGAGGGGAAACGCCGAGGCAACCGTCGGAGTACAGAAGGGCACTGTCCGCTGGGCGGGCCCGGTCTGAGTCAGTTCCTTGCCGGATAGGGAGGCCACCATCCGCCGCTGGCCATCGGCCCGGTCGCCGGGCAGAGAGGCGTGGAACGACAGTCCGGCCCCCGCGTCGAGACGCTCGATCCGCTTCTCCAGAAGCACCGGACCGCTCGTGCCGTCAAGCTGGATTCGGACAACGGCTTCCCGGCCAGTTGCCAATCCAAGATTCTTCACCTCCGCATCCATCAAGATGGCAACCGGAAAGGCCCGGTCACCACCAGGCTGTCCCCAGTCGATCTTCACCTTGAGATCGCTCACAACCAGGTCCGGCACATCGGCCGTGTCACCGATGAGAAGAGCGTAGCGAGCGTCCTTGTCACCGGTCTTCAGCGACACCTTGCCATCAAGAACGACCGGTCCCCGGCATCGGACTTTGCCTCGATCGTCGAGCACGAGCAGCGCGGCAGGTCTTCCTTGCCAGTCGCGGCAGTAGTCGGCAAGATCCAAAGCAAGCGTTGAATCCTTGGCAAGGGAAATGCTCGCACCGGCTTCGTCCCGTTGCAGGGAGACCTTGCCGGAGGCGGCGAGGCCCTGCTGCCGGAGCATGCCGGTCGGCTTTTGCACGAGCAAGAATCGATCCGTGCGGATAGAGACCTCCCGCTCGTCGTTGGCGCCCCCCGTGCGCAGACGCCACTGCTCGACTCTCGGGCCTTTCACGTAGAAATCATTCGTGCCGAGGCAAAGCTCGCCCTCGCCGGTGGTCACTTGGTACGTGGAATCGCCAAAGTTGACCGTACAGACGGTGCCGTCGGCGAACGTGCTGCGCTGCACCTTCCGGTCGGGCGTGAGAAACTCGTGAGACACCATTTCCTGATCGGCGATCACCTCGTGCAATTTGCAGGTCTGCTGATAGATCTCGATCATCAACTGCCGCTCGTCGGGTTCGCGCCAGCGGAGGCCGTGCTCGTTGACCCACATCATTGGAGGCGTTCCGTAGAGCACGTTCATCGCGGTCTTGCGGTCGGTGATTTCGGGCGCGAACTGGTGCAGATAATCGTTGGTGGCTCCCCAGTACCAGTAGTCCACCACGCAGTCGTGAAAGACCAGTTCGAACATGGGCACCCGATGGGCCGGGTCGATCCCGTATTTCAGATACCGCTCGTCGATCTCCTCCCGGCTCTGGATGTCGCGGAGATAGCCGGCAGGCCAACTGTAGCAACCGCCGCCCATCATCCCCTCGTGGTAGTCCAAGAAGCGGACATCGTAGTACCTGCCGTGTTCGCCGCCGGCCACCAGACCGAGTTCGTCTCCCACGTACGCGCACAGCGCTTCGCGATTGGCTTGGTCCTGCTTGCGGTCGCACGGATGCAGCGGCGAGTAGCACTCCTTGAGGCCGGTAGCCGTGGTTACGTCGAGGAAACGCGTGTTGTAGGGATAGGTCGCCAAGACCTTGGGAATGACGATCCGGGCGCACTTGGTCATGACGCCCGTACACTGTTTCATGTAGGTGTGGACGGGATTCATATCCTTGTCTCGGGTCACCCACGCCGTCATGAATTCACCATCGGCCTTTACGACGGAGTGCGTCTTCACCGGCGCCTTGGCGCGATCGATGACCTCGGAGTCGTTGATGTCCTCGTAGTTGTCGTACTCGCTCATCAGCCAGCCCTGCGCGACAACCTCGGCCATGCTTTCCGGGCTGGGGCGCCCGTTCAGCAGGCCGTGCGTCATCCCGGCCGCTTTCGCCTCCAACGCAAAATCCGGGCTGCCGCCCCACCAGTTGACCGCCCCGAACAGTTTCCGCACGTTCGGCTTCTGCTTGGCCTTTTCGGTAAACGTGCGAACCAAACCTTGCTCTTGTGCCATTTCACGATAGATCTTGCAGGCCGTCACGTATCCGCCGTTGGCAAAGAAGCTCAAACGCCCCTTGCGTGCGCGAGCCCACACGCCCTTGGTGGGATACCAGCGGAAACCGGGAAAGCCAAAGTTGTCCGGCT
>JAAYEH010000124.1 GCA_012728855.1 Rhodopirellula sp. | reverse complement strand
CGGCTTCGAAACTTTGCGCAACGAGTGAATGATATGCCAGATTTCGGAATCGCAACCGCACCACTCCCCGCGACGAATCACCATTCGCGACGGTGACGGGAAGGGTTGCTATGCATGCTGCATGACTGGCAAGAGCCATTAAGGCCAGGGCGGCCCCGCCGATGAGAATCCATAACTCGGCTGCCTGAAGCGGCAGCAAGGCAGCGAACGCGTATCCGACGGGCAGGCCAAGGATCATCGTCATTGCCCAGATTCGCCGCGACTTCCGCCTTGAGCTGCGTCTACATGCCTCACAGCGTGGAATCGTGACCGCAAACGCGCGAGTCACCGGGGTAGTATGCGCGTGCTCCAAAGCACCGACTCCAAGGCAGTCGCAACAAACCAGTGGAATCTCATGCCGCCCGATTTGCATATCGAGCCACTCCGGCACCGCCCGGAGGCTCGTCAAGTCGCGCATCGGCGGTCGCAACACCCCGCTGTCTTCGTCGATCACAAGCGGCGGTGGCGAACCGGGAGGCAGTCGAGGCGGAGCGGGATAGTTTGCGTTTGGGTCGATCCGGCCTCGCATCCAATTTCGCAAAAGGATCGTTGCCACCGCCAACGTCAGAAACATTATCGGTCCGGCAAACAGCAGATACGGGAGCAAACCGCGGTCGGCGGCGGGACCAAGCGACACAAACCACGCCGCAATCAGGCAACCCGCGATCCCAATCAAGGCCACGGCGGCGGCAAGGGCGCCCATGCGAGGATACTGACTTCGGCGATAGCCTCGCACCATGTCCTCGTTAATCCAGTGGCATTTCGGACAAGGCACCAACTCAGCCTCGTGTTCCAAACGTTGCCCGAGATCCTTCTCGGACCGTTCTCTTGCCAGCCGTGCAGCACGGGCCATCCCAATCCAATAGGGCGCTGTTCCGCTCCCCTGTCCTATTCGAGTCAGTTGATAGTAGTATTCGCAGCCGCACTTGCCACAGACGACCGTGACAAGGCGTTCGCCCGTGCATGAGGAATCGATCTGCTTGCCGTAATAGACAACTGGGATCATGCTGCAGCCCTATCCATTATTGATATCTGCGTTGAAGGAATGATCCGGCCAATTTGCCAGTTCGCCTCGTTTGCAGGCCTCAGTTTTTTCGCTATGCAATGGTCAATAGTTCAGTAGCCCTGAAGAGCCCTCTGCCGTTCGCCGCGAGATGAAAACGCCCAGAGTCACCACGGCTCGTTGCCGAAATTCCTCAGCGTCAAGCGTAGACGACTCCCGTCAGAGTGCATTCTAACGCAGATCCTTGCCGTGGCGAAGCCCTGGTTGCTAATCACCGGTTCCCTTGTCGCCACATACGAGCCGGACCTCTTGCGTCCTCGGCGCCCGAAACAAAGAACCTGGACGACCCGCCGTTGAAACGTTTGCCACAATCGTCCTTCGTGTCTCTGTGTGAGCATCTCTTTCTCACACGAAGCCACGAAGCCACAAAGAGGAGCCTTGCCTGCTTCGGGTGTCGATTCTCCGCCCGAAGGCAAGGACGGGCAAGCCGTCCATGCCACCCGGAATACAAAGGGCGTGACGGCGTCCAACGTGCAAGCTGGCGCGAACCGTTCGTGGCCCCCTCAGACGACACGTGCGTGCCACTGAGCGTTGCCTCTGGCCGCCCTACCGCTCGACCCGAAGCGAAAACGCCCAGAGTCGCCACTGCTGGTTGTCGAAGTTGCTCAGTTTCAGCAACACGCGGTTTTCGCCGGGCCGCAGCTTGACGGGAATCCTCGCCGTGGCGAAGCCCTGGTTGTGCTCGCGCTGCGCAACGAATTCGCCGTTGATCCATAGCCGTAGCCAGTCGTCGAACCCGACCACTAGGTTGACCGTCTCCTCCTTGTCGGCCGTGATCGTCGTCGCGGCATAGGCCGACACCTCGACCGGCTGCGTGCCGACGTTCGTTCGGGTT
>JAAYEH010000123.1 GCA_012728855.1 Rhodopirellula sp. | reverse complement strand
TGGCCTTCCCCACAAAAAGTGGACACAGAAATGGGTATATCTTCCTTGGGGGAAGCGGAAGAAAACTGTATTTCCTGGGGGACGCCCCCCAGACCCCCGAGAGGTTTTGCGCTTTGGGCCAGTTCCCGGTGTGGGGAAGTTGGTTGAAATACGGGGCGGCGAAACGGGGAATTCGTTTCGCCGCACACCGGTCTACTGGGTCTCGATCGGCGCTCGGGTTGCTCCTCAGCAGAGCCCTATCCTCCGATCGGACAACGATGATTATACGCGCTTCGGTCTTCATGTCAACGCGCTTGGTTAGATTGCCAATTCATAATGCGTCGGGCTCAAGTAGCCGAGTGACGAATGCAGCCGGATCCGGTTGTAGAATACTTCGATGTACTCGAAAAGCGCGGCGTGCGCCTCGGCGCGCGTTGCGAAATCTTCGTGATAAACCAACTCCGTTTTCAGCGAACGAAAGAAGCTTTCCATGACGGCGTTGTCCCAGCAGTTCCCCTTGCGGCTCATGCTGCAAATCATGCCGTGTTCTTGCAACAACGCCTGGTATTCATTGCTGGCGTATTGGCTTCCCCGATCGCTGTGGTGGATCAAGCCGGGCGGAGGATGCCGATTAGAGACCGCCATCTGGAGCGCGTCGATCACCAGGTGACGGTCTATCCGGCAGCTCATCGACCAGCCGACGATCTTCCGTGAAAACAGGTCCAGAACGGTGGCCAGGTACAACCACCCTTCACGCGTCGGAATGTACGTAATATCACTCACCCAGGCACGGTTCGGCTCCGTTTGTTCGAACTGACGGTCCAACACATTCCTCGCGATCGGGTAGGAATGGTTCGAGTCCGTCGTATGCTTGAATTTCCGCCTCGTCTTCGCGGCGATGTCGTTCTCGCGCATATACCGCGCCACCGTGTTGACGCAGCATTTCTCGCCGCGGGTGAGCAGTTCCCGGTGAACACGCGGGCTGCCGTAGTTCTCGCGGCTCTGCTGGTGGATTTCCTTGATCATGCGGATAAGCCTTCTTCGCGATTCGGCCCGATTGCTCGAAGGACGGTCACGCCAAGCGTAGAACCCGCTTCGGCTGACCTCGAGCACCCGACACATCAGTCGGAGGGGCCACAGTTCACGGTGTTTCTCGATCCACGCGAATCTCAGTTCGCGTCGTTCGCGAAGAAGGCCGTCGCTTTTTTTAAGATGTCGCGCTCCATCCGCAGCCGGCGATTCTCTTCCTGAAGCCGCTGCATTTGTTCGTCACGCGTGGAAATCTTTCCCTTGCCGGGAAAAGCGCTCTCCGCCTCTTTTTCCAATTCTTTTCGCCAGCTTCGCAGCGAATTGCCAGAAACACCCAAGCTCTCCGCCGCCGCGCGAATGGAATAGTCTTCCTCGGTTACCAACCGGACGGCTTCGATCTTGAATTCCTTGGTGTAGTTGCGACGTTTTGTCGTCATAATCCGTTACTCCTCATGGACTGCGGCGCCATTATAGCACCTTAACTGCGTGTCCACGAGTTCTGGGGAGCGGCACTATGTGGCTGACTTGAATCGGGGACGCAGCTAGTGTTTGGCTCACAGGCCATCTGGCTGCGTCCCCGTTTCCCCCATAACAACCCTTGGATTGGAGAGAAATGCATCA
>JAAYEH010000122.1 GCA_012728855.1 Rhodopirellula sp. | reverse complement strand
GGCTCTTCCGCAGAATCTGTGGGTAAGTTCAAACCGTTGACACTCAAGAACACCGAGATTTCCCGTCAATCTGACAGAAGCGGCACGTGGTTTTCCTGTATCAGAAAGACGGCAACAGAGAAGAGGAACCCGTACTCTGGGTTCAAGTACGGGTTCCTCTTCTCTGTTGCCGCTTTTCCGCGGGATACGAACATGTCCATTGTTTCGATCACTGTTTCCACCGATTGGGAATCGCGCGAAGGAACCCACGAATTCTTCGGAGGAGCCTTCCTCTTCATGTTTCTGTCATCCATTTTTCTGTCATCTCTCTTCTTCGCCTTTCATGTTCCCCGCCATTGCCGCCCGTCCTCTGCGATGCCGTCGACCTTCGGTTCAGCCGGCTCGCATCGCTTCTTGGACCAACTGTCGGCGCCTGCGGTCGTTCCGAATCGGCATCCAGCCATACTCCTTCATTCGCCTTCGGACGATCGCTTCGCCCCGTCGCGAGGCCACGTACCAGTGGTACGTGTCCTGGCTGGGAACCGGCAGCCGCTCGGGAGCGTAGCTCGCCGCCAGGCGGCCGAAATCCCTGCGGACGAAACAGAGCCAACTGGCAATGCGCGCGTGGCGAAAGGTCTCGGCCCCGGGTGACGACCGAAGGCCCAGCGACGCAAAGGCGCCAAGCTGCGGATGACGGTCTCCCCACTCCTCCAGCCGATCGATCCACACGCCGGGCTTCGTATACGGCCAAGGCGAACTGACCAGCGCGGGAGAACCCGCGAACCACTCCCGATCGAACCACGCGCCCGGGGCCGTGGCGACCGTGTCCGTGTCGAGTTTCAGCCAATAGCGAGTTTGCACGTGCTCGCACGGCGCGTAGACGAAAGCACTCAGCATCCGCTCGCGCTGGCTCCAGCCGTCCAATCGATCCGCCTGCCGCCCCGGCCACTCCCAGAGCACCACGCGCCAGTCCGGATGGTCGAGCCAATCCAACCGCCGCCGCCACCATGATTCGCCCCCCGCCGCCGCGTCGCATACGACCAACAGCGGCGAAGCGAGAATCTCGGGCTTGTACCGCCGCCAGGTCGGCCACACCATCGCGAACTGCTCGCAGTACCGCGCGTCGCAACCGACTACCGTCGTAAATTCCAAGCTCACGGGCGGGCCCCTTTCAGCAAAACGAGAAGACGCCTAATATCACAAAACACGTGCAAACGCCCTGCCGCTCGCCTGGGGAACCCTCCCGAGAACGACTCCCTATTTGCCATCACGAAGATTCCTGGACTCTTTCGCGTTTTCGCTCCTTCGCGTTTTCGCGATCCCTCATGAAAAGACCGCGAAAGAACGAAAACGCGAAAGGACGGTCGCTGGTCCGCCACGCGGTCACGCCCGTGAACCGTATTCCCTGTTGCCATTCCCCTGTTTCCTTTGCTCGCTAAGGCCCGCAGAATCGGCAAAATCCCGGAATCGATCTTCGATAGGTTCTAAAGCCGCGCGGCAGGGTCGTCCTGCCCGCGCTGGCTGTGCCGAATCCGATAGACGTTGGGTAGATCGATCGGCGTCCCCCTCGTACCCAACGATCTGCGAAACTTCACGTCCTCGCGGGGCACGCGCCAGCGCAAGCCGCGAGCTCGAGGGGCCGAATCCTTGCAGTAACCCAGCCGTCGCACGACGTCGCCCCTGGCGATCTGCACGCCGCCGGTCGCTCGCGAAAAACGCATCGGCGAAAAATCCTCCCGTTCGATAGCCAGCACCCGCGGCGGACCCGACGCCGCCGCGATCGCCTTGTCTCCCGTCGCGTGCGTTCGGCTCCCCTGCACCTCGCGCGGGAACAACAGCACTGCGTCCGTCTCACCCGCCCGGCCTCCCAACGCATCCAGTGCGCCGTCCCCGAACAAGAAGTCGCAGTCCGCAAACCACACCCAATCCGCCTCCGTCGCCAACGCAGCCATATTCCTCCCCACGCCGCGCGCCAGAAGCTCCTCTTCCGGCAACACCCATCCCCGCAGCCGCACCCGCCCGCCGCGGAGACGTCCGGAGAAATACTCCACGACGCCCACCGTATCCCGATCCGCATCCGCAAAGAACACGGTCATCAGCACCTCCACTTCCTCGGGCGGATAGAGCACCAGCGAGCTCAACTGGTAGCTCAGCAACCGCCCATACCGCCAGCAATGCGACACAATCTCCAATTTCATCAAATCACCTCACGTGCAAGGGGAATGGAGTAATGGAGTGATGGAGTACTGGAGTACTGCAATATTGCGGCCATCTCTCCACCACTCCACCACTCCACCACTCCACCACTCCATCACTCCGCTCCTCCATCCCGCTGCCACGCCGCCAACCGCCGATCCCCCCCCGGGCTCCACTCGGCCAACCTCGCCACGTTCTCGCCGAGGCAGTCCCGGTACGCCGGCAGCCAGATCTCGCGGCACCTTGCGTCGCGGACGTGGCGCTCCCCGTGGAAATGCCAGATCCGCGACTCCTCCTGCCGCAGCCCGTAGACCGGTGAGCAGTTGTACCGGCAGTCCAGCAGCTTGTGCGGATACTGCGTAAGGATCAGTTGCAAAGCGATCTCATCACAGATGAACGTGCTCCGCCCCGTCTCCGCCAGCTCTCGCCAGCGGTCCACGATTTCCGCGCCGCGCCGGTAGGCGAAGACGCCCCCGTTCACCGCCGGACGGCGCTCGAGCGCCGCGTCGACCAGGCCGTTCAGGATCGCCCGCTCGGCCTCATCCCGCCCCACGCTCCGCCACGGCTCCAGTCGGCGGCGGAGGATTCGCTTCCGCGTGGTCCATTCCGCGAACTGCGTCGCGCAGAACGGCTCCGATTCCGACAGCTCGAACAGCGCTGACACGTCGCCGGCCACCAGCGTGTCGGCATCCAGATGCGCGGTGACGCGATAGGGCGAATGCGGCAACACCGCCAGCTTCGTCAGGAAATCCCCATTCCGTCCCGCCGCTGCGTCCCCGAACGTGCGATGTTCCACGCCCAGCCGCCGATCCCCGGCACACCGCTCGCCGATCCAATGCGACGCCGGCTGCGTCGTAAACAACGTTACCGGCCCCGCGTAGTGCCGCCGCAGGCTCCACAGCGAAACCACCAGCCGCACCCCATGCGCCGGCCCTGTCAGCAGATAAATGATCCCGTTTGCCATGATCCGCCTCTCGTTCTCCTCTTCCCTCTTCTCCCGCTCTCAACTCTCAAGCCTCAAGCCTCAAGCCTCAAGCCTCAAGTCTCAAGTCTCAACTGCTCTCTCAGCCGTCGAACTCCATCGGATCCCCGTCAACAATGCCCCCGACGTCCTGCCGCACGATGTCGCCGGCGCGAAGGAACCGATCGGTCGTCGCGCGATAGAACTCATAGGCCACGGCGTCGTCCAGGGCCACGAAGCGGTGGCTCACGCCCGCCGGCACCCTCAGAACCGCTCCCGGCTCGAGAATCTCCTTCGTCGGCCCCTGCGGCCCGTACGAGACAATCGACAGGCGTCCGTTCGTCACGAAAAACAGGTTGTCCTTCTCGCAGTGGTGATGTCGCGACGAGTAACCGCCGCGCCACGCCCGAATCCGGACAACTTCGATCTCATCGTCCCGGTAAAGGGGAAGGCTGAACCCCCAGAGCTTCCAACTCCCGCCGATCGCACGGATCGTCCGCGCGAGCAAGGCACGTTGTTTGGCCGCGATCTTTTCCAGCATGGTTTCTCTCCTCAGACAACAAGGTGTTTGCGCCGGTCCCGTGCCGGCAGTGTCCAACCCGGCGCCTTGGGGCGGATCCGGGCTACCGGGTCGCCGCGGCGCAGGGCACAGTAGAGCAAGTAGTCGACGGCCCAGCGGCAGGGCAGCTCTTCCGGCGTGAAGGCCGCAATCGCGCGCAGCCAATCCGTCCGCACATACACGCACCAGGGAGCAATGCCGTGGCAGCGCAACCGCGACCCCTCCGGATCGAACGGCACGTCCAGCCGCCGGAATTCCTGCAGTCCCGGCGCCGAGTCGCCCCAGCGATCCAGTTCCGCAAAGGCATCCGGCGGCCGGACCGTCCCGCAAGCCTCGCCTATCATCACCGGCGCAGGCTTCTTTGCCGCATGGTTCGTCGAAATCCACCGAAGCCAAACGGCTTCCGCGGCGTCTGGCGACGCCCTGCGCGGATCCAAGTACAGGCACCACGGCGTCGCGGCCCGCTCCGCTACGGCGCGGATCAGCATCGCCTCGAGCCGCTCTGGCGAGCCGCCCGGCGCGCACGGCAGCACCTGCGTCAGACCGTCCGCCGGCTGCAATCCTTTGCCCCGCTCACTCGCGCTCGCCTCCCCGTGCCGCACGACCAGCCGAGCCATGCACCTCGGTCCGCCCTCGCGTCCCGGCGACGCCTGCCATTCCAGCGGCTCACCCTCCCAGATCTCCTCGCCGACCGCCGTCACCAGCGTCACCTCCGGCGCGTCGTCCTCTTCCCGTGGCTCCTTCGACCCTCTCCTCTTCTCCCCCCGCAGTCGCTCGTACATCCCCTTCGTCACCACCTTCGCCGGCATCCTCCCCCCGATCTCCGCCAGGGCATCCTCGTAGCTCATCGAGGGAAATACCGTCAGGCCGCTCGCGGGCGTGCAGTTGTAGACCTCGTACCCCTCCCGATCGAAATACGGCTTGAGATGCCCCAGCCGCGCGTTCAGGATCCGGTAGCTCTCGTTGTTCCCCCGCACCGACGACCGCGTCCGATCCTGCTCGAACGCGTAGTTCTGCTTGCCGTGTTCCATCCGGAAGTCGCAGCCCAACAGGTACAGCCGCCGCACGCCCAGGTAGAACAGCAGCCGTAGCGCCACGTACATCACCGACCGCGACCCCTTGTTCCCATAGGCGTCCACCACCTCCGAGTGATTGCCCCAGTTGAACGTGCTCTCGTACAGCCACCGATCCGCGGCAAAGGCTTCGTTCCTGCGGAAACCGAACACGCCCGGCATATCGCCCACCACCTCTTCCGACGGCACCAATTCGCCGCGCCCGTTGCGGATCGTGAAATGCTTCTCCATGTGGCACAGCGGCACGAACTTCAATATCGCCGGATCGCGCCAGATGACGTCGCAAAAATTCCCCGGGTCGTCCACCGACACCCAGAGCTGCGGACGCACCACCGTCGCCGCGTTGTTCAGCGCACACGTCAGAACGCCCCGTTCTTCCAGTCGCGCCAGGTCGTGCGCCTTCAGCGACGGTCCGCCGGCGACGAGAAACGCCGCGCTGCCCCGGTACATGTCCCCCAGAAACACGTTGTGTCCATCGCGCGTGAAAAGCATCGGCGGCGGCTGCAGGTATCGCCCCACGTCGAACCCCACGTGTTGCTCTCGCCCGTGGCGCAGCCGCCGCTGATCGTCCCCGTGCGACCCCGGACGCTCGTCGGCGTGCATCTTGGCAAAGGGTGTGTCCATTCTCACTGCTCCCCTCCGTGACGGGATTCAATCTGCGGCCACTTCTCCAAGGGACACCGAAAGGCCCGCCCCCGCGCCTTCAGCGCCAGGCGGCATCCGCATTGCATGCAGCGGTTCCCGCGGCGCTCGTTGCACGCGTCGCAGATCTCCAGGCGCCGCCGGTACTCCGAAACCTCCACCGTCCGGCAGCCGTCCGCCACGAAATCCGCCATCGCACGAGCCAGGTTCCAAGCCTGCCGCGCCAGGCTGGGCTCAGCGGCGGACCGTTCGCGATCCGCCTCCTGCCTCGCTCTTTCGTTCATCGCTCTTCTCCTCCCTTCCCCGCCCTCGACAGCGGCGATCGCAATTCCATCGCCTCCGGATTGGCCGGGCACAGCTCGCACACCCGCTCGGCCCCGCGCGCGAGAAACTCCCGCAGTTCGTCGTCCGTGCATCCAGGTTCCAGCGGCCGGTAATCCAGCCACGATCCCCACGCGGTCCGATCGATCGAATACTTCTCGGCCGTCAGACGCAGATACGCCACCGGCGGGCACTTCCACAGCTTCCCCTCGTGAATCTGCAGGCAGTCGCGAGAACCACACGCCTCCCAGGCAGCCTCCGCGTCGCCGTCGGCGACCGGCCGTAGATCCGCGCCGGCGGAGCGGTACAGCCTCCGCCAGCGGCTGTACGATCTCCGCACGTGCAGCGAAAAGCGTTTCCGCTCCCGCCATTCCAAAAGCAACATCAGAATCTCCGCTACGCGAGCCAAATACTGCTCGCTCCCGTGATGCACCGACAGTTCCAACCGCACATTGTGCCGCTCCAGCACGTCGGGCAACTCCCGATACCGGTGAAGAAACCAGCCGTTCGTGACGAGTTGAACCAGCGCCCGCGGAAACGTCTCTCGCGCAATTGCGACGATCTCGCAAAGAGCCGGGTTTAGCGTCGGCTCCCCGCCCAGCAGCGATACCCACTTCGGCTCCAGCCGCACCGCCCACGCCCCCAGCCACGCCCGCGCATCCGCGGGCGACAGATGCCCCCGAAACCCGTAGTTGCTGAAATGCGAACACTGCTCGCACGTCAGGTTGCACCCGTGCGACACGTGGATCTCGAGATTGTGGCACCGCACTTTCGAGTCACGTTCCGAAGGGAAGTCCAAATCTGAGCGCCGAGACTCCAGAGCCAGAAAAGAGCCAGCAGCCGCACCGCTTGGCTCTGGACTCCCGATCCCAAGCTCCTCCCCCGTCTCTGGCTCTCGACTCTCGACTCTCAACTCTCCACCCTTCTCCCGCTCTTGACTCTCCACCCTCGACTCTCGACCTCTGCGTGTCATCGTTCGCCCTCCCCAAGTCGGATGAGTTCTCCGCCCGATCGATACCGGTCCAGGCACCCGTAGCTCGCCAGATCGCATCCTTCCTCTTCCCATTCCTCAAATCGCCGCTTCACTTCATCCGGATTGAATTGCTCGTCGAGCCGGAGTTTTACCGGCATCGAATGGCTCAGACTATCCTCGTGCAACCGCCGCCAGCCCACGATCTGGTGCGATACGAAGATCTTCGCGCCCGCCGCATGCGCCCGCGCAATGAACTCGCAATCGCCGCCCGAGATGAATTCGCCGTAGCCTCCCAGCCGCTCGAAGCACGACTTGCGGCATGTCATGCCGCCGTGGATGATCGCCCCCTGCGGCGTTTTCATCCAACGTACCCCCGGCATCTGGTACGGTGACCTTCCCAGCGAAGCCACGCTCGCCTCGCTCCGACACCGATAATCCGTGAACTGCTCCATCGCGCCGCCGAAGATGTCGTACCCATGGTCCTCCAGCACCCGCACCGATCGCCACAACCGATTCGGGGCCGAAAGATCGTCCGCGTCTTGGACCACGTAGTACTCCGTCTCGAGATAATCGAACAGATGGTTCGTGATCCGATACGGCCCCAGCCGCTTGCGGGTCCGATACCAGCGGCAGCACGCCACGTCCCCCAGTGCGTCCTTCAGCCGTCGATCCTCGACCGCTGTATCGCCGTCGGCGATCAGGTGCAGCACCGGCTCGGCAAACGCCTGGTTGAGGATGCTCTCCGCCGCCGCCAGCGCCCACCGCACGTTTGTGGCGCAGTACGGCAGGATGACGTCGCAACGCACCACCTGCCGTTTTCCCGGCAGAATCGGAGCAAAGCGATATTGTTCGGCGCGTGCCGGCGCGAGAATTCCGCCGCCGGTCAGAAAGGCGGGCAGCACACTGCCCCAGTGAAGTTTATCGGTCATGAGCTGATTGTCCTTTCAAACTGAAGGCTTGATGCGGAAACCTCGACGCGCCCGCCCCTTGCGAGGCTCGGCGACGGCTCCCCAATGATTTCCGTCACACATCCGCCGATCGCCGCAGGGCCCAACAAAAAAAGCCCGCCGCCGGACGACGCTTTCGCGTCCGGCGGCGGGCTCTTCCTGATACCTCGTGGGCTCTTCCGGATACCCGCCGGAAATTACTGTTCAGGTGTTCACACAAGAATAGCCGATGTCCGCGGCGGAGTCAAGTGTTTATTTTCGAGCCAGGCTTTCGTGCTTGGCGGTGGACGGGCGACGGGGCGACGCCGTCGCGGTCCGCGACGCGCAAGCGGCGCTGTTGCTCGGCCTGGCGTCGGGCCACGATCTGCTCGTAGCGGCGTTGATGGCTGCGACGGATTTCCAGCCGCAGCGGCGGTTCGGTTTCAGTTGCCATTGTCGCGCTCCAGGGGCGATCGTCGCGCTCGTTCATCAGTTCCATCAGCCCGGCTGCTGCGGAGCAGCCGGGCTGATTCGACAGGGATGGTTTGGCGGGTGGGGTGGACCTTAGCGTTCGATGCGGTGGACAGATCGGACGATCTGCTGGATCGTGCCGTCCTGCACCTTCAGCTCCACGGTGGCCGTGCCGTGGAAGCCGCGACGGAGAATCTCGGCCTTGACCTCGGCGATCATGCGTTGCAGTTGGGCTTCTTTCGTTCGGTTGGTGACGTTGTTTTCGGTAGACATGGTGTACCTGCATCAAGAAGGCCATGAGTTTCCATCAGCGCGCGGCCGCCTGCGGCGGTCGAGGGTGATGCCAAGGCACGCCGTTGTGGAGGTCCAATCCGATCTGCCATGCGCGGCCGCTCCACAGCAGCCGCGTTTGGGCCCCGTGAATGGTCCGTGCCGCGATCGGCGGCGGCAACGGAGCGTTTACCCCCAACAGCGTTGGAGACGGTCGCTTTTGAAGCTTCCCTAAGCGGCCTTGAATCGGGGTGGGCCGCAGAATTCCCCGGAGCCCGGCAGTCCCGGCACCGGAATTCCTCTCCGCCGCGGCGGCGGAAAGGACAGGGTACGCATGTTCACTTAATCAGCCCCGATGATAGCACGGCCGCCGGCGGCGTCAAGGGGCGTTTTCGGGCCACGGCGCGCAAGTGGAGGGCTCGCTTGGAATTACTCTGCGAGAATCTTGGGGCGCAAGCGACGCTTTCTTGGCCGATGCGGGCGACGTGTCATTCGCGGTTCGCATTTTTCGATCGGCAAATCATTGCGGCCAAAGGGACTGCGCGCCCGGGGGCGACGATTCTTGGG
>JAAYEH010000121.1 GCA_012728855.1 Rhodopirellula sp. | reverse complement strand
TCCGGACGCGGTCGGGCCATATCGTGTAGGCCGAATGCGCCCAGTCGTAGTCGCCCTTGGCGAGCTTCTTCCAGCAGTCCTCCGTATCCTTGGCCCAAGAGCGCAGGCGGAAAAGACCGTGGAACGGCGCGGCGTTGATGATCACGCCGTCGTTGAGGTCCGGCTTATAGGGCAGCGCGGCGATCCGCAAAAGTTCCTCGCGCATGTCGCGCAGTTCCGCGAGGAATGCGCGGGCTTCACCCAGCCGGTCGGTCAAACGGGTTGCCTGGCGGCCGGAGGCGGCTTTCAGGTCATTTTCAATTTGCGCTGTCCCGCGTTCGACTTCCGAAATCTTGGGTTCGACATACTTATTGACCGCCCCGTAGAGCGTCTGCTCGTTCAAGCGGTGGTAGTAGAGCCAGATCGTATATGACCCGGACGGCGTGGACAGCGGCCAATAGATCGGGGCCTTGCGCCGGCTCTTGGAATAGCGCTTCAGGTGATCCTGGAAAAATCCCGCCGGCTTGCGGAAATAATCCCGCAGGTCGGAGACACCGAGGATGTCGCAGGTTTCCTGCTCGATCTCGTGGGATTTGTCCTTCCAGAGCAGGTCGAATACCTCGCGCACGCGGCGGACGATGTCGTCCCGGTGCGGCCTGTCGCCGTTGAAACCGGGGTCGTCCACCAGGATGCCGTCCCAAGAGACGCGAAGTGGATAATTGGCGGGCACGTCCGTTGGTTCCGCGGGCAGATGTTCCGCGTTCTGGAGCATGCCGGGCGGACAGACGGGCAGTGGGGCGAAGGGATCGGGCAACTCGGGTGGCTGGCGTTCGCCCGTGGCGTAGCGGATGTCCCAGCGACCAAAGCTGGCACCCAGGAAGTAAGATACCAAGTTGTGCCTATCGTCTCCTAACTCAATTGCAACGTCATCTACAGTCTCGCTCTCCTCGTCAGCAGCAATGACCTCATTTTCTCCTTCTTCACTGCGAGGCGAGACTGTTGCCAAGAGATCTTCTACTTCCCCTGGTGCAAAACCGTAATAAGGACTAACGAGCTTATCAATCCGTTCATGGATCTTTGAGATATCTCCGGTTTGCGTGGCAATCGCGTTATAGGGATTGCCGCAGATTCGCGGCATAAGAAACACACGAGTTTCCGGTTGGCCCGAACCCATCGCCTGCTTCAATTTCACTATCTGGAGTGTGGCCTTTTCCAGATCTCGCGTAACGCCATCAGGAAGTTCTGGTACGACGATGTTATTGATAATCCCTACCTCATACGAATTGGCTCCGCCTCCACCCTCCGCTTCAAGTGCACCGTTACCCACTGCTGCTAATAGTTTGACTACGCTTGAGTTAAAAAGACCAAGAAAGGCGGGCAAGGAATGCCGCTGCCAAAAGAGAGTAGGACCATTGTCGGTGAAGAGACAGTTAGCCGGAAGAGCTCTTGGGGCGAATGGTTTGTTTGTTCTTCGCTGAAATGTTAGGCCCGGAGAATAATAGTTATTCTCACGATGAAGAACCCACCCGGCGCTGTCGCCAAGGTAGGGATACTTTTTCAGAATCGCTTGCTCCAAGATATGGAAATCATTTTGGTGGAGCGTTAAAAGGTGAATATCAAAATAGAAAGGCGAGTAGGAACCGCCCTTTGAGGTGTAACACCACTTCACTTCGCGCCCAATCTCTGAAGCCGGAGCTTCCCAGGCGAGACGCAGAAAACGGAAATCATCTTTCGTCGAAAGACCAAACTGAGCATCACCTCCGGCATCTGCAAATCTCTGAAGGTTCGCGACCTCACGTCGGAAACGCTCCGGAAGCCAATATGCAAGCGGCGCACCAGGGATTTCCTTAAGCAGACGGGCATCAAGAATGAATACATTGGAGAGGGGTTGTTGCGTGCAAAGGCTTTCTATTGAACTGAAAAGGGTTTCATCCTTAACCGATGACTCGTTGCATCTAACAAAGACGGAATTGCCAACTCTTGGCGAGGCATCTCGAACATAGGTGGCTGCTCGAACGGTTGCGCCATCAAGGACGTGTCCGCCTAAATCAGCGCAAGCTCGAATCGATCCATCCAAGAAAAAATCAGCCCTCCATTCCGCGACCTGATTCCTATAGAACCCGGCAGACGTCGTTATTGCTCCCATAGAGCCAGTTGACTCGAGGCGTTTCAATCCGCCTTCTAAAAAAGAGGCAAATAGGTCGAATGCTGCTTTACCGAAAGCCGACTTGATGTATTTGGCTGATGATGCGCTGGATTGGCCAAATGGCGGATTCATCACCACTGCGGAATAGCGTTTACGGCAGAGATCAATGAAAGCGAATCCCCTGGCTGCATCCTCCGCGAACAGACGGCGACGGGTCGCATGTCCGTTTTCCGCCCGCTCCGCATACTCCTTCAGCGCCTCGAGGATGCGGTCCTCCGCCTGATCCCAAAAACGCTCGTCGGTGACCCCTTTCACGTCGAAGCGCAGTTCCTGCTGTTTCGGCCGGGGGGAGGCCATGACGGGAAAAAGAAGCTGCTGTTCCGGTTTTGGGCCTTCACGCCACTGGTTCCCCGCAGCGGCCACGGCTTCCTTGATCTCCTCTTCGATTTTCAGGAGCGAGCCCGCCTCGCCCGCGAGTTTCATCTTTTCGAACACCTCGTCCACGATCTGCCCCAGCACCCGGGGCTTGAGGCCGGCGGTGAACTCGCGGCGCATGTCTTCTTCGCCGGGCATCGGCTCGGCGGTGACGATGTTCGATCTGGCGATGCGTGGCCGTTCCTGGGCCTTGAGTCCGAGACTTTTCCAGGTCTTCTGCGCCCGCAGCCAGAGAGCCGACGCGGCGATCTGTACCGCGCGCGGGTCGATGTCGATGCCGTGCAGGTTGTGTTCGACTATGAGCTTCGGGATCTCCCTGCGCAGGTGGTCGAGGGTCTCGAAGTCCTCCTGAATCGTTCGGCCGGTGACTTCCGACTTCGGGCTTTCAGAATCGCTCCAAGCTTCTTCGAATATCCGCTCCAACAGATCGAAGGCGTAGAGCAGGAAGTGGCCCGACCCGCAGGCTGGGTCCAGGATACGCAGGTCTCGCGGGTCCTTCTTGGGTCGGTGCTCTATGTATACCGGCCGCTTGAGCAGTTCCTCCCGGTCAAGGCCGG